>NZ_JBFAIM010000067.1:0-80875 GCF_040654715.1 Nonomuraea sp. NPDC050643 | reverse complement strand
TGGTGGCGCCGGTGATGAGGGGCCAGAAGAGTTCCCAGACCGAGACGTCGAAGGTGGTGGGTGTTTTGTGCAGGACGCGGTCTTGGGGGGTGAGTGGGAAGGTGTGTTGCATCCAGCGCAGGCGGTTGACGATCGCCCGGTGGGAGACGCCGACGCCTTTCGGTCGTCCGGTGGATCCGGAGGTGAAGATGACGTAGGCCAGGTTGTCCTCGCGCACCCGCACGACGGCTCCCGGGGCCGCGGGCCCGTCCGCCGCCGTGAGCACCAGGTCGGCGCCCGCGTCGGCCAGCATGCCGCGCGTCCGCTCCGCCGGGTGACCCGGATCGAGCGGCAGGTAGGCGCCACCGGCCGCCAGCACCCCGAGGAGCACGACCGGGAGGTCCAGCCCCCGCTCCATGCACACACCCACCGGCTGGTCCACCCGCACGTTCAGCCCGGCCGCCACGGCGCGGGCCCGTTCGGCCAGCTCGCGGTAGGTCAGCCGGTCGCCCTCGAAGACCAGGGCCGTCGCCTCCGGTGTCCGCTCGGCCTGCTCGAAGACCAGCTCGTGCAGGGTCCCGCCCGGATGCTCCCGGGTCGTGGCGTTCCACCGGGAGATCTGCTCTCGCTCCTCGGCCGGCAGGATGTCCAGGCGGCCCACCGGCACGTCGGGCGCCGCCACCACCGCACGCAGGAGCGCGGCGAACCGCCGCGCCAGCCGCTCGATCGTCTCCGGCCGGAACAGCTCGGCGTTGTAGACGAAGCGCCCCTCCAGCAGCTCACCTCGCTCGGCGGCGTAGAGCTCCAGGTCGAACCGGGTGGTCGTGCTGTCCGGCTCGAAGCCCTCGCCGCCGTCGCGGTAGCTCTGCAACGCGAACAGCACCTGTACCAGCGGCGGGCGGCTGACATCGCGTACGGGGTCCAGCTCGGCGACCAGCTTCTCGAAGGGCAGCTCCTGGTGGTCGTAGACCTCGAGCGCTCCATCCCGCGTACGGCGGAGCAACTCGGCGAATCCGGGATCGCCCGCCAGCCGCGCCCGCATCGGGAGCAGGTTGACGAACAGCCCCACCATCTCCTCGAATTCCGGCCTGGTCCGCCCGGCCACCGGCGACCCCACCGCGAAGCCGGTCATGCCGGACCAGCGGGCCAGCAGTACCTGGAAGGCGGCGAGCAGCCCCATGTACAGCGTCGCCCCCTCGGCCCGGCACAGCTCGCGGAACGCCGACACCTCCAGTTCGAGGTCGTGCCAGCCGCCCCGGAAGCCCTGCCGAGGCGGGCGGGGCCGATCCAGGGGCGGTTCGAGCACCTGCAACCCGTCCAGCTCGCCCCGCCAGAACGCCAGGTCGGCCGCCAGGCGCGGGCCGCTCAGCCGCTCTCGCTGCCACAACGCGTAGTCGCCGAAACCCAGCCGCGGTCCGCGCTCCGGTGGCGCCAGGAGCTCGCGGAGGATGAGGTCGGCCGACCAGCCGTCGGCGACGATGTGATGGACGGCGACGAGCAGCGCGTGGTCGTCGGGCGCCAGCCGTACCAGGGTGGCGCGCAGCAGCGGACCGGCCGCCAGGTCGAAAGGGAGCGCGGCGTCGGCGCTGAGCACCTGCCTGGCCGCCGTCTCCGTCGTCACGTCCACGACGCGCAGCGGGACGCGCACCCGATCCGCCACCCGCGCCTCCGGCCGCCCGTCGGGGCCGGCGGGGAAGGTCATGCGCAGGCTCTCGTGCCGGGCGACCACGGCGTCGAGCGACCGCCGCAGCCGTTCGACGTCGAGCGGGCCGCGGAGCCTGGCCGACACGGGCAGCACGTAGGCGCTCGTCCCGGGGGCGAACTGCTCCATGAACCACAGCCGCTCCTGCGCGAACGACAGCGGGGGATCGCTGCCCTCGGCCCGTCGCGGGATCTCCTCCGCGACGCCGGTGCCGGTGCCGGTGCCGAGGCCCGCCACCGCCTTGCGGAAGCGGGCCTCCACGCGCGCACGCCGCTCATCCACGCTCGTCGGCCTCCTCGGCCAGGTGCTCCAGCGCCGCGGCCAGCAGGCGTGGCGTCGGGTGGGTGAAGGCCAGCTTGAGCGGCACCTCCAGCTCGGTGGCCGCGGCGATGCGGGCCGTGGTCCTGGTGGCCAGCAGCGAGTGGCCGCCGAGCCGGAAGAAGTCGTCCAGCGCGCCCACCCGCTCCAGCCCCAGCACCTCGGACCAGACCAGGCAGACGAGCTCCTCGGCCGGCCCGGCCGGCGGCTCGTACGCCGCGCCCGGAGGCTGGCCCGGTGCGGGCAGGGCGGCCTGGTCGACCTTGCCGCCGGGGGTCAGCGGGATGCGATCGAGCGAGACGATCGCGCTGGGCACCATGTGCGGGGGGAGCTCGGCGGCGAGGTGATCGCGTAAGGCGTCCCCGGTGTCCCCGGTGTCCCCGGCGTCGTGGACGGCGTAGGCGATCAGGCGGTCGTCGCGGACCACCACGGTGGCCTGCCGTACGGACGGGTGGGCGAGCAGCACGGATTCCACCTCGCCCGGCTCCACGCGGTAGCCGCGCACCTTCACCTGCCGGTCCAGGCGGCCGAGGATCTCCAGCCTGCCGTCCAGGCGGAAGCGGGCCCGATCGCCGCTGCGGTAGCGGCGCGAGCCGTCAGGACCGGGGACGAAGCGCTCGCCGGTGAGCGCGGGCGCGCCCCGGTAGCCGCGCGCCAGGCCGCTGCCGCCGATGTGGAGCTCGCCCGCGACCCCGGGCGGAACCGGGAGCCCGTCGGGGGCCAGCACCTCAAGCGTGGTGCCGGGCAGGGCGACGCCCACGGTCGGGCGGCGCAGCGCCTCGGCGGGGTCCATCTCGGCGGTGGCGGCGATGATCGTGGTCTCGGTGGGGCCGTAGCTGTTGATCAGGCGAACACCCGGGGGGCCGGACTCGTACCAGGTGGCCAGGGCGGGGCCGGGCAGCGGGTCGGCGCCCAGGATGAGCAGCCGGAGACCGGGCGGCCAGGCGACGCCCATGGACAGCAGTTCCCGCCAGTACGACGTGGGCAGGTCCAGCACGGTGAGCGCGGCACCCTCCGGAGTCTTCAGGAAGTCGGGCAGCGGGTCGTCCGGGCAGAGCACGAGCTCGGCGCCGGCGGCCAGCGCCGGGTAGATCTCCTCGGCGTGCGTGTCGAAGCTCGGCGAGGCGAACTGCAGGACGCGGTCGCCCGGCCCGAGCCCGTAGTGCTCCCGCATCCAGCCCACCCGCGCCGCCAGCGCCTCGCGCGGCACCTCCACGCCCTTGGGGCGCCCGGTCGAACCCGAGGTGTAGATCACGTACGCCAGCGAGCCCAGCACTGCGGCCCGAGGTGAGCCGCCCGGCTCGCGTAGATCGTCCTCGTCCAGCACCAGGGCCGCGCCCGCGTCCGCCGCCATCCACCGCAGCCGCTCCGGCGGGTAGGCCGGGTCGAGCGGCAGGTACGCGCCGCCCGCCATGCCGACGGCGAGCATCCCGGCGATCAGCTCCACCGAGCGCCTGGCGCGCAGGCCCACGACCGTGTCCGGGCCGACGCCGGCCTCGGACAGGCGCCCCGCCAGCACGGCGGCCATGGCGTCCAGCTCGGCGTAGGTGACCCGGCGGGTGCCGTGGCTCACCGCCGGCGCGCCGGGCGTCAGCCGTACGCGCTCCTGGAAGAGGTCGAGCACGTCGCGCGCGGGCGGCTGCGGGGCGTCGAGGACCGGCGGCCTGTCCTCGGGCAGCAGCATCGCCGCGCGCAGCGCGGACAGCGGCGCGCCCGGGTCGCCCGCTACCGTCTCCAGCACCCGCTCCCACCGCCGCAGCAACCGCGTCGCGGTCTCCTCCTCGAACAGGTCGCCGGCGTAGGACAGCATCGCCCAGAGGGAGCCGTCGAACTGGGTGACGTCCAGCATCAGGTCGAACTTCGCCTGCGTCGCCCCCGGGTCGAAGATCTCCGCCTCTATGCCGGGCAGCGGAAGGGCGGAGGCCTCCTTGTCCTGGATCACGAACATCGCCTGGAACAGCGGCGTCGTGCTCAGGTCGCGGCGGATGCCGAGGTCGTTGAGCAGGCGTTCGAAGGGGATGTCCTGGTGCGCGAAGGCGTCCAGGACCGTTGCCCTGGTCCGCGCGAGCAGCGTGCGGAAGGTCGGGTCGCCGGACAGGTCGCCGCGCAGCACGAGCGTCTCGGGGAAGAAGCCGACGACGTCCTGGAGTTCCGGGCGATCGCGCCCGGCGATGACCGAGCCGACCGTGAGGTCGTCCGTGCCGCAGTGCGCTCCCAGGAGGAGCTGGTAGGCGGCCAGCAGGACCATGAAGAGCGTGCCGCGCTCGTCCCTGGCCAGCCGCTCCAGGCGGGCCGTCAGCTCGGGGCCGATGCGGCGCGCGCAGTAGTCGCCCCTGGTTCCGCGTACGGCCGGTCGCGGCCGATCCGTGGGCAGGTCGAGCGGCTCCACACCGTCGAGCTGGGCCCGCCAGTAGTCCAGGGACTCCTGCGACGGCTCCCGGCCACGCTGCCAGGCCGCATAGTCGCGGTAGTCGAGCGAGGGCGCGCTCAGCCCGGCCGCGTTCCCGGTGTAGCAGGCGGCCAGCTCGGAAAAGATGATCTTAAGGGACCAGCCGTCGGCCACCAGGTGATGCAGGACCAGGCAGAGCACGTGATCGGTCGCCGACAGCGTGATCAGGTGCACCCGCACCAGCGGGCCCGTGGCCAGGTCGAACGGCGCGTTGGTCAGCTCGGCCACGATCGAGGTGGCCCGCGCCTCGCGTTCGGCCGCGGGCAGGTCCGTGAGGTCCACCAGCACCGGATCGAGCTTCAGCGCCGGCTCGACGACCTGGACCGGACCGCCCTCCACGGCGGGGAAGCGGGCCCGCAACATCGGGTGCCGCGCCGCCACGGTGGTCAGCGCCCTGGCGAGGTCCTGGATGGACAGCTCACCGCGCAGCCGCTGCACCAGGTACATGTTGTAGGAGGCGTCGGCAGGGTCGAGCCGCTGCAGGAACCAGAGCCGCTCCTGCCCGTAGGAGAGCGGCGCCGGCGCGTCCGGATCGCTGCGCGCGGGAATGCCGGTGGGCCGCGCCTTCGGCCGCCGCAGGAGCTTGCGCTCCAGCGCCGCGCGCTGTTCCGGGCTGAGCCGGGCCAGCCGCCCTCTCACCTCACTCATCCGCCACTCATCCGTCCGTGTCCTCCCCCAGGAGCTCGTTCAGCTCGACGTCGCCGAGCTGGAGTTCCAGTACGGCCAGGGCGTGCTCGGCCACCGTGGTGAGCTCGAAACAGACCCGCAGGTCCATCTCGATCCCGTACCACTCCCGGTACCGGGTGATCAGCAGGACGGCCAGCAGCGAGTGGCCGCCGAGCGCGAAGAAGTCGTCCTCGACGCCCACCCGGTCACGGCCGAGCAGCTCGCCCCAGAGCGCGCACACCTCCTCCTCCAGCGGCGTCTCCGGCGCGACATAGGCGGTGCCCAGATCGCCGCGGCCGGGCCCGGTGGGCGGCGGCAGCGCGGCGCGGTCGAGCTTCCCGCTCGGGCCCAAGGGGAACTCGGTGACCTGCACGAACGCCTGCGGCACCAGCGCCGGGGGCAATTTGCCCGCCAGCCCGGTCCGCATCTCGTGCGACAGCCGGTCCGCCTCGCCCGTCCAGTCCACGTAGGCCACCAGCCCGCGGCCGCCCGGCGCGTCATCACGCAGGGCCACCACGGCCCTGCGCACCCGGGCGTCCTCGGCCAGCGCCGCCTCGATCTCGCCCGGCTCGACTCGCCAGCCGTGCACCTTCACCTGGTCGTCGATGCGGCCGAGGAACTCCAGTTCGCCGTCGGCGCGCAGCCGGGCCCGGTCGCCGGTCGCGTACAGGCGCGCGCCCGGCGGGCCGTACGGGTCGGGGACGAAACGCTCGGCCGTCAGCCCCGGCCGTCCCGCGTAGCCGCGGGCCACCTGGACGCCGCCGATGTGCAGGTGACCGGGCACGCCGACGGGCATCGGCTCCAGGTGCTCGTCGAGGACGTGCAGGCGGCAGCCGGGCATCGGACGGCCGATGGGGATCACCGTCTCGCCCGGCCGGCAGGCGTGCCAGGAGACGTCGACGGCCGCCTCGGTCGGGCCGTAGAGGTTGTGCAGCTCCACGCCGGGCAGGCGGTCGAAGAAGCGGGCCGCCATCCTGGGAGGCAGCTCCTCGCCGCTGCACACCACGCGCCGCAGCGACGTGCACGACTCGATGTTCGCCTCTTCCAGGAAGAGGGCGAGCATCGACGGCACGAAGTGCATCGTGGTGACCGCGTGCCGCTTGATCAGGTCGCGCTGGTGGCCGGGGTCGCGGTGGCCGCCCGGCCGTACCGGGACGAGGCAGGCGCCCTGCAGCAGCGGCCAGAAGAGCTCCCACACCGACACGTCGAAGCTGGTCGGGGTCTTCTGCATCACCACGTCGCCGGCCGTCAGGCCGAACGTCTCCTGCATCCAGGCGAGGCGGTTGACGATGCCGCGGTGGGTGTTGACCACGGCCTTCGGCCGGCCGGTCGAGCCCGAGGTGTAGATCAGGTACGCGGCGTCGTCCGGTCCGGTCACCGGCTCGAGATCGCCGGAGCCGAGGTCGTGGTCGTCCTCCAGCACCACGGTCTTGATCGGCCCACCGGTCGGCAGGTGGCGCTGGGTGAGCAGTACCCGTGCGCCGCAGTCGGAGAGCATGAACTCCAGCCGGTCCGGCGGGTATTCGGGATCCAGCGGCACGTACGCCCCGCCCGCCTTGAGGACGGCGAGCAGCGCGACGACCAGCTCGGGCGAGCGCTCCGCGCTGACCGCGACGGGCTGACCACGTTCGACGCCGATGTGGCGCAAATACCGGGCGAGCCGGTTGGCGCGGCCGTTGAGCTCGGCGTAGGTGAGCGTGACATCGCCGAAGAGCACCGCGGGAGCGCCGGGGGTCGCGGCGGCCTGGGCCTCGATCAACGCGTGCAGGGTCCCGGGCGCGGCCTGGGGGGCGCCGGTCCCGAGGGCCAGCACCCGCTCACGCTCTTCCTCCGTGAGCAGCGGGAGCGTGGAGAGCGTCCGGTCGGGGTCGGCGACGGCCGACTCGACCAGCCGGCGCAGATTCGTCTCGAAGCGTTCGATGGTCTCCGGATCGAACAGGTCGGTGGCGTACTCCAGCCGGGTGTGCAGCCGCCCGTCGCGCATGTTGAGGTCGAGCTGGATGTCCGCCTTCGCGGTGCCGTTGGCGATCTGCCCCTCGTTGGTGAGGACGGCCAGGTTGAACATCACCTGATAGAGGGCCGGCACGCTCAGGTCCCGGGCCGGCTGCAGGTCCTCCACGAGCCGCTCGAACGGCAGCTCCTGATGGTCCAACGCCTCGGCCACCGTCGCCCGTACGCGGGCGGCGGCCTCGCGGAAGGTGGGCGTGCCCGACAGATCGACGCGCAGCGGCACCGCGTTGACGAACATGCCGATGACCGGCTCGGTCTCGGGCAGCAGCCGTCCCGCGATCGGCGTGCCCACCACGATGTCGTCGATCCCGGACCAGCGCGACAACACGGCCGCGTACGCGGTGAGCATCACCGTGAACAACGTCGCGTTGAGCTCCTTGGCCAGCAGCTCCACGCCCGCCGACAGCTCGGGGGAGTAGGCGCCGAGCCGCATCTCGCCCCGATACGTACGGCGGGCCGGCCGTGGCCGATCGCCCGGCAGGGCGAGGTCGGCGGGCACCCCGGCCAGCCGCTCGCGCCAGTACGCCAGCTCGGTCTCCAGGAACTCGCCGGACAGCCTGCCGCGCTGCCACACCGCGAAGTCGGCGAACTGGATCGGCAGTTCGGGCAGCTTCGGCGCCCGGTCCTCGCCGAGGGCGTCGTAACATTCGCCCACCTCGTCCATGAAGATCATGGACGAGACGCCGTCGAAGATCGTGTGATCGAAGACGATGACCAGCCGCAGATCGTCCTCGGCCAGCTTGACCTGCCTGGCGCGGAACAGCGGGGCCCGTTCCATGTCGAACGGCAGCACCGCGTCGGCCCTGGCCAGCCGGGCCAGCTCCGCCTCGGCGGCGGCCCGCGGCAGGTGGGTCAGGTCCGTCTCCGTCAGCGCCGTGGGCGGCGCGTCGGGGCTGACGATCTGCACCACCTGCCCGTCCCGGAACTCGAACGTGGTGCGCAACGCCTCATGGCGCCGCACCACCAGATCGATCGCCCGCTCCAGCCGGCGCGGGTCCACCGGCTGTCTGGCCGCCATCGGCATGGACATCCCGATGTTGTAGACGGCCAGGTCGGGCTCGAAGCGCGCGAGAAACCACATCCGCTCCTGGCCGGAGGACGCGGGGAAGGCATCACTCACCGGCCATCGCCTCTCGCAGGCTCTTCGGCCGCATGTCGGTCCACACGCGCTCGATGTGCTCCAGGCATTCGTCCTTGGTGCCGGAGAAGCCGGCGTCGTACCAGCCGGAGGGGTTGTCCCGGTCGGCGGGCCAGATGGAGTACTGCTCCTCGTCGTTGAGAACGACCTTGGTCTCTGCGCTCATGCGGAACTCCGGGGGAGGCGGGGGATGGTCTGGGTGGCGGGCCCAGGGGTGGGCCCGGGAGTGGGCCCGGGAGTGGGCCCGGGAGTGGGCCCGGGAGTGGGCTGGGCGGCGGCGTCGATCAGGGCCGCGACGCGGGCCACGGTCGGCTCCTCGAAGAGGCTGCGCATCGGCAGCCGCACCCCCAGCTCCTTACGGATGAGGGCGATGAGCTGGACCGCGATGAGCGAGTTGCCGCCCAGCTCGAAGAAGTCGTCGTCGATGCCGATGTGGTCGCCGCCGAGCACCTCGCCCCACAGGCGGGCGATCGTGGTCTCGGCGTCGTTGCGCGGGGCGACGTAACCCTCGGCCGGCGCCTTGTCCTGCCGGTCGGCGACCGCTGCCGGGTCGAGTTCGGTCTCGACGGTCTCCTGGGTCAGCGAGCCGACGCCGGCGACGAGTTCGGCCACCGTGGTGGCCGCCACCACGACCTGGGGGCCGAGTGGGGCGGCGAGCAGCCGGCGCAGGGAGACGGCCCCGTCGGCAGGCCGGATGCCGATCGCATCGCCGGCCGCACCATGGGCCGCATCGCGGGGCGCCGCTGGGGCGGCGCGCTGGGAGTCGGCGCTGGTGACGACCCCGGCCACCACGGCCTCGGTGTCGATCCGCCGCAGGACGTAGTCGGAGACCTGCACCAGCACCGTTCCGTCGGGCGCGATCAACGTGACGTCGACGACCAGCACCTCGTCGGTGTCGGTGCTGGTGATGCGCAGGTGGCTCCAGAACGCCTCGGGCAGGCCCCCGCGTACGGTGATCCGGCCGTAGCCGAGCGGCAGGTAGTGACCCTCGATCTGGCTCCAGCTGAAGGTGGTGGCCGCGTCGAGCAGGGCCGGGTGCAGCCCCCACAGGTCGAGATCGGCCAGCAGCACGTCGTTGGCCTCGAACAGGCCGAGCGCCTCCTGCCGGCCGGTATGCGTGGCGGCCAGGGTCCTGCTCCAGTGCCCGCCCAGCGTGAGCAGACCCGACAGCGGGACGCCGCCCTGCCCATCCGCGGAGGGCACGCAGCGATCCATGATCGCGCGCAGGTCCACGCGGCCGGCCGGTGGCGGGTTCACCTTGGCCGCCATGCCTCTGGCATGGGTACGGTGCGACCCGCCGATGATGCTCTGCACCTGGAACTCCGCGCCGTCCGTCTCCGGGGTGAAGATCACCCGTACCTCGGCGGTCGCCCCGTCGGCCACCGACAGCGGTTCGACGAACACCACGTCCCGCAGCTCGACGAGCCCGTCGCCGGGCAGCACCGCCTCGGCGGCCGTCCTGGCCAGCTCGAGGTGACCGGTGCCCGGCAGCACCGGGACGCCGGCGATGCGGTGTTCGTCCAGCACCCAGTGCGTGCCCGGCGAGAGCGTGCCGCTGCACCAGTCGAGTCCTTCGCCGGCGTGCCGGGCGGTGAGGACCGGGTGGTCGATCGCCTTGATCCGGTCGCCGCGCTGCAACGCGACGAATCCGGCGGGCGCCTCGGTCTCCGCCGCCATGCCGACTTCCAGCCACTTGCCCCAGTTGACGCTGACGATCTGGGCCGCGTTCCAGCCTCGTCCGGCGCGGGCGTGCGCGTCGAGGAAGTTGTTGGCCGCGCAGTAGTCGATCTGCCCGAACCCGCCGGCCACCGCGGTGATCGACGAGCAGAGCACCACGGCCTCCAGCTCCAGGTCGCCGAAGGCCTCCTGGAGCGCCAGCGTGCCGAGCACCTTGGGGCGGAGCACGGCCTCGGCCGCCTCCCTCTCCTTGATCTGGGCCATGCCGCCGCCGGGCAGGCCGGCCGCGTGCACGAGCACGTCCACCCGGCCGAAGGCGGCGAGCGTGTCGTCCCTGACCCGGCGCATGTCCGCCGGATCCGTCACGTCGGCGGCCAGGGTCAGCACCCGCGCCCCGGCGGCCTCCATCCGGCGGATCGCCTCGACGGCGCGCGCCTCGCGGGCCGACCGTGGCGGGCCGCCGGGCAGCCCGCTCCTGGACAGCAGGACGAGGCCGACGCGGGCGCGCCCCGCCAGATCCTCGGCCAGCGAGACGCCGATGCCGCCCAGACCGCCGGTGATCACGTACACCTGGCCGTCGCGCGGCTCGCCCGGCTCGCTCGCCACCTCCACCTGCTCGTAGCCGAGCAGCCACCGCTTGCCGCCGCGCAGGGCGACCGGGGCCAGCAGCCCGGCCTCGCCGGGCTCCGCCTGGCGGCCCAGCTCGGCGGCGACGCCGCGTACCGCGTCCCGATCCGGCGCGTCGATGTGGCGGACGCGCAGCCACGGCGTCTCCAGGGGGACGACCCGGGCGAAGGCGGCCAGCGTCGCGTGCTCCGGCCTGGTCAGGTCGTCGCCGACGACGTCCATCGTGCCGGCGGTCACCAGATCGAGCTGCACACCGCCAGGAGGCTGGGCCGCCGACAGCGCCTGCACGAGACCCAGGACGCCGAAGAAGCCGCGCTCCTGCGCCGCCCACGTCTGCTCGCCGCCGGTGAGGGCCCAGGCGTGCACGATCCGCCCGGGAATCTCGCCGACCGCTTCGAGCAGCGCGTCGTAGTCCTCCCGTACGGCCGGCCGTACCGTGAAATGTCCGTCGAAGGCGCCGAAGGCGTCGCCCGGCCGCACCTCCAGAACCTCCGCACCGGAGGCGCGCAGCGCGTCCGCCAGCGCGGCCGAGTCCTCGTCCACGAAGGCCAGGCAGCGCGTGATCGGCGACGGCGTCGCCGGACGGGCGGGGGCCTGACGCCAGACCGGCACGCCGTACCACTGCTCGGGCGGCAGCGGCCCGTCGGCCTGCCGCGGGCGGGCGACGCCACCGGCGAAGGCGCCCTGCGGGTCGGGGTCGATCCAGGCGCGCTGCCGCTCCCACGGGTAGGTCGGCAGCGAGACGCGGTAGCCGGGGGCGCCGAAGTCGTTCAGCTCGATGCCGTGGACCCAGAGCGCGCCCACGGCCTGCGAGAAGATCGCGACGTCGCCGGCCCGGTCACGCGGGCCGGGCAGCGACGGCAGCGGGGCGATCGCACCGGCGGGTAGCTGGGCGTCCGCCAGGCCGGACAGTTGCCGTCCCGGCCCGCACTCGATCATGATCCATTCGCCGTCGGTCAGCAGCGTCGAGACGCAGTCGCCGAAACGGACCGGTTCGCGCACGTGCCTGGCCCAGTAGGACGGGTCGGTGGCCTCCGCGGCGGTGATCCAGGTGCCGGTGACGTTGGACAGGAACGGCAGGCTCGGCGCGGCCGGCCCGACGGCCGCGACCAGCTCGCGGAACTCGCCGAGCATCGGCTCCATCATCGCCGAGTGGAAGGCGTGCGAGGTGCGCAGCAGGGTGCAGCCGATGCCCTCCTCCTCCAGCATCTCGGCCAGTTCCCTGACCGACTCGGACGGGCCGGACACCACGCACGTGCCGGGGCCGTTGACGGTGGCCACGGAGACGCCGTCGGGCAGCATCGGCGTGATCTCGTCGGGCATGAGCTGCACGGCCAGCATGGAGCCCGGCGGCATGCCCTGGATCAGCCGGCCGCGCGCCGCGACCAGCCGCAGGGCGTCGGGCAGCGCGAAGACGCCGGCGATGGTGGCCGCCGCGTACTCGCCGATGCTGTGGCCGATCATCGCGGCCGGTTCGACGCCCAGCGAGAGCCAGAGCCTGGCCAGCGCGTACTCGACCGTGAACAGGGCGGGCTGGGTGAGCGAGGTCTGCCGCAGCGCCTCGTCCGCCTCCTCGCCGATGGCGAAGATCTGCTCACGCACGTCCAGGACGGCCGCGCACTCGTCGACCGCCTCGCGGAAGACCGGCTCGTTCCGGTACAGCTCCGCGGCCATGCCGCCGTACTGGGAGCCCTGACCGGAGAAGAGGAAGGCCACCTGCGGGGCCCGCTTCGGCCGGGCGCCGGCGACGATCCGCCGGGGATCGGCCAGCGCGGCCACCGCGTCGGACGGCGACGTGGCGACGACGGCGGCCCGGTGCTTGAGCTCGCGGCGGCCCACCCGCAGCGTGAAGGCCACGTCGGCCAGGTCCGTCTCGGGATGCGCGGCCAGGTGCGCCGCCAGCCGTTCCCGCGCGGCGGCCAGCGCCGACTCCGTCCTGGCCGACAGCTTCAGCAGGTGCGCGGGCCGCTCGCGGGGAAGCGGCGGGCGCGGCGGCGCCTCTTCCAGTACGGCATGCGCGTTCGTGCCGCCGATACCGAACGAGCTGACCCCGGCACGGCGCGGGAAGCCGTCGCGCTCCCACTTCGTCGGCGAGGAGACGACGTAGAACGGGCTCGCCGGGAAGTCGATCTTCGGGTTGGGGCTCGTGTAGTGCAGCGTCGGCGGGATCAGCCGGTTCTCCAGCGCCAGCACCGTCTTGATCACGCCGGGCATGCCGGCCGACTGGCCGAGGTGGCCGATGTTGCTCTTGACCGAGCCGATGCCGCACCACTGGGTGTCGGCCGTATGCTGCGCGAACACACTGGACAGCGCGGCCACCTCGATCGGGTCGCCGAGCGCCGTGCCGGTGCCGTGCGCCTCGATGTAGGTGACCGTACGCGGGTCCACGCCGCCCACGCCCAGCGCCTGCGCGATCACCGCGGCCTGCCCGTCCAGGCTCGGCGCGGAGAAGCCCACCTTGCCCGCGCCGTCGTTGTTGATCGCGTTGCCCAGGACCACCGCGCGGATGTTGTCGCGGTCGTCGATCGCCTCGGACAGCCGCTTCAGCACGACGACGCCGCCGCCGCTGCCCCAGATGGTGCCGCCGGAGCCGGCGTCGAAGGAGCGGGTGTGCCCGTCGGGCGAGACGATGCCGTCCTGGTCGTAGACGTACCCCTCGCCCTGCGGCAGGTCCAGCATGGCGGCGCCGGCCAGCGCCATGTCGCATTCGCCGTTGCGCAGCGCCTCGCACGCGATGTGCACCGCCACCAGCGCGCTCGAGCACGCGGTGTGCACGGTGTAACTGGGGCCGCGCAGGTCGAGCTTGTACGAGGTGAGGGTGGCGCAGTAGTCGACGTGGTTGCCCACCATGACCGCCAGCCAGCCGGCGTTCTTGTGGGCCTGGGCGTTGCTGCGGATGTTGCGCCACTGGTAGGCGTCCGTTCCGGTCCCGGCGTACACGCCGATCTCGCCTGGATAGCGGAACGAGTCGTAACCCGCGTCCTCCAACGCCGTGTGCGACAGCTCCAGGAACATCCGATGCTGCGGATCGCGGACCTCCGCCTCCCTGATCGACATGCCGAAGAACGCCGCGTCGAAGTCCTCGTGGTCTTCCAGCACCATCGCGGCCGGCACGAAGTTCGGGTCGGCCAGCACACCTTCCGCCACGCCCAGCGCCCGTTGCTCCTCCAGGGTGTAGGTGGTCAGCGACTCGACGCCGTCGGCGAGGTTGCGCCAGAACTGCCGCGCGTCACCCGCTCCCGGGACTCGGCACGACAAGCCGATGATCGCGATCGGCTCAGCCGTGGGCTCGTCCGTCATGGGGCAGTCCCCTTCTCGTTGCGGTTCCTCAACCTGTCTCGGCGTACGGCAAGGCGGCGCGCCGCCCGGTCCAGCCCCGGGCTGCCGCCCTCGCCATCGAGATGAGCGGCGAGCGTCCGGATCGTGGGATGCCTGAACAGCTCCACGATCGGGACCTCGCGCCCGGTCGCCGCCTTCAGCCGCGCCTGCACGGCGGCCATGGCCAGCGAGTGGCCGCCGATCTCGAAGAAGTTGTCGTCGGGGCCGAGCCGCGGCATGCCCAGCACGGCGTGCCACACCTGGGCCACGGTTTTCTGCGTGGGACCGTCGACCTTCTGCGCGGGGCGGCCGTCGGCCTTTGGCTGCTCGACCGGCCGTCCGCGCAGCGCGGCGCGGTCCACCTTGCCGTTGGGCGTCAGCGGCAGCGCGGGCAGCGCCACCACCTCGGTGGGCACGGCGTGCCCGGGCAGCACGCGGCGCAGCTCCTCCAGGACGCGATGCGCCGCCAGCCCCGGCCGCGCGGGCACGACGTAGCCGATGAGCGTGCCGCCCTCGACCCTGGCCGCGGCGGCCCGCACGTCTTTGCAGGCGGCGAGCGCCGCCTCCACCTCGCCCAGCTCGACCCGGAACCCGCGCACCTTCACCTGGTCGTCGGCGCGCCCCGCCGGGGTGATCGTGCCGTCGGGGTTGCGCCGCCCCAGGTCCCCGGTGCGGAAGCGGTCACCGGCGAAGCGCCGACCGGTCAGCTCCGGATCCAGGTAGCCGGTGGCCAGGTGGCGGCTGCGGACGACCACCTCGCCGAGCTCACCCACCGCGGCTCGCCTGCCGTCCGCCGTCACCACGATGATCTCGCTGCCCTCGACGGGCCGCCCGATCGGCACGACCTCCGGGTACGGCTCCGCCAGCTCGTGCCACGCGTGCGCCTGCGGCGTCTCGGTCGTGCCGTAGAAGGCGACGAGCCGGGCATGAGGCACGAGCGCGCGCAACCTGCCCGCCTCGGCGCCGGTGAACCGGTCGCCACCCACCCCGGCCAGCCGCACGTCGGGCAGCGTGACGCCGGTGCCCGCCAGCACCGCCGCGAGCTGCGGCGTCAGGTGGAGCACGGTGATCGCGTGCTCGCGCAGCCAGGCGACGAGCCTGGCGGGATCACGGGTCAGCTCCTGCTCGGGCACGAACAGCTCGGCGCCCGCCGCGGCCGGGACGAACATGTCCCGCAGCGCCGGATCGTGGGACGGCCCGGACAGGAGCGCGAACCGATCCTGCGACCCGACCGCGAAGGTGCGGACATACCAGGAGATGAAATGAGCCAGCGGCCGCTCGGTGGTGACGACCGGTTTGGGATCGCCCGTGGTGCCTGAGGTCATCGAGAGATAACCGGCCCCCGGCAGATCGGTGCCGCCCTCGCGCAGCTCGATCTCGCGCTCCCGCAGGACCGCCCGCGCTCCCGCCGCGGCGATCTGCCTCTCCTGTACGGCAGGAGGATGAGCCGAGTCGATCACCACCCACCGCGCCCCCGCCGCCAGCACGCCGAGCAGGGTCCCCGGCAGCTCGGGCACCCGGGAGGCGACGACGGCCACCACGGCCCCCGGCTCGACACCCGCCGTCCGGAGCGCCGCCTCGGTCCGCCGCCGCGTCCGCACGTGCGCGTCGCCGACCAGCTCCAGCAACCCGGGCCCGGCCCAGGCCGGGAGCTCCACGTCGGGGACGTCGTGCTCCACCCGCCCCGTCAGCAGCTCGTCGAGCAGCTCGACGTAGCCGCCGACCAGCGCCGCCATGCGCTCGGCCGTGTAGAGGCCGGGGTTGTAGACCAGCTCCAGCGCGTAACCGTCGCGGTGCTCGCTCACGTACATGGTCAGGTCGAACAGCGCCCCCGGCAGCCCGGGCCGCATCGGCTCGCTCGCGCAACCGGCCAGCTCCAGCCTGGTCTGCGCGAAGTTGTACATGTTGAACATGACCTGCGTGATCGGGTTGCGGCTCAGGTCGCGCGGCAGCCGCAGCGATTCCAGCAACTGCCCGAGCGGCACGTCCCGGTGCCGGATCGCCGCGCCCAGCTCGGCCGCGCACGCCGTCACCTGCTCCGCGAAGTCCCCCCGGGGGCGCAGCCGCAGCGGCAGGACCTGCACGCACATCCCCACCAACGACTCGAACGCCACGTCCGGCCGGTCCGCGTACGCCGCTCCCACCACCAGGTCGTCCCGCCCCGCCAGCCCGGCCAGTTGCCGGCCGAAGGCCGCCAGCAGCACCGCGTACGGCGTGGCGCCCAGTCTCGCGGCCAGCTCGGCCACCCGCTTGGCGAGCGTCGCGTCCATCTCGCCCCGGCAGGAGGCGCCGTCGAAGGTCTGCGCGGGCGGCCTGGCCGCGTCCCTCGGCAGGTCCAGCACCAGCGGGGCATCGCGCAGGTGCTCCCGCCACCAGCTCAGCGCCTGGCCGTCGCCGTGCCCGCGCAGCCAGCGCACGTAGTCGGCGAACCCGTGCCCTCGCGTCTCGACCTGCTCGCCGCGATAGGCGACGGCCAGGTCCCGGTAGAGCACGTCCTGCGACCAGCCGTCGAACACCAGATGGTGCGCCGTCAGGCAGAGCACGTGCTCGTCCGGGCCGAGCCGGATGAGCCGCGCCCGGAACAGCGGCCCGGCGGCCAGGTCGAAACGCGCCCGCGCCTCCGCCTGCAACGCCTCGGCCAGTTCCCCGGCCGAGCGGTCGTCGATCGGCAGCGGCACCTCGCCCGGCGGCGCGACCGTCACCTCGGGGATCCCGTCGCGCGTGCCCACCCGCCAGCGCAGCGCCTCGTGGACCGTCACCACGGCCGTGAGCGCGCGCCGGAGCGCGGTGGTGTCGAGCGGGCCGCGGATCCGCTCGGCCATCGCGATGTTGTGCGCGGTGGACGCCGGCGCGAGCTGCTCGACGAACCACATCCGGCGCTGGGCGGGGGAGAGCGCGGGCGGGCTCCCGGTGGGCGGCGCCGCGACGGTCTCCCGTGGCGCGCGCTCCACCAGCGCACGCAGCTCGCCGAAGGTCCTGGCCGTGTAGACGTCCTCGGCCGACACCGCCCGGCCCAGCTCCGCGCGTACCGCCGCCACCAGCCGCATCGCCCGCAGCGAGTGCCCGCCGCGCTGGAAGAAGTCGTCTCCGTCGTCCGGGGCGGGCGCCTCCAGCACCCGCGCCCAGATCCCGGCCAGCCCCGTGCCGCCTCCCCGCTCCGGCCGGGACCGCGCCCGGAGCGTGGCGAGGTCGACCTTGCCCGAGGCGTTCAGCGGGAGGATGTCCAGCCGTTCCAGCCTGCTCGGCAGCATGTACGGCGGCAGCCGCACCGCCAGATCCGCGCGCAGCTCGGCCAGGCCGGGCGCGTCCTTGGGCGTCACGTAGGCCACCAGCTCGCCCGCGAAGTCCACCACCGCCTGCAGCACCCCGGGATGGGCGCGCAGCGCCGACTCCACCTCGCCGATCTCCACCCGCTGCCCCTGGACCTTCACCTGGCGGTCGAGGCGGCCCATGAACGAGATCTGACCGTCCTCCTCCCACGCCACGTGATCGCCGGTCCGGTACAACCGCGCGCCCGGCTCCGCCGCGAACGGGTCGGGCACGAAACGCTCCGCCGTCAGCCCGGGCCGGCCCAGGTACCCGCGGCTCACCTGCGGCCCGCCGATGAACAGCTCACCGGGCACACCGGCCGGGCACTCGTTCAACTCCTCGTCGAGGATGTGCGCCCGGCAGCCGCGCAGCGGCCGTCCGATCGGCAGCGGCCGCTCCCACACGCCGTCGAACTCGCCGCCCACCACGCAGACGGTCGACTCGGTCGGGCCGTACCAGTTGTGGAAGCGCGCGTGCGCCGACCATCGCGCCACCTGCTCGGGCCCGGGCGGCTCACCCGCCGTCACCACGTCCTTCAGGTACGGCAGGCGCGCCGGGTCCACCAGCGGCAGCAACGCGGGTGGGATGAACCCCCAGGTGACGTCGTGCTCCTCCAGGAAGCGCTGCAGGCGGGCCGGATCCACACGGTCCTCGTCCGGCACCAGTTGCACGCAGCCGCCGGTGGTCAGCGGGGTCAGCATGTCCAGCACCGAGACGTCGAAGCCCAGCGCGGAGAAGGCGATCGAGCGGCATCGCGCGTCCAGGCCGAAGTGTGCGGCCGTCGAGGTGGCGAAGGCGACCGCGCTGCGATGGCTGACCACCACGCCCTTGGGCCGGCCGGTGGAGCCCGAGGTGTAGATGACGTAGGCCGCGTTGCCCGGCACGGCGCCGCCCTCCCGCAGCACCGCGATCCCGGCCTCGGTCGAGGTGCCGGCCGAGGTGCCGGTCGAGGTGCCGGTCGAGGTGTCGGCCGAAGTCCAGGCCGAGGTGCCTGCTGAGGCCGGGACGAGGGCACGGCCGCAGCCGTCCAGGAGCTCGCGGCCGTGCCCGTCCACGACGACCACCGCGATCCCGGCGTCCTCCAGCACCTCCTCCAGGCGCCTGCGCGGATGACCGGGGTCCAGCGGCACGTAGGCGCCGCCGGCCAGCATGATGCCCAGCACCGCCACCGGCATCAGCGGGGTGCGGCGGGCGCACAGGCCCACCCGCGTCTCCGGCCCGACGCCGAGCTCGCGGAGCCGGCCCGCCAGCGCTCGCGCCTGCTCGGCCAGCTCGGCGTAGGTCAGCGCGTTCTCCCATTGCCGGACCGCCGGGGCGTCCGGGGCCTTCGCGGCCTGGGCCGTGATCAGACTGCTGAGGAGCGTCATCCTGCGGCCTCCACGCCCTGCCGTACCAGCCGGCCTTGCCGTACCGTCTCGAAACGCAGCAGGAAGCGCGGCGCGCGGACGGCGATCGCGGCGATCGCCCGGCCCAGCGGCAGGTGCGTCACCCGCCACTCCGCCACCTCGGGTGCCACCCGGGGCATCACTTCGGGCATCACTTCGGGCACCCAGGTCGCGCCCGGCCGCTGCCCGGCGAACCCGAACAGCGCCGGATCCACCCGCGGCCCGTCACCGGTCGCCTCGCGCACCGCCTTCAGTACCGCCTTCTTCGCCGTCCAGATGCGCAGCGCGCTGTGCGAGCGCAGCTCCTCGGGCAGCGCGGCGAGCTCGTCGCGCTCCCGCTCGTCCAGCGTCCCCTCCAAGGCCTGCTCGTCCAGCGGCGGGCGGACGAGCTCGAGGTCGGCGCCCACCTCCCGGCCCGTCGCGAGCGCGACCAGCACGAGCCCGCCCGATCGGCTGAGGCTGTAGGTGAGCCCGGTCCCGGTGCACGGCGCGGTCCCGGTGCACGGCTCGCCGCCGGGCCGGGCGGGGAGGTCGCCGACGCCCGGCTCGACCCCGTACTCCCTGAGCAGCCGCCGCAGCAGCACCGACCCGCCGACGAACCAGCGCCGATGGTCGTCCTGCCGGAACCCGGCCGCTCGTGCCGCCTCCCCGGGCGACAGCTCGTCGACGGCCGCGCACATCTCGGGCAGTTCCTCGAGGTCGGCGAGCCACACGTGCACCTCGTCCGGGGTCGGGCGCTGCTGGGGACCCGCTGTGATCGTCCGCGCCACCTGATCGCCGTGCGTGGCGAGGAACAGGTGTGCGGCGTCGAGCGTGTGCAGGCGGAAGGTCGAGGAGGTGTGGCGGGCCCAGCCGAGCATGACGGGGTGGGCGACCTCTCGGTCATGAGCGCCGGCGAAGGCGACGATGGGGACGTCGAGCGGCTCCTGCCTGGCGAAGCGGTAACGGCGCAGCCACTCCATGTCCGTCCGCAGGGCGGGGATGAGCAGGGCTTTGACCTCGGGCCGCGTCCGTAACTCCGCGGGCGCCCCCAGCCGGTGGATCAGCTCTTCGATCAGGTCCTCGTCACCCAGGCCCGTCCATCGCCCCAGCGTCTCCTGGCGCTCCGGCGGGTGCGCGGCGCCGACGTAGAGGCACTCGGGCGCTCGCACGCCCAGCCGCCGCAGCTCGCGTACCACCTCGAAGGCGACCCGGCCGCCCATGCTGTGCCCATAGATCGAGTACGGCGTGCGGTGGTGGGCGGCGATGGACCGCGCGATCAGCTCCGGGGAGAGGGCCCCGGGTTCGGCCACCCGGCCTTCACGACCGGGGAACATCACCACCCGTACGTCGAAGACTCCGTCGAACGCGTGCCTCCACGGCCAGAAGGCCGAGACGTCCCCACCGGCGTAGGGAAGGCAGAAGAGGAGCGGAGCGCCGGACGGGTGCCGCCTCAGCGAGGCGAACGGGGTCTCGGGTAGCACGTGTTCCTCTCGCATTGCTACGCGAAGTCACCCCCCAGACGGATCCACCACGCCGTGCGAGGTCGTCGCGCGGGCGGCAGGAAGCATGAGCCGCTCGCCAGAGTTCGTCGTGGCGAGGACCGGTTAACGCTTTGAGCCACGCCATTCCTATTATTCTGTCCGAAAGTCAGTCAAGCGGTGAAATTTCAACCAATGACGGAATTGAGGTTTCGGGCATCGAGAAATATCACTGCTTGTGGGCGCGTTGGCGTCCGGCGAACCCTGCCAACTGGGCAGATGATCTCCATCCAACCGCTGCGCCAAAGGGTTCCGTCACGCTGCGTGAAGATCGCGTTGGCCAATGGAATGCCCGTAACCAGGGTTTCGGTCTTCATGCCGATGGAACATCTGGCAATATTGACAAATAGAGTCGAGTTTTATTCCGCATATCGGTCAGATAGCTGGTGATCTTGCTGGCGGCGGCCCTGCGGGGGCGTTGACAGCCGCCAGTCCAAGCGGGGGGAAGCGCATCAGGCGGGAAGGGCCGGCCTTCCCTCCGAAGAGCTCGGACACCACTATCAAGTCATGCGGATCGCAGCCATCCTCGCCCTGCTCTGCGCGGTCGCGTGCAGCTCTCCCGTCCCCCCGACGCCGTCCGTACGGCCCTCCCCGGCGCCAGACGTGCGGGCGGAGGCCACGCGGCTGGTCGAGTCCGGATCGTCGGGCGCGGTGGTGCACGTCAGGAGGGGCGATCAGACGTGGCAGGCGGCGGCAGGGCAGGCGGACACCGGGGTGCCGATGCGGACGGACCATCGGTTCAGGATCGCGAGCATCACCAAGACGTTCACCGCGACGCTCGTCCTGCAGCAGGTCGAGGAGGGGCGGCTGGCGCTCACCGACCGGGTCGACAACGTGCTGCCCGGTGTCATCAAGACGAAGGCGACCGTGGCGGACCTGCTCAGGCACACCAGCGGCATCTCCGACTACCTGCGCGACGAACGTTTCGTCAAGGACCTGGGCGACGGCGCCCACCTCCGCCACTGGCCGCCCCGGGAACTCCTCAAATATGCGGACAGAGAGGCGCAGGGCTATTCCAACACCAACTTCATCCTGCTCGGCATGATTCTGGAGAAGGTGTCCCGCAGGCCGTACCGGGAGCTGCTGAGCGAGCGCATCACGGGCCCCCAGCGCCTGACCGCGACCGAGCTCCCCACCGACGACCTGCCCAAGGATCTCGCGCACGGAAAACACACCGACGGCGTGGACAACGCCGAGCTGGACGCGTCGATCTTCTGGACCGCGGGCGGGCTGATCTCGACCGCGGCCGACGTGTCGAGCTTCTATCACTGGGTGTTCGCCCAGGAGGTGGGCAGGCGACTGCAGAGCGGCGGCTTCGGCATCTTCGCCGAGACGCTCGGCTGCGGGCGGCGCGTCTTCAGCCATTCCGGGTGGATCTTCGGCTACAGCGGGATGGCGATGAGCAGCGCGGACGGCGGGACGCAGGTGGTCGTGCAGCTCGCTTCCGGCCAACCGGCCGACGCCATCGCCGCAGCCGGACGGCTCATGTGCACCGCCGACACGGCCAACAGACGACGCCCCACATCATGAACGGCCGCTTCGAACGGCGAAATCACCTTGACTCCCGACGTTACCGGCCCGTCCTGAACACGCGCTCAGTCGTCAGCGGCGACCAGGAGCGACAAAGTCTTGGCGGGGCGGTCGATGCAGACCAGCTCGTGAAAGTCGACATGAACCCCGCCCCAGTCGTGAAAGGCGGCCCGGCCGAGATCCGCGAGCCGGTACCTCTCGGTGGCCCCCGCCACCAGCGGATGAACCGCATGCTCCAACCGGGCGATCAGCTCCGTCAGCAGGCGGGTGTCACCGGCATCTGCATGAGACACACCGAAGCGCTTGATGTCGACCAAGCGATATGCGTGATCCACGAAGAGGAACTCACGGAAGTTTGATGAATGTCTGATCCAGATACGTGAGCGTCTCTTGCACGTCCCAACAGTACTGGCGCGCCGTTCCCCAGGCGCGCTCTGGGTCCGCGGGCGATGGTTACCTCTCGATTGCCAGGTAAGGAAAAAAGTGCGATATGGGCAGGTCAAGCGGGGAGTGCAGGCTGGGTGTCATGACCATCATCACTCAGGTGGACTATGTCCCCTTTCCCGCGGACCCGCACAACCACAAGCCGGACTCCCGATATTTCCTGGTGCTCGATCCGGTCCGCCCGGACCAACGAAGAAGTGCTGATCGTCGACGAGGGCGAAGCGGAGGCCTACTACGACGGAGAATGGCAGCCGGTGGGCCCGGGCGCCGTCATTCTGGTGCCGCCGGGCGTCGCGCACGGATTTCGCGACAAGTCGGGGGCGCGGGTCACGTCGCACGCCGTATTCGCCGGTCACGTGGTCTCGGCCCGTCCGAAGGTCAAGCGAACCACCTGGAGATGTGCAGCCTTCCGTATGGAACGGCATGTCGCACGCGGCATCCACCATGACACCGGGCAGCTTGGATTCGGAAATATGTCTCCTACCGACCGGGGGCCCGATATGGCAGGCGAGTCGATCTCACTGGACGATCTGTTCGCACAACAGGAGCAGCAAGGGCTGCAGAGCATTGTCGAAGCCGTCGCCGACCGACCCGACCATGTCAGGATCACGCCGTATGCCGTGGGCGCCGGTCCCCTTCGTTCCTACGCCTTTGTCGTGCCGAAGGACGCCGTTGAGTCCGTCACCACCACCGGAGACCGCGACACCTGCTGCGGCAAGAACTCTCCGGTGGTGGAGGTCACCTTCGCCGACCCGATTCTGAACGACGTGCTCCAGCAGTTGGGCAGAGCATTCCCACGAGGCGCCACCCGGCGATCTCCACGTGCCGCCGGACCGGCCCCAGGATCTCGTCGGCGCCGGCGGGCGTGGACAGACCCTTTCCACTGCGACAGCCTGTACCAGGATTGCTTCGGCTACTGCCTGAGCGTGGCCCCGTACGGCAGCAAGGAATTCTACGAGTGCGAATCTGTTTGTGGCGAAGAATACTGGGAGTGTATGTGGGGATGATTTCCTGAGCAGGCTTTTCGTCCTGGGTCGATTCGAGGCCTATCTTCGGCTCAAGTCGTGCGGCCTCACAGCCGGGATTTCAGCACGTCGACCTCGCAGCCTGGCGCGGACGGGTCGAAGCCGTGCTCGACCAGCCAGCGGACCGCCAGCAGGCTTCGCAGCGACCACCACGCGCGGATCACGTCGAGGTCGACGTCGGCGCCATAGCCGGCGATGACGTCGCCAAGGTGTTCCTCGTGTCCGAGCGTCAAGATGGCGAGGTCGAAGAGGGCATCGCCCTGGCTCGCCTCGGACCAGTCGATCACGCCGGTGATCTCGTCACCGTCGACGAACACATGGGCGATCTGCAGGTCGCCGTGCGTGAACACCGGTGTCCACGGCCGGAGCGCGGCCTCGGCGACCTGGCGGTTGCGCGTGACCAGGCCGGCGGGAAGGACGTCGTTCGTGATGAGCCACTTGCATTCGCCGTCGAGGCGCGATGCGATCGCGTCAAGGCTGCGACCGGGCCATGGCGGCAGTGGCGCGTCGTGCAGCGTCCGTACGGTGGCACCCGCCGCGGCCCACGCCGCCGGCGACGCGGTCGACGGCTTGCCGAGGCGGCCGAGCGCCGCACCGGGGAGGGCGGCGAGCGCGAGCACGGGCGGCCTGCGCCACAGGACCTCCGGAGTCGGGACCGGCGCCATGGCCATCGCCTCGACCTCGACGTCGGTACGCGTCTGATCGGAATCGATCTTCAGGAACACCTCACCGACGCGCAGGGTCGCGCACTCGTGATGGGCGACGACGACCTCGACCTTTTCCACATCGGCGATTATCGCGAAGATGACCATCGACATCACCGGGTTTATCGCGTGCGACCGTGCGGCCGACCGGCGGCCTCGTGCACGCCACCGGCACAGTCGTCACGCCGCGCCCTGACCCACCTCGCCGACATCCGGTGCGGCCAGGGTCGCCAGGAGGGTCAGCGCGTCCGCGGACGGCGAGTCCGGCTCGGCCTGGTAGGTGACCAGGCGCTGCCCGGGCGCGCTGGCGATCGGGAAGACCTCCCTGCTCAGGCGCAGCTCCCCGACCTCCGGGTGAAAGAGGCGCACGCCGCGGCACGCGGCCCGGCCGGACCCCCGCTCCGCCCACAGGCGCCGGAACGGCGGGCTCTTGATGGACAGCTCACCTACCAACTCCGTCACGCGCTGGTCGTCGGGCGTCATGAGCGCGATCTCGCGTAGCCAGCCCACGGCGGCACCGGCGGCCCCGCCCCAGTCACGGAAGAACTCGCGCCCCGCCGGATCGAGAAAGACCATGCGCGCCATGTTGTCGGCGCGGGTAAACCGCCCGTGCAGCGCAACGGCGAGCGGATTGCGTGCCAGCACGTCCATCGACCAGCCCAGCACGTACGCCGGGACGTCCGTCCAGCCGTGCATGAGCCGCAGCACCTCCGGGGACACCCGCTCCGTCCGCGCCTGGCGAGGGCGGCGGGCGGCGGGACCGGCCAGCCGGTACAGCTCGGTCGCGGCCTGGTCGTCCAGCCGAAGCGCCCGGGCCAGGGCGGTCACCGTCTGCCGCGAGGGGCGCCGATCCCTGCCCTGCTCCAAGCGCGCGTAGTAACCGGTGCTGAGCCCGGCCAGCCTGGCGACCTCGTCACGGCGCAGCCCCGGCACCCGCCGTCGGCCCTCCACCTGTTCGGGGCGGATCGACGCGCGGTGGCGGCGCAGGAACTGCCCCAAGGTGTTGCTCGTGTCGGCACCCTCCATGGCATCGAGGCTAGGTGAGAGCGGCGGCAAAGGGAGCCTCAACGCCAGGGTGCACTTTTCCTAGGAAAACACGCCCAAACAGTCATGTCATGGATCATCGGGCATGCGTCCCATAACCTGGTTATATGAGCAGAAGCACACCTTTGGGTGAGTTCCTGCGGGCTCGTCGCGAGGCTCTCAAACCGCAGGACGTCGGCCTGCCCGAGTACGGGCGGCGCCGCGTCAAGGGCCTGCGCCGCGAGGAGGTGGCGATGCTGGCGGGTATGAGCAGCGACTACTACGTACGGCTCGAACAGGGCCGCGAGTCGAGCCCCTCGCCGCAGGTGGCCGAGGCGGTGGCCCGCGCCCTGAGCCTGGACGAGGAGGCCACCGAGCACCTCCACCGCCTGATCCAGCCGCCTGCCCGGCGCCGAACCGCCGCCGATGACCATGTCAGCCCGCACCTGCTGCAGCTCATGGACGGTTGGCACAGCTCGCCGGCGTTCGTGCTGGGCCCCGCCCTGGACATCCTGGCCGCCAATGCGATGGCCGTCGCCCTGCACGAAGGGTTCGCCGTCGCCGACAATCTGGCCCGCATGGTGTTCACCGACCCGGCCGGACGGGAGTTCTATCAGGACTGGGAGCGAGCCGCGCACTCCTGCGTGGCCGAACTGCGGGCCGCCTACGGCCACGACCCGGAGTCCGCGCGCCTCAACCAGGTCGTCGACGAGCTCTGCTCGGCCAGCCCCGTGTTCGCCGACCTGTGGGCCCGTCACGAGGTGAAGTCGAAGACGCAGGAGGGCAAGCACCTGCGGCACCCGCGTGTGGGCGATCTGCACATCCAGTTCGCCGCCTTCACCGTCAACGGCGCCCCGCATCAGCAACTCGTCGTCTACCAGGCTCAGCCCGCCTCGGCGACCGCGGACGCGTTCGAGCGACTGCGCTCCACCCCGATGTTCTCTTCCTAGGTGTGCTCTTCCCAGGAAACTCCCGGCCTTCATCCCTGCCCGTGAGCTGCACAGACTTGAATCTGTCAGCGGCGGGAGCCGACTCCCGCCGGAACTCTCGACAAGAGAAACACCAAGGGAAGAGACGACATCATGGCTACCTGGTTCATCACCGGTGCTTCACGCGGCCTCGGCGCCGAGATCGCCCGCGCCGCGCTCAAGGGCGGAGACGACGTGGTCGTCGCCGTCCGCAACCCCGACAGGCTGCCCGGCGACCTGCGGACCTCCGAGCACGTCCTCGCCGTCGCCCTGGACGTCACCGACAGCGACGCCATCCCCGCCGCGGTCCAGGCCGCGACGGACCGCTTCGGCGGCATCGACGTGCTGGTCAACAACGCCGGCCGCGGCCTGCTGGGCGCCCTGGAAGAGATCGGCGACGACGAGGCCCGCTCGCTGTTCGACCTCAACGTGTTCGGCCTGATCAACATGACCCGGGCCGTGCTGCCCGGCATGCGCCGCCGTGGCTCCGGCAAGATCGTCAACATCGGTTCGCGCTCCGGATTCGAAGGCGAGCCGGGAGTCAGCCTGTACAGCGCCTCCAAGTTCGCCGTCGCCGGGATCAGCGAAGCCCTCGCGGCGGAGATGTCGCCGTTCGGCATCCAGTCCATGGTCGTCGAACCGGGCGTGCTGCGTACCGACTTCCTGGACGCCAGCTCGCTGTCGCTGGCGCGCGAGCGGATCGCCGACTACGACGGCACCCCCGCGCACGTCACCCTCGACTGGGTCGACGACGCCAACCACACCCAGCTCGGCGACCCCGTCAAGAGCGCGGCCCTGATCTACGAGGTCACCGGCCAGACCATCCTGCCCCGGCACCTGTACCTCGGGCCGGACACCATCGATCGGCTCCAGGTCAAGCTCGAGCAGATCCACTACGACCTGAACACCTGGCGCGACAAGTCGGCGGCCACCGCGCACGACGACGCCGCCTGACGTACGGAGCCGGCGAGCACCTTCGCGAGGGCGACCAGCACCGAGCTCATCGGTGGCGTCAGACGCCACAACCGAGCATCACCGATCCCAAGAAACCGATCACCGGAAAGAAGAGGCACGACTCATGTCCGCTCTGCTCACCGGCACTCCGCTCGCCGGCCGCGTGGCCGTGGTCACCGGCGCCTCCAGCGGCATCGGCGCCGCCACCGCGCAGCGCCTGGCCCGGCTGGGGGCCGGGGTCGCCGTCATGGCCCGGCGCAAGGACAGGCTCGACGCGCTCGCCGACAGCATCCGAGCCGCCGGCGGCACCTCGATGGCCCTGCCCGTCGATGTCACCGAGCGCGCCGCCGTCCACGCCGCCGCCGACCAGGTCGCCGAGCGGCTCGGGCGAGCGGATCTGGTCTTCGACAACGCCGGTGTCCAGTTGATCTCCGCCATCGATGAGCTACGACTCGACGACTGGCAGCGCCAGATCGACCTGAACGTCACCGGCGTGATGAACGTCATCGGCGCCTTCCTGCCGCACCTGAGCGCCGCCGCCGAGGCGGGAAGGCCGGCCGACCTGATCACCACCTCCTCGATCGCCGCCACCCGGATCCTGGAGAAGTTCTCGATCTACTCCGGCACCAAGGCCTACATCAGCCACCTCACCAGGCTGCTACGGGTGGAGCTCGGCCCGAAGAACATCCGCGTGGCCACCATCGAGCCCGGCATGGTCGACACCGAACTGCCCGACCACGTCACCGACCCCGACGCCGGCAAGCTCATGGCCGACCTGATCGACCAGATCGACGTCCTGCAGTCCAGTGACATCGCCGAGACCGTGGCCTTCATGGCCGCCGTGCCCCGCCACGTCAACCTCACCGAGATCACCATCCTGCCCACCGCCCAGGCCATCTAGCGTCCGAGGAAGGCCCGACATGAGCCCCACAGGATTCTCCGAATACCCGCTGGACCTCGTGCACCGGCTGATCGAGCCCGGACCGGTCGTCATGGTGTCCACCTTCGACGGCGAACGCGCCAACCTGATGACCAACGGTTTCAACATGCCGATCGCGCACGGTGCGCTCATCGGGCTGATCCTGGGCCCGTGGGATCACAGCTACGACGCGTTGCGCGCCACCGGCGAGTGCGTCATCGGCATCCCCTCCATCGACCTGGCCGAACAGGTGACCGACATCGGCAACATCTCCGGCCGCGACGTCGACAAATGGGAGAGGTTCGGCTTCACCCCCGCACCCGCGGTTGCCGTCCAGGCGCCTCTCGTCGAGGAGTGCTTCGCCAACATCGAATGCACCGTGGCCGATGACAGGCTCGTCGACGACTACAACCTGTGGATCCTCCGCGGCGAGCGCGCCTGGTTCGACGCCGCCAAACGAGGAGCGGGCGAGTTCCATCATCGCGGCGACGGCACCTTCTCCGCCAACGCCGACACCCTCGACCTGCGAGACCACATGACCAAATGGCAGTACCTGACGCGCGACCGGTAGCCGCCACCGCATTCCGGCCCCCGGGGGGATCGGTCGCTCAGGCGGGTGCGCCGTTCAGGATCTCGACCTGGCCTGTGCTGAGGGAGTAGTACGCGCTGACCACGGCCAGGGCCCCCTTGCTCACCAACGGCGCGAGATCCGCGTTGTCGCGCAGAGCGTTCGCGATCAGCTCCACCTGGGCTTTGGCCATCGTCTCGGCGGGGTCGGCACTGCTTTGCCGCGCGCTCTGTTCGTAGGCCGGGCGCAGGGCGTCCGCGATCGCCTGGAGACTGCCCGGCAGCGGCCGGTCCTCTCGCAGGGCCTTGTAGGCGGCGGAGATCGCGCCACACCGCTGGTGGCCGAGCACGATGATCAGCGGGGTCCCACTGATCATCGGCCCGTACGCGACGGAGGCGGTGATGACGGGCGCCACGGTCACCCCGCCGCTCCGCATGACGAACAGATCGCCCAGGCCGGTGTCGAAGACCAGTTCGGGCGGGACCCGGGAATCGATGCAGGACAGCACCGCTCCATAGGGCTGCTGGCTGGTCGCCAGCAACTCCCGGCGGGTGGGATCGCGATCGGGATGCTGGAGGGTGTTGGTCACCCAGCGCCTGTTGCCCTCAATCAGCCGGTCGTAGGCGGCTTTCGGCGTTGCGGGGGACGGCGCCGTGAGGGCTGCGGATCCCGCGGCGTACCTGGTGTTGACCGCTTCGGCCGATGAGCAGCCGGTAAGCCAGGCCGCCGCCAGGACCCCGGCTCCGGTCAGCAGCGTACGCCGCTCCTGGCCGTCGGTTCGGGTGCTCAACGCGTCAGCGATCTAGCAGCGCGCCCGCGGGACGGCGAGTTCGGCCTTGGAAGGCGTTGGTGTCGGTCAACGATTCCGTTGGCCACGTCCACGAGCATGCAGGGGCTCCTTTACCGGGAGGGGTCGAGCTATCCCTCTCGATGTTCTCTCAACCGAGAGCCCGCCGTCACGCGAACGCGTGAAGCCGCTACTGAGAGTGATGGATTCGGATGGGCGGACCGACGCCCGCGCCGAACGGAAGAGTCAGCTCTCCTGCGTGCGGCGGCGGCGGACGACAAGGGTGGCGATCCCGATGGCGAGGAAGGCCCCGGCGAGGGCCAGGCCGGGGAGGATCCAGCTCCGGCTCCCGGCCGGCGGCCGTACCGCGCTCGGCGCGATCTCGGAGGTCGTCTTGGGGGTGCCCAGGGCGGCGATCATGGCGGCGTCGATCGGACCGGCCAGGCTGGTGTGTCCCGGGGTCCGCTCATCCCCCGGCCGCAGGGGCCCCGTGCCCGGCTCGACCGGAACGTTGCCCGCGCACAGCGAGGAGCTCAGGCCGACCCCCGGCACCTCCCCGGCCACCGCCGACGTCTCGGCACTGGCGAACACCAGGTAGCGCGTGCCCTTCTCGAACGCGTACCCGCACGAGGCACTGTCGACGTCACTGGCGAGCGTGAACTCGGCGGCGGGCGTGCCCTTGTAGACGTTGTCGGCACGGAAGGTGAAGACCGAAGGGGCCGGGGGACGGGCGTCGTCCGTGCGGACCGCCACCACGGTTCCGGTGAACACGGCCGTCGCCTGCTCGACCGACCGGGCCGGTGTCATCTGCGCGCAGGAGCAGGCGTGGGCCGCCGTGGAGGTGCCGGCCAGCAGGGCGGCGACGAGCGCGAAGAGCGCGAACAACCTGGATGCCATGCCCCCACGACGTACGGCGCCCGGCGCGCGGTTCACCTTGGGCCGCCCGTCGATGCCGCACGTGACGAAGAAGTCGGGGTGGAAACGGTTGAGGGGGCGGGGGCGATACACCGACGGGAGGCGGGAATGGAGTTGGAGTTGCTGGCCGGGTACGTGGTGGGCTACCTGGTGCAGAAGTTCGGGCGGGTGTTCCGGCGGGCCGACGAGGAGGTCGATCTGGCCATCGACGCCGGGATGGATCGGCTGCACGAGGTCGTGGCCGAGCGGCTGGGCGACGAGCCCGCGCTGGCCCGGCTCGAGGAGGAGACCGGGGAAGGGCGGCAGAGCCCGCGGACCCGGCAGCGCGTACGGCTGGCGCTGGAGGAGGCCGCGGACGGTGATCCCGAGTTCGCCGCCGAGCTGGAATGGCTGATCGATGACCTGCGGTCCGGCGGCGCGCAGGCCGGGGACCACGGGCTGGCGGCGGGTGGCGACGTCAGGATCGAGGCGTCACACGGCGGCGTGGCGGCAGGAGTGATCCACGGGTCGGTGTCGACGGGAAACCCTCCGCAGCCGGGCCCGTCCGACGCCTGACCGGTCCCGGCGCTGTTCAGGCCGATCGCGGCGGGATCGCGATCGGGACGTTGCACCAGCAGCGGGCGGAACCCCCGGCACATCCGGTACGGCTGGCGCCGCGGCCGTTGTGGCTGGCCGGGCGCGAGCCACTGCTGGCCGAGATCGGGGAACGGCTCCGCGAAGCCCGTACGCTGCCCACGGTGCTGGTGCTGCACGGCCTGGGCGGGGTGGGCAAGACGAGCACCGCGCTGGAGTACGCCCACCGGCATCACGACGAGTACCACCTGGTCTGGCAGCTCGCGGCAGAGAACGAGGTCACGCTCTCGAACGGCCTGTCGGAGCTGGCGCTGCTGCTGGGCGTCCGGAACCTGGTCGACGGCGCCGACCCGGCCGCCCAGGTTCACGCCGCTCTGGCCACCCATCCGGGGCCGTGGCTGCTGGTGCTGGACAACGTCACCGACCCCGCGGCGATCCGCGGGGTGCTGCCCCCGGCCGGACGCGGGCACGTGCTGATCACCAGCCGGTACGCCCACTGGCCGGCCCCGCTGGGCATCGAGGTGCACCCCCTCGAACCCGCGGTGGCCGCCGCCTTCCTGCGGACCAGGAGCGGGGACGACGACCCCGGGTCCTCCGGGGAACTGGCCGCGGAGCTGGGTCTGCTGCCGCTGGCTCTGGAACAGGCGGCGGCGTACACCCTCGAAGCGGGCCGCACGCTGGGGGAGTACCTCGCCCTGCTGCGCCGTCACCGCACCGAGCTGCTGAGCAGGGGCCGCCCCTGGGAGTACGACGAGCCGGTCTCCGCCACCTGGACGCTGGCCCTGCGACGGCTGGCCGCCCAGAACCCCGAGGCCATCGCGATGCTGCGGATCTTCGCCTGCCTGGGCCCCGACTCGATCCCGCTGCGCCTGCTGCTGCCGGTCGCCTCGCCGACGGGGCGGAGCCGGGCCGCCGCCCTGCTGGGGGCCCTTGCCCACGAGGACGCGGCGGTCGACGACGCCGTGCGGGCGTTGCGGGCGTACTCGCTGATCGGTCCGGTCCGGCAGGGGGACACCTCGATCCACCGGCTGGTCCGCCTGGTGGTCCTGGACCACGTGCCCGAGCAGCAGGAGTGGCGGGCCGTCGCGGCCGAGGTGCTGACCGCGGCGGTCCCCAAGGTGCCCGAGCACCGTCAGGACTGGCCGGATTTCGCCCGGCTGCTGCCGCACGCGGTGGCCGCGCTCGATCCCTTCGAGCCCGCCTTCCGGCGGATCGCCGAGTTCCTGGCGTGGAGCGGCGATTACTCCACCTCGCGCCTGCTGCACGAGCGGGTGCTGTCCGCCCGCCTGGACCGGCTCGGCCCCGACCACCCGGACACCCTGTGGTCCATGGACGACGTCGCCTTCGTGATAGGGCTGGCCGGCGGCTTCGAGCCGGCCCGCGAGCGGTACGCCGACGTCCTGGAGGGCCGCAAGCGCGTACTGGGCGTCGAACACGAGGACACGCTGACCGCCTGGGACCGCCTGGCCTTCTGGACCGGCAAGTCCGGCGACGCCGCCGCCGCCCGCGACCTGTGCGCCGAGCTGCTTCCCCTGCGCGAGCGTGTGTCAGGCCCCGAGCACCCCGAAACCCTGCAGACCATCGCCAACCTGGCCTGGCAGAGCGGCGAGGCGGGCAACGCCGAAGCCGCCCGCGACCGCCTGGCCGATCTGATCCCCGTCGCCATCCGGGTATATGGCGCCGACCGGCACGACACCCTCACCATCCGGGCCAACCACGCCCACTGGACCGGCCGGGCCAGCGCCCCGGCCACCGCCCGCGACCTGCTGATCACCGTCGCCCGTGACCGTGACCGCGTCTCGGGCGCCGAACACCCGGAGACGCTCGCCGTCCGCTCCGCCATCGCCCGCTGGACCGGCGAGGCGGGCGATCCGGCCCGAGCCTGCGAACTCTACGAGGAACTGCTCCCGGTACGCATCCGCGTCCAGGGCCCGGACCACGCCGACGTACGGAAAGATCGCGAGCGACTCCCGCACTTCAAGTCCCTGCTCGGCCGCTGAGCCCTGGGGGAGCGTGGCCGGGTGAGAGCTGACATGTCCGCATGACCCATGGCGGGCTCGGCCCTCCACCGAGCCCGCCACGCCGGCACCACCCTCAGCGCTGCAGGGTCAGCAGACCCGGCCGGTAGGGCAGGAGGCCGTAGTCTCCGCCCGAGCTGGGGTTGCGTCCCTGGTAGAGCAGCCGCAGGTTGCAGGGATCGACGGTCATGGTCTGATCGGCGCTGGCACGGATCAGCTCGCCGTGGCTGATGTCGTTGGTCCAGCTGGCGCCGCTGTTGACCTTGCCGGCGAAGGGATTGCCCTCCGTCGCGGCCTGCGGTGTCCACGAACCGTTCAGGCTGGTGGCGGTGAACGAGCGGAAGTAGCGGCCCTGCGAGCCGATCGCCTCGACGAGCATCAGGTATCGGTTCTGGCCCTGGAGCTTGTAGACCTGGACGGCTTCGAACAGGTTGTTCGTGGTGTCGCTCATGATCACCGTGGAGGTGGTGCCGAAACTGCCCGGGAAGTTCCCGATGGGCATGCTGGCCCGGTAGATCTTGCCGTTGTCCCCGGCGAAGAACAGGTACATGTTCGTACTGTCACCGATGAGCGTCTGGTCGATGGGGCCTGTCCCGGAGCCGGTGATGCTTCCGGAGAAGAGCACCTGTTGCGCTGACCAGCCATTCGGATTGGCAGGGTCGCTGGAGGTCCGGTAGGAGAACGCGGTTCCGCCCCACTGGTAGGCGAGCACCCAGATGTTCCTCGGGGCGAAGTAGAGGAGCGTGGGCGCGACGGTGGAGGACGACATCGTGTTCTGGGCGGCCGAGGCCATGTCGGACCAGTTGGTGAAGAGGCCGAAGTTCATCGAACCCCACCTGGTCCCCGTGTCGTGCGTCGTGGCGTAGACGAGATGCCTGCCGTTGTAGGGGGCGACGGTGAAGTCCTTGAGCGAGACCCATCCCGACTTCGGGGTCGCCAGCGAGCCCGTCGATGTCCAGCGGTACGTCGACGGAAGATCGCACATGCCGGTCGCCGTGGGCGTCGGGCTCGGGTTGCCGCCGCCGACCTGGACGAGTTGCCACTGCTGGTTGGCGCCGTTCCAGTCGTCGTACTGGACGATGTTGGCGTTGTCGGCGGTGGAGGCGCCCTGGACCTCCAGGGCCTTGTTGCTGTGGCGCGAGATGAACCTCACGTAGCCGTCCGGGCTGTCGGACAGCCGCCACTGCTGGTTGGTGCCGTTGCCGTCGGCCCACTGGACGATGGAGCCGCCGTTGGCGGTCGAGAAGTTGTAGACGTCGAGGACTTTGCCGGAGTGGCGGGACTTGATGCGGTAGTGGCCGCCGCCCGAGTCGACGAACTGCCACTGCTGCTGGTTCTGGTCGTTCCTGCCCCACTGGGTGATGCGGCCGCCGTCGGCGGTCGAGAGGTTGTAGACGTCCAGGGCCTTGCCGCTGTTGCGGTTGACCAGGACGTACCAGGCGTTGGTGTCGACGGTGGCCGCGTTGGCGGACCGAATCTGGATGGCGACGAACAGGCCCGCCAGTAACGTGGCCACCGTCGCGAGAACGGCCAGGGATCTGAATTTCACGATGTCCTCCGATTCATCCGGCGCGGACGAGCTGCCACTGCTGGTTGGCGCCGTTCCAGTCGTCGTACTGGACGATGTTGGCGTTGTCGGCGGTGGAGGCGCCCTGGACTTCCAGGGCCTTGTTGCTGTGGCGCGAGATGAACCTCACGTAGCCGCCTGAGCTGTCGGACAGCCGCCACTGCTGGTTGGTGCCGTTGCCGTCGGCCCATTGCACGATGGAGCCGCCGTTGGCGGTCGAGAAGTTGTAGACGTCCAGGACCTTGCCGGACAGCCGCGACTTCAGCCGGTACCAGCCGCTCTCCGAGCTGACGAACTGCCACTGCTGCTGGTCGCCGTTGTTGCGGCTCCACTGGGTGATGCGGCCGCCGTCGGCGGTGGACAGGTTGTAGACGTCCAGGGCCTTGCCGCTGTTGCGGTTGAGCAGGACGTACCAGGCGTTGGTGTCGATCGGCGCCGGGTTGGACGTGCCGCTGTTGAGGGCGTCGAGGGTGGCGGTGTAGGCGGCCTTCTTGTTGCCGGCGGAGTCGAACAGCAGGGGGTTCGCCCCGACTCGCCAGGAGTCGCTGTCCCGGATGCCCCAGACCGTGATGCCGGTGCAGCGGGAGACCGCCAGGCAGGCGCGGGTCACCGAGGCGAAGATGCCGGCCTGGCTGGCGCCGGAGGCGACGTCGAGCTCGGTGATCTGTACGTCCACGCCGAGGTCCGCGAAGCGCTGCAGGTTGGCCTGATAGTCACCGGACAGCGACGTGCCCAGGTGGGACTGGAAGCCGACGCAGTCGATCGGCACCCCGCGCGACCTGAAGTCGCGGACCATGTTGTAGACGCCGGTGCTCTTGGCGTTGATCCCGTCGGTGTTGTAGTCGTTGTAGCAGAGCTTCGCGCCCGGGTCGGCGGCGCGGGCGGCCCGGAACGCGGCCTCGATCCAGTCGTTGCCGGTGCGCTGGAGGATCGAGTCGCGCCGCCCCCCGCTGCCGCCGTCGGCGAAGGCCTCGTTGACGACGTCCCACGAGTGGATCTTGCCTCGGAAGTAGGTGGCGACCTGTGTGACGTGGTTGATCATGGCGTCGCGCAGGGTCGAGCCGGACAGGCTCTGCGCCCAGCCGGGCATCTGCGAGTGCCACAGCAGGGCGTGACCGCGGATCCTCATGCCGCGCCCGATCGCGTGGTTCACGATCCGGTTGGCGTTGGTGTAGGTGAAGGAGTTCCTGGACGGCTCGGTGGCGTCCCACTTCATCTCGTTCTCGGCGGTGACCGAGTTGAACTCCCGGTTCAGGATGTTCACGTACGTCGAGTCACCCAGTTTGCCGGCGGCCACCGCTGCGCCGTAGTAGCGGCCACCTCGCTCGGCTGCCGAGGCGCCCAACGTCGAGGCGGCACCCGCTTGCCCAGTGAGCGCCACCGAGAGGCCGATGGCGACCAGTCCGGTGGTGAGTAGGGACAGGAGTCGTTTCATGGACGGTTCATGCCTTTCTGCGTCGACGCCTTGTGCCGGTCAGGGGGTGGTGAGGTCGAAGCGGCGTACGGTCACCGCGCCGCCGAGGGACTGGGTGGCGTAGTTGAAGATCCCGAAGCGGTAACCCATGAAGAACTGCCAGGCGTTGTTCAGGGTGAAGGCCGGGCCGAGGCTGAGGAAGGTGCTGCCGTCGGTGCTGTAGGAGAAGCGGGCCTGCCTGCCGGAGCCGGGCCGGATGTCGGCGTTGACCCGCAGCCAGATCTGCCCGCCCGAGATGTTCGCGCTCGCCGCCTCGGTGCCGGTGCCGGTGGTCTGCCACGAGCCGTTCATGGTCAGGCCGTTGGTCATCACGACCCGGTTGGCGCCGTTGTCGCGTTTGACGCCGATCCAGGCCGACTGGTCGCGCAGCATGGCCAGCCCGGCGCGGTCGCCGTTGGTCATCTGCGCGTAGTCGAGTTCGATCGTCGCGGTGGACGACGGGCCCTGGATGCGGTGGGTGAGCGTGTTGCGGGCGTTGTAGAGGTCGCCTGTGACGGTCGCGGTCTGCAGGCGCAGGCCGTTGCCGGTGGAGAAGCGGCCGGTGTCGGGGTTGTGGTTCCATTCCCAGCGGTGGCCGAGGCTGCCGGAGGTGAAGGTGTCGGGGCCGATCATGGGCGCGACGGTGCGGCTGGTCTGGATGTTCGGCTTCGGGTAGGTGACGCCCCACCTGCCGTTGACGGTCTGCACGGACGGCCAGTCGTTGGTCCAGGTGATCGGTGCGAGCGCGGGGACCCGGCCGCCGGGGTAGGCGTCGACGAACGACATGTAGTACCAGTCGCCGTTCGGGGTCTGGACGAGCCCGCCCTGGTGGGGCACGCCGCCGCCGGAGATGGGGCCGGGCATGTCGAGCAGGACCTGGCGCATCTCGTACGGGCCCCACGGGGAGGTGGAGCGGAGCACGTACTGGCCGTTGGCGGGGCGGGTGAGCCAGATGTAGTAGTGGCCGTTTCGCTTGTAGAAGCGGGCGCCTTCCAGGGTGCCGACGCTGCTCGGGGTCTGGAACACCCGCTGGGCGCGTACTTGGCCGAGCCCGTCCGGCGAGAGCTGCGCCACGCTGATGGTGCCGTTGCCGTAGGCGACGTACATGGTGTCGTCGGTGTCGATCAGCAGGCCGGCGTCGTAGTAGCAGGTGTTGATCTGCGAGCGCTTGGCCCAGGTGCCGTCGACGGCGGAGGCGGTGTAGACGTAGGTGCGGTTGAACTCGACGCAGCCGATCCAGTAGTAGGTGTTGTTACTCGGCCGATGGTTCAGGCTCGAGGCCCAGATGCCCTTCACGTACGCCCGGCCGCCGTTGAGGTCGTAGGCGCCCGAGCCGAAGTCGAGCCTCGGGACCGAGTGTCCGGCGTACTCCCAGTCGACGAGGTTGTAGGAGCGCAGGATCGGCGCGCCCGGTGAATAGTGCATCGTCGAGGCCGAGTAGTAGTAGGCGTCGCCGACCCGGATGATGTCGCCGTCGGCGAAGTCCTGCCAGACGACCGGGTTGGTGTAGTCGCCGCCCGGATTCGGGTACCACGCGCTGGTCGTGGCCGACGTCTGGGGTGTGAGCAGCACGCCCACGAGAAGCAGCGACGAGAGGATCACGAGCACGCGCCTCACAGGAGCCTCCAGACGGCGGTTGCCAAAGTTGTTAGCGCTAACATTTGCCGGCGAGTACGTTGTCGCGGAGTACATCCGACGGTCCGAGCCGCCGTCAACACGGGGCCACCCTTGCCGAGCTGGGCATTGTCATCAGGATGTCGCCCTGCCTGGACATTCGTCCGGGAGGAGATCGCCCCGTGTCGCCCACGGGGGTGAAAGTTTCACCGAAGTGCCCAGTTGGAGACAGGAAGAGTTCGGGCCGTATTGAGTTAACTTGCTGTGGCGACACCGGCTCCGGCCGGAGACCGAATTGTGCCTGGATACGCTCCCGAGCTGATCGGCTTGGCCGAAGGAGAGTCATTCCAGCGGAAAAGAGCGGAGTTGGGGACCGAACTCGTGGTCCGCCAAAGCACGGCTGTCTTCGGGGCGGTCGAGAGCGCCCTGGATTAAGTTTCCGCCTGGCGAACGGTTGACGAGCCGTAGGAGCGGCTCTACGTTCCAGCAGGAGATGTTAACGCGAACAAGGGCGTGGTCATTTCCGCTATGGGAGCGCTCCCATTTGTTGGCGGGCCCCGGGCTGACGAGATCGAGCACCATCGGCCAGGAGGAGGAGACATGGCGCAAGACGGGAACCAGCCCGTGAGTGGCGAGCGAAGATCGATGAGCCGGAGAACCGTCCTGACGGCGATGGGGGCCGTGCCGATCCTCACGGCGTCGGCCGCCGGGGCTTCGGGAGCCGTGGCCGCGACGGCTGCCGCCCCGGCGGTCATCGACCCATCGGCGCAGCGGCAGACGATCCGGGGTTTCGGCGGCATGACCCACACGGCCTGGATCGGCGACCTGACGGCGGCCCAGCGGACCACGGCGTTCGGCACCGGCGAGGGCCGGCTGGGGTTCTCCGTGCTGAGGATCCCCGTCCCCGAGAACCAGGTGGACTGGAGCCGTGACGTGGCGACGGCGAGGCGCGCGATCGAACTCGGGGCGACCGTCATCGCGTCGCCGTGGAATCCTCCCGCCCGCATGGTCGAGACCTTCGTGCGCGGCAGCCAGACCAACGCGAGACGCCTCAGGTACGACATGTACGGCGCCTACGCCCAGCACCTGAACGACTTCAACGGGTTCCTGCGGAACAACGGGGTGAACCTGTACGGGATATCGGTGCAGAACGAGCCCGATTACGCGCATGACTGGACGTGGTGGACTCCCGCCGAGATGGTGCGGTTCCTGCGGGAGAACGCCGGCTCCATCGGCACCCGGGTCATCGCGCCCGAGTCCTTCCAGTACCTGAAGAACATCTCGGACCCGATCCTCAACGACTCCGCGGCGCTCGCCAACGTGGACATCATCGGGGCCCACCTCTACGGCACCTCGTTCGCGAACTTCCCCTACCCCCTCTTCAAGCAACGGGGCGCGGGCAAGGAGCTCTGGATGACCGAGGTCTACCACCCCAACAGCAGCGACTCGGCGGACCTCTGGCCGCAGGCTCTCGACGTGGGGGAGCACATCCACCGCGCCATGGTGGACGCCGAGTTCCAGGCGTACGTCTGGTGGTACATCCGGCGCAGCTACGGCCCCATGCGGGAGGACGGCCACATCAGCAAGCGCGGTGCGAGCATGGCGCACTTCGCCAGGTTCGTCCGCCCCGGATATGTGCGGATCGAGGCGACGGCGAACCCGGCGTCGAATGTCTATGTCTCGGCGTACCGGGGCGGTGCCTCCACGGTCGTCGTCGTGGCCATCAACAAGGCGACCTCCACGGTGAGCCAGCGGTTCACCCTGGCGAACAGCACCGCGTCCAGTGTCTCGTCCTGGCTGACCGACGCGAGCCGGAACGTCGCGTCCCAGGGCACGACCGGCATGTCGAACGGCTCCTTCACCGTCACGCTTCCGGCCCGAAGCGTGATGACCTTCGTGACCTAGACCACGGCGATCATCACGCAGCGCGTGACCGTGCGCCGACTCCCGCGCACGACCCGCCCGGCCCCGGCCGACCGGGCGGTGACGCGAGCGTGGTCGCGTCAAGTCCGAGCCTTCGGCTGCCTGCTAGGCGATGAGCTTCTTGGCGGCGACGGGCACTTCTGCCACGGTGGGGAACGGGCGCGGGTACGGTGCGCCGATGCCGAACTGGCCGGACAGCGTGTCGGCGAAGGCGGCCGCGATGCGCAGCTCACCCTGGGCGTTGGGGTGGGTGCCGTCCCAGGTGTGGGCGGAGGCGACGAACTCGGCGTGCGTGGCCGCGATCACGATCGGCGACTGCGGGGTGTGCAGGTCGCAGCCGGTCATGATCAGGCACCGGTTGAACTCGCAGACCCGGGCGTTGAAGGCCGGGTCCACGCTGGCCTTGTGAGTGTCGAGCAGGGTGCCCAGCACCAGGCGCAGGCCGGGGTTGCCGGTGCGGGCGGCGGCGATGAAGGTGCGCAGGTTGGCCTCGTTCTGCTCGGGGCCGTGGTCGTACCAGAACAGGTCGTTGATGCCGAGCAGGACCAGGAGGTAGTCGGGGCGGTGTGCGGCGACCTTGGCCGCGATCTCGTTCATCTCCAGGCAGTACGGCCGGCCCCACTGGGCGTCGTGGTCGGTGTCGAACTGCGGATCGGCGTAGTCGACGTCGCCGTCTCCCACTTGTGCGGTGGTGATGGCGTCCAGGTCGTTCTTCGGGCCGACGAAGTCGAGGTCCACTCCGTGTGCGCGCAGGTGCTGGTAGAGGCGGTAGCGCCAGGTCCAGTCGCCACTGCTGCCGTGGCTGATGGAGTCTCCGACGATCATGAGGTTGACGACACCGGCGGGTGTGGGCTGCGATGATGACACAAAGTAAATATTAGCTACATAAAGTGACTGCTCGGTGTCACTCCGAGGTCACATCGTCCTGGGGCGAGGCATCTCCAGCGTGCGGAAGCGCCAAGCGTAAGCAATGGCCACGGCGGTGAGGTCGCCCAGGCCGAGTACGGCCGGGCGCCGGGGTTCTCAGTGTTTCCACCATCCCCGGCGAACTCGAGCACGGCACCGCTCCCATGGCCACGTTCGCCACCCTGGTCCGCGCCGACGCTCACCTGTGCCGGCACCTCGGCCGCCCCATCGACGCCGCCCCCTGCCCCATCTCCACCACAACGGCGACCACTTCTACATCCGAGACCAACCGATGGCGGCAGTCGGGATCTGCTATCAAGAGGTGCAGAACGCGCGCTGTTCAGAGGCTAGTTCGTATAACGAACCATAGTGGTTCGCGGTGCATCGGTTCAGCGCATGGGATCCGGTTCCATGAAAACGCTGGCGACCTTGTTGTCCGTCACGACGCGGCCGAGCAGGGCGGCGAGCGTGTCACGCTCCGCTGCGGTGAACCCCGAGGTGAGCTCCTCGATACGACGACAGGTCTCGGCGTAGAATTCGTCGGCCAGCTTGGCGCCCTGCCTTGTGAGCGCCACCCGCACCGCACGGTAGTCCTGCGGATCGGGTTTGCGCTGGACCAGGCCGTTGCGCTCGCTGCGGTCCACCAGGCCGGTCAAACTCGACTTGGCCAGACCGAGCATCGCGCCGAGTTCGCTCATGCCGTACGGCTGCGCCATCAAGACGCACAACAACTGGCCCTGCTGCTGGGTGAGGCCGTATTCGCGCGCGGAATCCGTGTACACGGCATTCACCAGAAACGTGGAGCGCACCAGCGCGGCGACCGTCCCGATCTGGCCGTTGATTTCCTTGCTCACCGGCTCACAGTAGCAAAATTCGCGGAACGAACTACGTCACGACCAGAACTCGAAATCCTCGTCGATATCCTGGCCGGCCAGGAACGGCATCAGCAGCCCAGGCAAGCGGCGTGGGTAGAACTGTTCCTCACTGGACACGACGTCGGTGACGGGCCACCAGCGGAAGTCGAAGTAGTCCTCCTTTTCGTCCTCGTGCCTGCCGGACTCGTCGATCGCGGAGCCGGGAGACTCCAACCGGATCTCGACCACGACCTCGTTCTGGAGGAGGCGGACGCTTCTGTGGCGAACGCCTTGCGCCGCCACGTGGGACGTCCCACCTGCTCCAGCCCCACGAGGAAGCCGGCCTCCTCGCGCAGCTCCCTGACCGCGGTGTCCAGGTAGGTCTCTCCCGCGTCGATGCCTCCGCCGGGTAGTTCCCACCAGGTGCCCAGCTCTGGCACGTACGGGTTGCGGGTGTGGAAGAGCAGGATCCGGTCGTCGCTGTCGCGTACCACGAGCCGGACGACGTCACGTTCGACGATGGGAAGGTCGCGGGGGAGATCGAGCATCTTGCATCCTTTACGTGATCGATGTGGTCCGGAGCCGACGAAAACGGGTCCTACCGCTCGGCTCGGCGGTCGACGCTCACCAGTCCATGGGAGGTCGCGAACCAGCAGCCCCCAGACCCGGGTCACCGTCCTGGCGAACCACGACGACCAGCTCGCATTCGACGGAGACGCCCGCGGGCAGGGCGGTGACGCCGACCGTGGTCCTGGCGTGGCGCCCCGCGTCCCCGAACATGTCGATGAGCATGCGCGAGGCGCCGTCGGTCACACGGGGCAACTCCTCGAAGCCGGCCACGCAGCGTACGTATCCGTTCATCTTCAGAATGCGCTCGACAAGGCCCAGGTCACCCAGTTCGGCCTCCAGGGACGCCAGGCAGCCGAGCACCGCGAGCTGAGCCGCTCGCCGGCCGTCCTCGATGGAGAGTTCCGCGCCCAGCCGGCCCCTGTGGCGGAAGTCGCCGTCGCTGTAGGGCGCGTGTCCGGAGACGAAGATCATGTCGGCGTGCCGGATCACGGGAACGAACTCGTGTGTCGGAGCCAGGTCGGGCCACCGCAGTCCGAGCGTCCGCAACGTGTCCTGGATCCGTTGCGTCCTTTTCAGCATGGGTTCAGGGCCTGGTCGAGGTCGTCGATCAGATCGTCCGCGTGCTCAAGCCCGACGGACAGCCGCAGGAGGTCGTCGGGGAGCGCGGTGCCGGTGCCGTGCGTCGGGGCGGATGCCTGGTGCTGGATGAGGCTGTCCACCGAACCGAGACTGGTCGCGTGCCGGAAGAGCTCCACGGCTCCGGCCACTCGCAGAGCCCCCTGGCGGCCACCCGCCACCCGGAAGGAGACGACGCCCCCATAGCCGCCGAGAAGGGCCGCGGCATCCGTACGGCTCGGGGATCCCGCCAGACCCGGGTAGTACACCTCGATCACCTGCGGATGCGCGGCGAGGAATTCGGCGATTCGGGCGGCGTTGGCGGCATGCGCACGCATCCGGCAGGGCAGGGTCTTCAGCCCGCGGTGGGTGAGCCAGCAGTCGAACGGCGAAGGGACGGCGCCGTCGATCCATTGGAGTTCGCGCAATCGTCCGGCATGCGGGGCCGCATCGCCGAGGATCACGTTGCCGCCCACCACGTCACCATGGCCTGAGAGGTATTTGGTGGAGGAGTGCACCACGAAATCCGCACCGAAGGCCAGGGGCTGGTGGAACATCGGAGTGGCGAAGGTGTTGTCGACCACGTGCACCGCCTCCCGCCGGTGGGCCAGGGACGCGATCGCGCCGATGTCGGCCACGTTCAGCAGGGGGTTCGACAGCGTCTCCGTCCACACCAGGGCGGTGTTCGGTCTGAAGGCCCGGATGAGCGCGTCCATGCTGGTCATGTCGACCATGTCATGGTCGACTCCCCATTCGGACAGGCGCACGAGCAGGCGGGCGGTGCCCTGGAACACGTCTCGGGGGAGGAGCACGTGCGCGCCGGGGGAAAGAACCGTCCGCAACACGGCGCTGATCGCGGCGGAGCCGCTGGCGAAGGTCAACGCCTCGCTCCCGCCCTCGAGGGCGGCCAGCGCATGCTCCAGAGCGGAGCGGTTGGGATTTCCGGCGGCTCCATAGTGATAGCCGCGAGAGTGGCCGCCGTCGGCGTCCCGTTCGAATGAGACCGACATGGTGATCGGCTCTGTGATCGCTCCGGTGTCCGGAGCCACATGGTGCCCGGCGCGGACGGCGACCGTATCGATTCTGCTCGATGCCCTCATCGTCCTCGTTCCTTCCCTCGCCCGGGACGCCCGGGACTGCGCCCATGGTCGTCACTCTGCCCTCCGCAATTCCAGGCCGACTTTCACCGTGAGGCGGAATCAGGTCATCTACCTTCACAGCCCTCGCCTCAGACGGCGATCACCTCACATGCGGAAAGTGGTGACGAAGGTCGCTTTCCGCCAGGGAGATAGGCCGGTGACATGTGCTTCGGGGTGCTGAGCGCGTTGCAGTGCGGACGGCGGCGGATGAGCCGGGCCGGTTCCCGAGACGAAGGCGCGCTGCTGACCGATCTCCTCGTGCATCAGGGACGGCCGGTGCCGGCCTGATCGACGACCTGTGAGGAGGCGCCCGTTATGGTGAAGGCACCTGTTCGTGAACAAGCGGCCGGAGGCCCTGATCGGGGACGACCGTGGACAGGATGATCGACGTGGTGACGCGCCCGAGCCGGGTGAACCGGTCGATCACCTCTTCGAGGTGGGCGACGTCCTTTACCGCGACCTTCATGATGAAGCATTCGTGTCCGGTGCCACGCTGGCACTCGATGATCTCGGGCATCCGGCGTACGAGGGCGGCGACGTCGTCCTTGATCGCGCCGACCGCGCCGATGCGGATGTAGGCCGAGAGCGGGCGTCCGACAGCGGAGGGGTCGACGCGTGCCGCGTAGCCCGTGATGACGCCGGACCGCTCCAACCGCCGGACGCGCTCGGTGACGGCGGGTCCGGACATGTGCACGCGCCGGGCCAGCTCGGCCATCGACAAGCGGGCGTCGGCCTGCAGTTCGGTGAGAATGGCCCAGTCCACGTGGTCCAGGGGCGCCACCGCCGCCTGATGCGGCTGATTCTGCGGATCGCCGCGATAGCCGCCGTTGGTGCCTGTGCTGACCTTGCTCACCACGCCGCCTCTCCATGTGTTTGGCAGGCAGGCTATGCCCATGCCGGGTGTTCCCCAAGCGCCTGCCTCCCCCGCCGACCGCAGGACATCACGGTGCTGGACGTGGTGGTGGCGATCGAAGGCGCCGAAGAGGCGTTCCAGTGCGCCGAGATCCTGGGCGACACCCCGGAGGCGGAGCCCGGGGCCGACTATCGCCAGACCTGCGTGATCTCTCAAGTCATGCGCCAGGCCGACCTGGCCTGGCGTAGAGAACTGGCCGGGCGGACGCTGGCCGGCATGAAGGCCACGGTTGAGGCTCGATTTCCCGGGGTGTCCGGGCAGACGCGCCGCGGTCTGCGGAGACGGCGTCCCTGACGGGTCGGACGGTGCCGCCATCGGTCGCGGCCCGGGGCATGCTGATTCGTACGACGAACATCATGATTCGCTGTACGAACTACCTTGAACACCAACGTCCCACGCTTGCAGTTCGTGACACGAACTTATATGGTTCGTGGCACGAACTGATAGTGCCGCTGCAGGAGCGTGGACCCGTGAGTCGTACAGTTCTGATCATCGGCGGTGGCTACGGAGGGTCGGCCATCGCCAAGGCGCTGGAGCCGGAGGCGGACGTCATCCTCATCGACGCCCGGGACGCCTTCATCAACTCGGCCGGATCGCTGCGCACGCTGCCCCGGCCCGAGTGGGGGAGCAGCATGTTCCTCCCCTATGACCAGTGGCTGACGCAGGGCACGGTGCTGCGCGACCGCGCGGTGTCGGCCGATCCCGGCGGGGTCACGCCGGCTTCGGGCCGGCGGGTGGAGGCCGACCATCTTGTGCCGGCCACCGGCTCCAGCCATGCCTATCCGGCCAAGCCGCACGCCGACTCCATACAAGCAGGTGACCATCGTCGATCCGGCCGAGCGGCTCCTGCCGGCCTTCCTGCCGGAACTGCGCCAGGACCTGCACCGCCGGCTCGACGAGCTGGACATCCGGCTGCGGCTGGGCGCCGGCCTGACGGCGCCGCCGGAGACCGAGCCCGGCAAGGCCGGGCCCTTCACCGTCACCACCACGGGCGGTGAGGTCATCGCCGCCGACATCTGGTTCCAGGCCCACGGCATGCGGGTCAACAGCGACTACCTCGCCGACGGCCAACTGCCCACTCCCGACGGCCCGGCCGTCGTCCCGGCCTCGACGGTCTCGGAGTGCAAGGGCGCCGACCTGTTCACCGGCCGCTTCACCGAACAGTTCGGCTGAGAACGAGGACAGCCGCACGATCATGCGCCGCCCGCGCCGAACGGAGCCAAGCCCGAGGCCGCACGCCTGGCGAACACCGAACACCCTGCAAGGAGAGGCAGAACATTGTCCGGACACGAAGTCGTCTTCGGATTCGGTACGCACGCCGGCATCCACGAGGTGCCGGAGTTGCTGAGCATGGCCCAGCAGGCCGACCGCGACGGGCTCGACATCTTCTCGCTGTCAGACCATCCCTACCTCGGCGGACGCGTGGACGCCTACGCCGCCCTCGGCTTCGTTCTCGGACGCACCCAGCACCTGGCCGGCTTCGCCAACGTCACCAACCTGCCGACCCGGCCTCCTGCCGTGCTGGCGCGGATGGTGACGTCGTTGTCGGCGCTTTCGGGGGGCCGCGTCGTGCTCGGCATGGGTGCGGGCGGGTTGTGGGATCGCATCGCCGACATGGGCGTGCCGCGGCTGTCGCCGGCCGACGCCGTGGACGCCTTCGAGGAGGCGATCACCCTGGTCAAGCTGCTGTCGGGCGGCGGTTCCCCGGTCACCTACCAGGGCCGTCATTACCAGGTCCACCAGATCGAGCCGGCTCCCGTGGCCGCGCCTCCCGTGTGGACCGGATGACGACTGACGGCCCGGGAGCGCCCTCCCTACGCTCTGAGCACGACATCGGACCACACGAGGAGCAAGCGATGGCGCAGGACGGTTCCGACGCGTTCGCCGAGACGCTGGCCGAGCTGGCCGAGCGCCGGCAGGAGTTCCGCGAGCGGCGCCACGTCCCCAGGGACTTCGTCGACCGGCTCAAGGGGCTCGGCCTCTACCGGGCGGCCACGCTGTTCCCCATCCAGCAGGCCACCCCGACGGAACGGGGCTTCCGCGTCAGCGGCCGGTGGAAGTTCGCCAGTGGTTGCATGGCCGCCGACATCGTCTGCGTCGGCATCCCCGGCGACGACGCGACCTCCGGTAAGCCTCGCGGAGCACTGGTACGCCCGGGCCGGCTCGAGATCGTCCAGGACTGGGACGTCGTCGGCATGCAGGGCACCGGCTCCTTCGACCTGATCGCCAAGGACGTCGAGGTGGATCGGGAGTGGACCTTCATCCGCGGCGGGGAGCCGGTGATCGACGAGCCGCTCTACCGCTACCCGGCGATCACGTACGCCGCCCAGTCGCTGTCCGTCGTCTCCGCCGAGCAGAACGCCCACCTGCGCCTGTCGGCCGCCTATCTCGCCCGGACGTCCTCGGAGGTGGTCCACAGGATCGTCTCACTGTCCGGCACCGCCGCGATCTACCGCGACCACCCGCTCCAGGCCCTGCTCGGCGACGTGCTGGTGCCGCAGGAGCACGCCTTTCTCAGCCCGGCCATGTACGACGCCGCGGGCGCCGTCTTCATGGGGCTGCCGCCCACCGTCCCCTCCTTCCGCTGACGGGCTGGCCGTTCTCCCGTCACGGGGAACGGCCAGTGATGTCGTGGGTCACACTCTCTGGAGCTTGGACTACTGGGGGTCCTGATCGGCTTGGGGATCGCCTTCGGCCGTTTCCGGCGTGACCAGCTCCACCTCGTTCTCCCGCAACGCGTCGAGGAGATCGGGCGGCGGGGTGGAGTCCGTGACGAGGTAGTCGGCGCCTCCGAGCTCGGACACCTGGGCGAAAAGCCGGCGACCGAACTTGGACGAGTCGGCCAGGATCGCCACCCGCGTCGCCCGAGAGATCATCTCGCGCATCATCGCCGCCTCGGCGAGGTTGCTCGTCGTGTAGCCGGCGGTGGCCGAGACGGCGCCGACCCCGATCAACGCCAGGTCGCAGCTGATGTCCAGCTCGCTACCATCGGAGGCCCGGAAGCTGACCGAACCGATGGTGGCCAGGGTGAGGGTGCGGACCGCGCCGCCGAAGACGTACACGTCGCGGACGGCCGAGGGCGACAGCGCCGGGGGCACGAGCAGACTGTTCGTCACCACGGTCAGGTCGCGATGGTTGCGCAGGTTCCTGGCCACGGCGAGAGTGGTCGTACCGCCGTTGACCATGACGATGGATCCGTCTTTGACCAGCGCCGCGGCGAGGACCGCGATCTTCTCCTTCTCGCGTTCCTCCATCTTGAGCCGCACGTCCACGGCCCGGTCGACCCGGGAGAGGGTCGACTGGCTGACCGCTCCGCCATAGGTGCGCACCAGGACGCCGTCGGCGCTGAGCTGGTCGAGGTCCCGCCGGATCGTGTCGATGGAGACGCCGAAGCGCTCTGCGAGTGCGCTGACCGTGACCTGCCCGGTCTCTGCGACGTATGCCGCCATCTGGGCTTTACGTCCTGCGGGTAGACGCCGCTGCCGGTCCTCTTCGTCAAGGGTCACTGACCCTCCCATCTCTGCGGTGGTTGCGCTGTGGATCAACGCAACAGAGGAGTGATACAGGTCCTAGAACTGCAGACTACAGCACAATGCTGCTCCTACCCGGCAATATGCCGCTTGTTCCAGGTTCTCGGCACCAAAGCTCCCTGCGTAGGGGTGTTCGTTCCCGTTGCTTGCCGGACTATGCGGTTCCTAGCAGGTTTTTGCATGAGTAGGTCTTGTGACGGCTGTCATGCGTTGTTAATGTGGCGGAAACCAGCAAAGAGCGGTAACACCCGCACGGCAAGGAGGTCGCGATGACCGGAGGCGGCACCCGGTTGCAGGGCCGGACAAGGCGACTAATCGGAGTGGTGGCGGTGGCGATGATCGGCGCCACTGCCGTGGGGTGTGGTTCTGGCACAGAATCGGACACGGGATCGAGCGAGGGCGGGACCGTCACGCTGGAGTTCGCGCAGTGGTGGGCGCCGGAACTGCCGGCGGGCTCGTTCGACAAGCTTATGTCGGAATTCACGACACAGAACCCGAACATCAAGGTCAAGCTGCTGAGCGGCCCGTACGCGTCCACCAAGCAGCAGTTGGTGTCCGGGGCGGCGTCGAGGACGCTGCCTGACGTCGTGGGCCTCGACGGCGCATGGGTGAGCGACTTCGCCAAGCAGGGCGCCATCGCCGACCTGTCCGAGCTCATGACGGCCGCGAAATACGACTCGAGCCAGCTCGCGAGCCAGATCCAGGTCAAGGGGAAGACCTACATGATCCCCGTGGTGAACTTCGTCTACCCCCTGTTCGTCAACAACGATCTGCTCTCGAAGGCGGGAGTCAAGAAGCCTCCGAGCACGCGCACGGAGTTCCTGGACGCGGCCAAGAAGATCAGCGCGCTCGGCGGCAACGTCAAGGGCTGGGCCCTGCCCCTCGACGCCGCCGTCCCCAACGGCGTCCAGAACGACGTCATGTCATGGCTGTGGGCATCGGGCGGCAGCATGCTCACCAAGGACGGCAAGCCCGACCTGACCGGCCAGGGCGTCAAGAGCACCGTGGAATACGTGAAGAGCCTGAACGACGCGGGCGTCATCGCGCCCGGCGCGCTCACCATGAAGGAGCAGGACAAGGTCGAGAAGTTCTCCACCGGCCAGGTCGGCATGGTGATCGACTCCCTGGCTCACATCACGCTGATCAAGAAGAACAACCCCGACCTCGACTTCACGGTGGTGCCGATCCCGGCCGAGGACACCTACACCGGCAAGCGCGGCATCCCGTACGCGTCCTGGGGCATCGGTGTCGCCGAGTCCTCGGAGCACAAGGCCGAGGCGTTCAAGCTGGTCCAGTTCCTGATGAGCAAGCAGGCGAACGCGCATCTGAGCACGCTGGCGCACGGCTTCCCCGGCAACAAGACGGCCGAGCCGGACTTCAGTACGAGCGACCCGCTGTTCAAGACGGCCTTCGACATCTACAAGACGGGATATCCCGCCAACGAGTTCGTGGGGTTGCCGAAGTCCGAAGACCTGATGCGCAGCTTCGATGAGCAACTGCAACTGCTGCTCACCGGCAAGCAGAGTGTCGACGACACCCTCAACAAGGCGCAGCAGGCCTGGGCGCCGGTGCTCTGACCTGCCGTACTTCGTGGGCCGCGCCGACCGTGCGGCGCGGCCCCGAACCAAGGAGACATCGATGGCAACCGCGAAACTCGATCCTGCGGCCTCCCCGGGACCCGGAAAACCGGCATCGGAATCCCCTGCGGTCCGGAGGGGAAGGACGCGGCCTTTCCCCGTGCAGCGTGTCGTCCCGTACGGCTATCTCTCGCCGACGCTGATATTGATCTTTGTGCTGATGATCATCCCCATCGCGATGGTGATCAGTTATTCGTTCAAGGACAACGTGATCGTCGAGCAGAATCCGGTCTTCACCGGCCTCGCCAACTACGCGACGGTGCTCACCGATCCGGACTTCCTGGCGGCGCTGAAGAACACGTTCATCTTCATCACCCTGAGCACGCTCGCTCACCTCGGCCTCGGGCTGGCCTTCGCCACGATGCTCAACACGCCGTTGCTGGGCGGAGTGACGAAGGCCATCTTCCGCATCGTCTACATCCTGCCCTGGCTGTTCACGGTCGCGGTGATCGCGGTCATCTGGCGGCTCATGCTGGACCCGTCGGGGGTGGTCAACTACGTCCTGACCACGATCGGCCTGATGCGCGAGCAGGTGAGCTGGCTCTCCGACCCGGACATGGCGCTCTGGGCGCTGACCTTCATCAACATCTGGGCCGGCTTCCCCTTCTTCATGATCAGCATCCTCGCCGGCCTCCAGGGAATCTCACCCGTCCTGTACGAGGCGGCCTCCGTGGACGGCGCGACCGCATTCCGCCAGTTTCGCAATGTGACGCTTCCACAGCTGAAACCGGTGCTCCTCAGCATGGCCGTGCTCGATCTCATCTGGACCTCGCAGCAGTTCGCCCTCATCTGGATGACCACCGGCGGTGGCCCGCTGAACGTCACGGAGATGCTCAGCACCTACACCTACAAGCAAGCCTTCAGCAGTTACGAGTTCGCCACCGCGTCCGCCGCCGCTGTCATAGTCCTGCTGCTCACGATGATTCTGGCCTTCTTCTACGTTCGCCTGCAAAAGGAGAGGTGATCACCCGTGCTCACCCGCAAGAGGCGGCGCCTCGGCGCGAAGATCGCCGTGCTCGCAGGCTTGTGCGCCGGCGCCACCTTCGCCGGCCTTCCGGTCGTGTGGATGCTGTCGACGTCGTTCAAGACCAACGGGGAGGTCTTCCAGGTTCCGCCGCGGCTGATCACCGAGAACTTCTCGTTCGACGCCTACGCGATGATCCTGGGCGACGAGACCCAGTTGATGTTCTTCATCAACAGTTACATCGTCGCGTTGTCGGTGACGGTGTTGACATTGTTCGTGGCGATTCTCGCGGCGTACGGATTCAGCCGCTACAACTTCCCGATGAAGCGGTCCATCAACGCCGTGATCGTCACCGTTCAGGCCGTGCCGCCCATCACCCTGGTCATTCCCTATTTCGGTCTCGTGGTGGCGCTCGGCCTGTACAATACTTATCCGGGGTTGATCGTCACGCACATGGTGTTCACCTTGCCCTATGCGATCATCATGATGACCGCGTATTTCAACACCCTGCCCCGGGAACTCGACGAATCCGTCAAGGTCGACGGCGCGTCGAGCTGGACGGCCCTCTGGCGGATCCTGGTGCCCATCTCGGTTCCCGGGCTGGTCGCCGTCGGTGTCTACACCTTCATGATCTCGTGGAACGAATATCTGTTCGCGCTGACCCTCACGCGTACCGACGACATGCGAACCGTTCCCATCGGTATCCAGCTCCTGATGGGCCAGCATTCCTACGAGTGGAACCAGATGATGGCCATGAGCATTCTGGGGTCCATCCCGGTGCTCGTGTTGTTCCTCCTCTTCCAGCGGCGGTTCATCGGCGGCCTCACCTCCGGCGCGGTCAAGTCGTGAAACGTCGCCCCGTCCGGGCAGAAAACTCACTAATAGAAGGAGAAATACCGCAATGCTGACGACCGGCAATGTGCTCTTGGCTGTCGCGAATGAAAGAAATTTCGCCGTGCCCGCCTTCAACATCAGCGACTATGCCATGTTCAACGGAATCGTGGACATCAGTGAGGAGAAGAACGCGCCGCTTTTCGTCGGGATCCATCCCGACGAGGTGCGGCACATCGGCGTGGACGTGATCGCCGCGATGACCCAGCGGGCCCATCGCTCGTCCGTGCCGATCGCCATTCACTGGGACCACGGCGCGACCTACCGGGAGATGCTGACCGCGATCCGGATCGGTTTCACCTCCGTGATGATCGACGCCTCGATGCGGTCCTTCGAGGACAACATCGCGATCTCCAAGAAGGTCGCCGACACCGCGCACGCGGTCGGCCTGTCGGTCGAGGCGGAGCTGGGGACGATCGGCAAGACCGACGGCGAGGCCGAGGACGGCAGCGACGCGATCATCTACACCGACCCGGCCGACGCCGTGACCTTCGTGCAGGCGACCGGGGTCGACAGTCTCGCCGTCGCCATCGGCACCTATCACGGCATCTACCCGAAGACCCTGAAGCCGGAGCTCAAGCTCGACCTGCTGAAGGAGATCAAGGACCGGGTCAAGATCCCTCTCGTGCTGCACGGCGGCTCGGGCAATCCGGATGACGAGATCGCGCAGTCGGTCAAGCTCGGCATCAACAAGATCAACATCTCCAGTGACATCAAGCTGGCCTACCACATGAAGATGCGCGAGGTCCTGGCCGACCAGAGCCTGCGCGAGCCGAACTCCATCCAGCCGCCGTGCATCGAGGCGATGAAGGTGGTGGCCGGGCAGAAGATCGACCTCTTCGAGGCGGCCGGCAAGGCCTCTCTGTACTGACATGACCAGTCATGTCGTCCTGGGCTTGGGGGGATGCGTCGACTACGAACTCAAGCTGTCCTCGTCGGTCCTGGAGCGGCTCGTCGCCGAACACCGGATCCACGATGCCGAGTTGACCTCATCGGTCACCGTGACCAACGAGCGCGAACTGGTCATCTCGATTCTCGGCTACCTCAAGAAGGGTGGAGGAGGCGAGCACTTCGTCGCCTCCTCCGCGGCCTTGAGCGCATTCGCGGGGCGGTTCCCCACACGAACGACGCTGGGGGGAACGTCGGTTCGGGCGGCCATGGAGATGAGCCGGCTCGGCGTGCCGTCCACCCTGCACCTGGTCAGTCTCAACGACATCGTCCGCCGCCTGCTGCCGGCAGACTGCGACTACGTCTGCAGCGGCGACCAGGACACCCTCTATCCGCACCTGATCGTGCAGTACGACCAGGGCCTGCGGGTCCGAGCAGGTGACATCGACATCCGCGCGCCGTTCCCGAACAGGCTGATCTACGTCAACGACCCGGCGAACGAGTCCATGCTGCTGAGCGGCGACCTGGGCTCGTTGCTCAGCCACGCACGGGTCTTTCTGATCTCGGGATTCAACGCGATTCGGGACCGGCCGACACTTGACCGGCGTCTGTCCACCCTGAGAAGCCACATGCGACAGCTCCCGGCCGAGGCGGTCGTCTACTACGAGGACGCCGGATTCCACGAGCCGGGCCTCAGCCATCGGGTCCGCGACGCGCTCCTGGACGTCATCGACATCTACGGACTGAACGAAGACGAGATGCAGGCGCACCTGGGCCACGCCGTCGACCTGCTCTCCGTGACGGAGGTGGCGTCCGCCCTCGAATCGCTGCGGACCGTCATCCCCGTGACGACCCTGGTCGTGCACACCAAATACTGGTCGGCGGCCTTCGGCGAGCGGGCCGGCGCGTACGCGGAGTCGCTGAACGAGGGCATCGTGATCGCCAGCACCCGCTACGGCCACGGCGACGCGTACACGAGCCACGACTACGAACGCATGCGGAACCGGCCGAGGCGCACGGAGGCGGTGGAGTTCGCCGCGGCTCTGGAAGACCGGATGGGCGGGGTCGTCCGCTGCCTGCCCGGTTTCGAACTCGACGTCGCCGCGCCCACGACCATCGGGCTCGGCGACGCGTTCGTCGGCGGTTTCCTCGCCGCGGTCTCCCGGAGCGGTTCGCGCCGCACCGGACCCGGCTGATCGAGTCGCCCAGCCGGCCGCCCCGGCTGGGCGCTCTGCTCACACCGTCGCGGAACGGCCCGGGGCGAACTGCCGGATAGCCGCCTCGGTGACACCCTCCACGAGGAGGTCGCCCACGGCCTCGCCGACCGCCGGCGCGTACTTGAACCCTCCGCCGGAGAACCCGACCGCGACGGCGACGTGCGCCGTGCCTGGGAGCAGCCCGACGGCGGGCCGGCCGTCCTCCGTGTACGACTCCACGTGCACCGAGGTCTGCACCGGCCGCGGGTTGAGCCGGGGCAGCCAGCGCGCGACCACCTCGCGGACCTCCGCCATGTGGTCGGCGGCGAGGTGGGGATCCGGTCGCGCCGGGTCGGCCACCTCGGGGTGCGGGCGGCTCTTCACGCCGATCTTCACGGTGGCGCCGTCGAGAGCCGGGAAGCCGTAGAGGGAGGCGCCGTCCGACATGCCGACGCGTTCGAAGACCGGAAAGCGCTCCGCGTCGTACAGGGACAGGTCGTCCGGTACGAACCACGTCTGCGCCAGCCGGCGGGCGGTCAGCCCGCCCACCCCGATCGCCTTGCGCAGGTCGTCCGGCAGCAGTGTGGCCGCCCAGGCGCCGGGGGCGAGGACCACCACGTCGAACGTCTCGGCGTGCGGCCGATCCGCGCCGTCCCGGTAGGTCAGCCCGACGCTCTCGGACCGCACGTCGATGTCGAGGATCTCGGTGTCATGGCGCATCGTCGCCCCGAGCGTCGCGGCCTGTTCAGCTGCGGCGAGGATCGCCGTTTCGGGACGGAGGAAGCCGCTCGCGGGGTCGTGGACGGCGATGTCCTCGTCGTCGGCGGCATGCTGGGGGAAGAGCCGCCGCAGGTCCCGCGCGTCGAGGATGCGATGAGCCAGACCCCAGGTTTCACAGCTCGCCACGGCCCGCCGGACGGAGGCACTGCCGGCGGGGCCGAGGATCAGCCCGCCGGTCTGCTCGAGCAGTCGCCGTCCGGTCGCCTCCTCCAGCCGGCGCCACAGCCGCTCGGCCCGCCGGACCAGCGGCGGCAGATCCGGGTCGGCCATGCTGATGACCGCGAACCGGCGGCTCTGCCCGCCGGAGGCGCCGCGGTGGTGCGGGACGCCCCAGCGATCGAAGGCGTGCACCTCCAGGCCGCGCTCGGCCAGGTGCCAGGCGGCCATGCTCCCCATCGCTCCGGTCCCGACGACCGCCGCCCTCCTCCGAGCGGTTCCGGCGAGCCTCATGGGGTCAGCGCCGGGGCGGCGAGGTATTTGAGGTTCTGGTATTCGAGGAGCCCTTCGGCGCCGCCTTCCCGGCCGAGCCCGGACTCCTTGATGCCGCCGAACGGTGCGGCCACGTGGGACAGCAGCCCCCGATTGATGCCGACCATGCCGCTGTCCAACCGGCCGGCGACCCGGGCGATCCGGTCGCCGTCGCGCGCCACCAGGTAGGCCGCCAGCCCGAACGGGGTGTCGTTGGCCAGCGCCACCCCCTCGTCCTCCGTCCGGAACCGGCGGATGCCCGCGACCGGGGCGAAGACCTCCTCCTGCTGCAGGAGGGCGTCGGCGCTGAGGTGGTCCAGCACCACCGGGGCGAACCAGCTACCCGGTCCGTCGGGCGCGCCGGCGCGCCCGAGCAGCGTCGCCCCTCTCGCGACGGCGTCCTCGACCAGCCGGTCGGCCTTGGCGACCGCGCGGTCGTCGATGAGCGGGCCGAGGTCGACGTCCGTCGTTCCCAGCCCGACGGTGATCGCGGTGAGGGCCTCGGTGAGGCGGGCCGCGAACTCGTCGGCCACCGGTTCCTGGACGAGGAACCGGTTGGCCGCCACGCACGACTGACCCCCGAGGCGCATCTTGGCGATGACCGCCTCACGGACCGCGAGATCGAGGTCGGCGTCGTCGAAGACCAGGAACGGGGCGTTGCCGCCGAGCTCCATCGACGTGCGCAGCACGTGCGCGCCGGCCTGCCGCAGCAGCAGTTTCCCGACGGGGGTGGAGCCGGTGAAGGACACCTTCCGCAGGCGTGGGTCGGCGATGAGGGCGCCGCAGACCGCCGCCGGATCCGTGGTGGTGACCACGGTGAAGACGCCCGGCGGCACCCCCGCGTCCTGCGCGAGCTGCGCGAAGGCCAGCGTGGTGAGCGGGGTGAGCTCGGCGGGTTTCAGCACGACCGTGCAGCCGGCGGCCAGGGCCGGCGCGGCCTTGCGGGTGGCCATCGCCAGCGGCACGTTCCACGGGGTGATGAGCAGGCAGGGGCCGACCGGGCGCGGGACGGTGACGATGTGCCAGCCGCCGTCGGGGGTCGGGGTGCTCCGGCCGGAGCTGCGGACCGCCTCCTCGGCGTACCAGCGGACGTACTCGGCGGCGTAACGGACCTCGCCGCGCGCCTCGGTGAGGGTCTTGCCGACCTCGAGGGTGATGAGGGCCGCCAGGCGCTCCTCGTCGGCGAGCATCGCCTGGTAGAGCCGGTGCAGGATGTCGGCCCGCAGCCGGGTCGGGGTGGCGGCCCAGGCCGGGAACGCGTCGTCGGCCGCGGCGAGCGCGAGCAGGGCGTCCTCCGGCTCGCAGTCGGCGACGGCGGCGACCGGGCGGCCGAGCGCGGGATCGGCCACGGTGAAGATCCGCCCGGAGCGCGTCGCCGTCCACCCGGAGGTCAGGAAGCCGTCGGGCAGCGACGCGGCCGCGCTCTCCGTGAGGTCGCGGTGCCGGGCGATGTCGTCCGGCCGCAGCGCCGGCGCGGCCTCAGGCGGACTCGAGGGCACGGGCGTGGTCGAGAGCGGACTTGAGGACGTCGGCGGCACGGGAGATCTCCTCGGCGGTGATGACGAACGGGGGACTGACGTGCAGGGAGTTGTCGGCCAGCAGCCGGGTGAGGACGCCCCGCTCCCGCGCGGCGCGCAGCACGGGGCGCGCGTCGACATCCGGGGCGAGCTGGACGGCCGCGAGCAGTCCGACCCCGGCCCGGACGTCGACGACGGCCTCGTGGTCGCGCAGCGGGGTCAGGGCCTGGGCCAGGACGGGCTCGAGGTCCAGGACGCGCTCCAGCAGGCCCTCCTCCTCGAGGATGCTCAGGTTCACCTCGGCGGCGACGCACGCCGCGGCGTGTCCCGAGTACGTCAGACCGTGGCGGAAGGTCGGTGCGCCGGGGGTTTCGGCGAAGAAGGGCTCCCAGACGCGCCGGGACACCAGCACGCCGCCCAACGGCAGGTAGCCGGAGGTGATGCCCTTGGCCATGGTGAGCAGGTCCGGCTCGATGCCGTAGCGCTGGCAGGCGAACCACTGCCCGACACGTCCGAAGCCGGTGATGACCTCGTCGGCGATGAGCAGGATGTCCAGGCGGCGGCACAGGTCGGCCAGGCCGGGGAGGTAGCCGGGCGGGGGCAGCAGCACCCCTCCGGTGCCGATGATCGGTTCGGCGATGACGGCGGCGACGTTGTCGGGCCCGAGCCGGAGCAGCTCCGCCTCGGTGGCGGCCAGGTCGTCCCAGGGCACGCGGGCGGTCTCGGGGATCAGCGAGTCGCCGCCGTACCCGTCGCGGTTGCTCTGGATGCCCGTGATGCTCGTACCGAATCCGTGCAGGCCGTGGTAGGCGTGCCGGCGGGAGACGATGACGCGCTTGCCGGGCCGCCCGGCCACCTGCCAGTGCCGGCGCGCGAGCTTGCAGGCGGTGTCGACGGAGTCGGAGCCGCCGCTGGTGAGGAAGACCTTCGCGTCGGGGATGGGACTCAGCTCGGCGAGGCGCTCGGCGAGCCGGATGGCGGGACGGTTGGCCATGCCCTGGAACAGGTGGTACGTCTCCAGGACGCTCATCTGCCGGCGAACGGCGTCGGCGATGCGGGATCGGCCGTGCCCGACATTGGCGTGCCACAGGCCGGCCGGCAGGTCGAGCAGGTCGTGGCCGTCCTCGGTACGCACCGAGGCGCCCCGCCCCGACGCGATGACGGTGAGGGTTTCCTCGATGGTGGACATCGCGGTCTGCGGATGCCACAGGCTGGTGCTGGTCAAGAAGGGCTCCTCAATCACATCGGGGAGGGGACCGCGGACAGGGACGGTGCGGGTCAGGCGGCGACGACGACGTCCTCGACGACCTCGGCGTGGATGTGCAGCATCCGGGCCACCAGGCCGTCGCCGCGGGTGAACCTCAGGTCCTCCGGCGCCACGGGGGCGTCGGCGCCGGTGAAGAACGCGGCGCCCTGGTCCATCGACCTGTCGGACTTGTCATCGGGGTAGAGCGGGTTGATCGTGTTCTCGATCTTCGGCCACAGGGCCCGGGCGGCCTCGGTGCTCTCGAACTCCAGCGTCATCACCAGCGTGTTCGGGATGAGCTCGCCGGCGCACTCGCGCAGCACCGAGCCCCCAAGGTAGCCGGGGTGGCCTTCGAGGCTGCGCAGCCAGTCGACGAGGCTGGCGCGAGCGTTGTCGATCTTGGTGGGCTCGGCGACGAAGATGAAGACGTCACGACGCTTGGACACGGTGTTCTCCTGTCTGGCGGGGCGGGGGCATTGGATGGACGTCACCGCGGGGAACGCGGCAGGTCGTAGAAGATCGCGCCGCTGGCTCCCCGCGTGTCGTCGTGGACGAGCCGGGCGCCGAACGACTCCCAGAACGCGATGGCGCCGGGGGAGTGGCGATAGGTGTGCAGAGCGATGGCCTGGTAGTGCCCCTCCCGCTCCGCCCGGTCGAGAACCGCGCGGACCAGGGTCCCGGCGATGCCGCGGCGGCGGGCGTCCTTGCGGACGTAGACGCGTACGAGCTGGCCGTGCCGGCCGTCCTCGTACCGGTCGACGACGTGTTGCGGGGTCAGTCCGGGCTTCAGCCGTCCGCTGCGGATGCCTCCCGTCGCCAGGACCTCACCCGTGCGGTCGTCGGTCACCACCAGGAGGAAGGGGCCGTCGCCCGGGGCGTAGTGGGCCAGCGGGTCGTCGACGTCGGCGTGGATCCGCGGGTCGTAGGCGTCGCCGAAGTCATCGGCGATGCTGTGGCGCATCACCGACTGCGCGCCGGGCAGGGTGTGCTCGGTCAGCGGGTGGATCGACCATCCCGGCGAGCCGTCCATGGGCGTCATCGCGCGCCCGCGTGCTGCGCGGCGAGCTTGGCCCGGTACGCCTCCCGGGCTTCCTTCGAGGCGTGGTGGGCGGACAGCTCGTGGAGGTCGTCGGGTATCACGCCGTCGATGGTGGGGTGGACGTGGACGGTGACCCGGTCGAGGTTGCCCACCGCGTGCATCAGGGCGTGCTGCACCCGCTCGGCCACGTCGTGGGCCTCGATCACGCTCAGCCCGCAGTCGACGCCGATCTCGGCGTCTCCCTCCATGCGGTGACCCGACCAGCGGGCACGGACCTCGCCGACGTTCACGACACCGGCGACACCGGCGACGGTGCCGCGCATCCGGTCGATCGTCGCCGGCTCCACACCGTCCATGAGCCGGCGGATGATGATGACCAGGGAGTTGACCAGGATGCCGCTGATCGCCAGGGCGATGAGGAGACCGACGATGGCGTCGGCGCGGTCGAACCCGAGCCACACGCCGACCACACCGGCGATGACGGCGATCGAGGTGTATCCGTCGGCGCGGGCGTGCTGGCCCTCGGCGATCAGCGCGGCGGAGCCGATGCGACGGCCGGTCCGGATGCGGTACACCGCCACCATCTCGTTGCCGAGGAAGCCGACGGCCCCCGCGGCGAAGACCCACCACAGGTTGGTCAGCGGGCGCGGGTTGAGCAGCGCGTCGATCGACTCCCAGATGATCAGCCCGATCGAGGCGACGATGACCAGGGAGATGAACAACCCGACCAGGTCCTCGGCGCGGCGATACCCATAGGAGAACTTCTTGGTCGCCGCGCGCCGGCCCAGCCGGAAGGCGATGATCAGGGGGATCGTGGTCGCCGCGTGCCCCAGGTTGTGGATGGTGTCGGCCAGCAGGGCGATCGACCCGGACACCGCGACGATGACCATCTGCCCGATCGCGGTGGCCATCATGCCGGCCAGCCCGATCCAGGCCGTGCGGATCCCGTCCCGGGCCGATTCCTCGGCGGTCTGGATCGCGTCGTTGGCGTCGTGGGCATGCGGGATCAGCGTGTGCTTGATCCGCGCCCACAGGCCGGTCCCGTGGTCGTGGTCATGGTCGTCCCCATGCCCGTGCCCGTGACCGTGACCGTGGCCGTGCCCGTGACCATGTCCGTGGTCGGTGGTGGCCGACGCCTCGGCCGCGTGGTGGTCGTGCTCGTGCTCGGGGCCGCTCACTGCGGCGGGAGCGTCATCGTGGGGGTGGTCGTGCCCGTGGCCGTGGCCATGACCGTGACCGTGGCCGTGATCGTCTGGGGTCGTGGAAGCTCGCATCGAGAGTCCGTTCATGCCGGCGGGAGAGAGTGAGTCGCGGGGCCGGGAGAGAGGGTCGCGGGGGCCGGGAGAGGGTCGGCCGGCTGGCGAGTGGCGCCTGCCGCGCCATCACATCTTGTCCACAACAGCCAGCAACGGTCAACTGTTGTCAACAATCTTCCTGAGCACATGAAGAACATAAGCGCGGTGAACGCCAGTGCCAAGACCTGGAAATAGTCGTGCGACCGGCTTTTGAAGATCAACGGAAGCCTGGGAAACATACTCGTTACAAGCAGGCTTCCCAGAATTGTTGACAGCAGGGAATCGGATGCTTAGCGTTCCAGACACCACACGGTCGGCCACATTGGGCGGCCTGCACCGGGCGTGACATCCCGCCGCTTCGCCGGCGACCCGCCCGCACCGACGGGCTCCGGCTCTCGCCGGACCGACCACCGAAGCTCCCACTCCCACCGGACCGACCCCCACCGGAGGAATCGCTCGTGGATCTGACCAGCGTGCGCCCCAAATACATCACCTTCGACTGCTACGGGACGCTGACCAGCTTCGACCTCAACCTCACCGTCAAGCCGCTGGTCGCCGACCGGATCTCCGAGGAGGACATGCCGCTCTTCCTCAAGGACTACCGCGCGTACCGGATGGACGAGGTGCTCGGCGAGTTCAAGCTCTACCCCGACGTGCTCAAGGACTCCTTCAGGCGCGCCTGCGAACGCTGGGGCATCGGCTACCGCCCCTCCGACGGCGAGGCCATCGTGGCCTGCGTGCCGACCTGGGGGCCGCATGCGGACGTCCCCGCGGCCCTGGCCAAGCTCGCCGACACCTACCCCCTGGTGATCCTCTCCAACGCCGTCGACGAGACGCTGCGGCACAACGTCGACAAGCTCGACGCCCCCTTCCACAAGGTGTTCACCGCCGAGCAGGCCAGGGCGTACAAGCCGCGCTACCAGGCCTTCGAGTATCTGCTCGACCAGTTGGGCTGCGAACGCGACGAGATCGTCCACGTCTCCTCGCACATCTGGTACGACCTGATCCCCGCCCACGAGCTGCGGATCCCGCACAAGGTCTACGTCAACCGCGGCTACGACCCCTCCACGCCCTTCTACCAGTACGCCGAAACCGCCGACCTGTCCGGCGTTCCCGCTGTGCTGGGTCTTTGAGATCGCAAGGAGGACGTCGTGAAGCTGACCAGCTACTGGCTCGACACCGCCGAACCGCCCGGTGACTTCCGCCGTACCGAGCTCCCCGGGAACGTCGACGTCGCGGTCATCGGCGCCGGGCTGACCGGCCTGTCCGCCGCGCTGCACCTGGCTCGCCGCGGTGCGAGCGTCGCCGTGCTGGAGTCGCACACCGTGGGCTGGGGAGCCTCCGGCCGCAACGGCGGCATGGCCACGACGGGCCTGGCCATCTCCCTGCCCGCCGCGGTCAAGCGGTACGGCGCGGAGCGTGCGACGGCGATGTTCACCGCGTACGACGACGCCATCGACACCGTCGAGAAGATCGTCACCGACGAGGAGATCGCCTGCGACTTCGCGCGCTCCGGCAAGCTCACCCTGGCCGCCAAACCGGCGCACTACGCCGCTCTGGAGCGTTCGGCGGAGATGATCGAGAGGCTCGTCGGCCGCTCGGTCCAGTTGGTCCCCCGCGGCCGCATGCGGGACGAGCTCGGCAGCGACCGCTATCACGGTGCCCAGGTCGACCCGAACGGGGCGGGCGCTCACGTCGGGAAGCTGGTCATGGGGCTGGCCCGCGCCGCGGTCGGTCACGGGGCCCTGGTGGCGGAGAACGCCGCGGTGACCGGCGTGAGCCGCATCGGCCCGGGCCACGGGCATCGGGTGCAGACCACGCGCGGCGCCCTGACCGCCTCCGACGTGCTCATCGCCACCAGCGGGTACACGGGGGCGCTGACCCCGTGGCTGCGCCGCCGCATCGTGCCGGTGGGCAGTTTCATCGTCGTCACCGAACCCCTGCCGGACGACCTCGTCGCCCAGCTCATGCCGCACCGGCGGATGGCGTCCGACACCAAGAACCTGCTGTACTACTTCCGTCCCACGCCGGACAACCGGTTGCTGTTCGGCGGACGGGCCCGGTTCGCCCTGTCGGACGCCCAGTCGGACCTCAAGAGCGGGGAGATCCTGCGCAAGGCCGTCATCGAGGTGTTCCCGCGGCTGCGCGACGTCCGGCTCGACTACTGCTGGGGCGGGCTGGTCGACATGACGATGGATCAGATGGTCCACGCCGGCGTGCGGGACGGGATGCACTACTCCGTCGGCTACAGCGGCCACGGGGTCCAGATGGCCACCCACATGGGCAAGGTCATGGCCGACGTCATCGGCGGCGACCCCACGGTCAACCCCTGGCAGGGCCTGGCGTTCCCGCCGGTCCCCGGTCACTTCGGGCCGCCCTGGTTCCTCCCGGCCGCCGGCGCGTTCTTCCGTGCCCTCGACGCCGTGCGCTGATCGATCCGAGAACGTGTGACGACCCGGAGGGTTCCCGAGTGTTGTACGTGCTAAGACGCTTCGCCGTCCTCGTGACGACCCTGCTGGTCGCCTCTTTCCTGGTGTTCCTCATCCCCTACGTCACGCCCGGCGACCCGGCCGCCCGGATTCTGCGGGCCCGGGTGGGCGATCTGGTCCAGGACCCGCAGACGCTGGCCCGCCTCCGGGCCGAGTACGGGCTGGACCGGCCGCTGCTCCAGCAGTACCTGTCCTGGCTGGGCTCGGCGCTGCAGGGCGACCTCGGCCGGTCGTTCACCAACGGCACGGAGGTCCTCCCTCAGCTGATGCGGGCGCTGTCGGTCACCGCCTCGATCGCCGTCATCGCCCTCCTGCTCGCCCTGGTGGTCGCGATCCCCCTGGGAGCCGTCTGCGCGGTACGCCGCGGGACCACGCTCGACGGGGCGATCACCGGCGTCACGCAGGCCTTCGTGGCCGTACCGGAGTACTGGCTCGGCCCGGTCCTGGTGCTGGTGTTCGCCCTGCAGCTCGGCGTCCTGCCCTCCTCCGGCTGGCAGGGCGTGGAGTCCATGGTGCTGCCCTGCCTGACCGTGGCGCTGCGGCCGATGAGCTACTTCACCCAGGTCGCCCGCTCGTCGATGATCGAGGTACTCGAGGCGCCCTACATCACCGCCGCCCGCGGCCGGGGGATGAGCTTCGCCCAGACCATGCTGCGTCACGGGCTGCGCAATTCCGTGCTGCCGGTCCTGACCCTGTTCGCGGTCTGGCTGGCCGGCCTGCTCGGCGGGTCGGTCGTCGTCGAGGTGATCTTCGCCGTACCCGGGGTCGGGCGGCAGATGTACGAGGCGGTCATCAACAACGACGTCCCGCTCGTCCAGGGCGGGGTCGTTGCGGTCGTCGGCCTGGCCGTGATCATCACCACCCTCACCGATCTCCTTTACACCGTCATCAACCCGACTGCGAGGTCGAGCCGTGTCCGTGCTTGACGTCTTCGGCGACGACGCCCGTCGCGACGAATCCGGCGCCGCGCCTGCGCCGTCACCGGCCGAGACCACCGCCGCCGCCCCGGCTCGCCGCGGGCGCGGGAGCTGGCCGCCGGCGTTGCTGGCCGGGTCTATCCTGTTCGGAGTGATCGCCACGCTCCTGCTGCTGGCGCCGTGGCTGGCGCCCTATCCGCCGGCTCAGCAGGACCTCGTCGCTCGCCTGGAAGGCATCTCCCCGGCCCACCTGCTGGGCACCGACCACCTGGGTCGTGACGTGCTCAGCAGGCTCCTGGACGGCGGCCGGTTCTCGCTCGCGGTCGCCTCGGTCACGCTGGCGATCTGCGCCGTCACCGGCACCCTCGTGGGGTTCATCGTCGCCCGGCGGGGCGGTCTGCTCGACACCGTCGTCATGCGCGTCACCGACATCCTGCTGGCCTTCCCCGAGATGGTGGTCGCGCTCTTCCTCGTCGCGATCCTCGGCACCGGTGACCTGACGCTGGTGCTCGCCCTGACCATCGGCGGGTGGACACCGTTCTGCCGGCTGGCCCGCGGGGTCGCACTGGAGCTCAACGGCCGTGACTTCATCGAAGCGGCCCAGGCCCTGGGGTGCTCGGGGTGGTTCATCATCCGCCGCCACCTGCTTCCCAACGCCATGCCCCCGTTGCTGGCCCACGCGGCGGTGCGTTTCGGCCACAAGCTCATCACCGTCGGCGCCCTGTCCTTCCTGGGACTCGGCGTCCAGCCGCCGTTCTCCGATTGGGGTTCGATGTTGTCCGAGGCCATTCCCTACCTCGACCGCGCGCCGCTGCTGGTCCTGGTGCCCGGTGCCGCGATCTTCATCGTCGCGCTCAGCGTCACACTCGCCGGCCGCGGCCTGGAGACGCGCCGAGCCCGGCCAGGCCGGTCCTCGTGACCTGCGCGGACCCGCTGCGCCCGCGCGGCGGACAGACTGGAAACGATCACACGCTCCTACGACTGCAGACCGTGCGCGGTGTGGACGGCACACAAACCCGGAGAAGCACACTCATGAGCCATCAGACCCCGGCCCCGGCGGGCAAGACCTCCAAGCGCACGCTGACGGAGGTGGTCACGGGGCTGCTGCGCGACCGCATCCTCGGCGGGGAGTTCTCACCCGGAACCCAGATGAACGAAGTCGAGCTCGCGGCGTACTTCGAGGTCTCGCGCGGCCCGCTGCGCGAGGCGATGCAACGTCTGGTGCAGGAAGGTCTGCTGGTCAGCTACCCCCGCCAAGGGGTCTTCGTCCCCACCTTGACCAGAGAGGATCTCGAGGACATCTTCGTCGCCCGCCAGGCGATCGAGCGGGAGGCGCTGCGCCGGGTCACCGCCCGAGGGGTCTCCGCGAGCCTGGTCGCCGACCTCGAGGTGATCGTCGCGCGGATGAGGGACGCCGTCGGCCACGCCGACGAGAGCGCACTGGCCGCCCTCGACCTCGCCTTTCACCGCCGGCTCGTCCACGCCGCCGGCAGCAGCCGGCTGGACCGGCTGTACGGACTCATCGCCAACGAGATGCAGCTCTGCTTCCGGATGATCGTCGACAGTTACAGCGATCGGTCCAAGCTGCCGGTCGAGCACGAGCAACTGCTGCACGTCATCGCCAGCGGTGACAGGGTCGCCGCCAAGGAGCTGCTGGACCGTCACTTCGCCGAGGTCGGCGAGCTCCGGCCGGTGGCCTCGGACCGGCCGCGCAAGCACCTCCGCCCGCACCCGCACCACCACCAGGGCCCGTCGGCGCACGACCAGACCTTTCACGAACACGCCGACGGCTACCGCCACGACGACGACCAAGAGGTCCCACCGCATCCCCGGGAGCAGCCATGAGCGCGCGTCTGGAGGTCCGCGACCTGACGGTGCACGCCGGTCGGCCCGGACAGGCCCCACCCATCCTCGACCGCGTCAGCCTGACCCTCGACGCCGGCGAGGTGCTGGCCCTGGTCGGTGAATCAGGGTCGGGCAAGAGCATGACCGCCCACTCGGTGCTGCGCATGCTGCCGACCGGGTTGCACATGCACGCCGAGGGCCTGCGGCTGGGCGACCTCGACCTGCTCGCGGCCTCCTCACGGGCGCTCGACGGCGTCCGCGGCCGGCGCATCTCCATGCTCTACCAGCAGCCCAAGCGCATGCTCGACCCGACCGCGACCATCGGCAGCCAGGTCGCCGAGCCGCTGCGCCGGCATCTCGGCATGAACCGGCAGGCCGCCCGCCGCCGGGTCGTGGAGTTGCTCGCCGCGGTCGGGATCCCCGATCCCGAACGGCGCGCCGGTGACCATCCGCACCAGATGTCCGGCGGCATGGCCCAGCGCGTCATGATCGCCATGGCGCTGGCCGCCCACCCCGACGTCCTCATCGCCGACGAACCCACCACCGCCCTTGACGTCACCGTCGAGGCGCAGATTCTCCGGCTGATCGCCGCCATGCAGGTCGAGACCGGAATGTCGGTCCTGTTCATCTCCCACGACGTCACCACCGTCGCCTCCATCGCCGACCGCATCGCCGTCATGTACGCGGGCCGCATCGTCGAGGACGGACCGGCCGCCGAGGTCATCACCGCCGCCGAGCACCCGTACACGCGGGCACTGCTGCGCTGCTCCACCCTGCAGACCGACGACACCGGCCACCTGCACACCATCCCCGGGAACGCCACCTCGGCGCACGCCGTCAGCAACGGTTGCCGCTTCCGCCCGCGCTGCGCCGTGGCGGACGGCGACGCGGAGCTGGGCTCCCACTGCGACAGCGAGGAGCCCGATCTCACCGGCTGCGGCACCCGTCGCAACTCCCGCTGCTGGGTCACCATCGACCCTCGACGAGAGGTTCCGGCATGAACGACCCCGCCCACATCTCCGACATCGCCGTCATCGACCACGTCACCAAGCACTATCCGTTGTCGCGCAACGGGTTCGGGCGCCGGCCGCACGTGCACTCCGTCGACGACGTGTCCCTGCGGATCCGTACGGGGGAGGTCATGGGGCTGGTCGGTGAGTCCGGCTCCGGCAAGAGCACGCTGGCCCGGCTCCTGCTCGGCCTCATACCAGTCGACTCCGGACAGATCGCCGTCGATCGGCTGAGGGTCGGCAAGCTGCGCGGCGCCCGGCTGCGCCAGTTGCGCCGGGCGGCGCAACTGGTCTTCCAGGACCCGCACTCCGCGCTGGACCCGCGCATGACGCTGCGGGAGTCCATGCTCGCCCCCCTGCAGCAACACCGCATCGGCACGCCGCAGGAACGCCTGCGGCGGGTCATCACCGCGCTGGCGGAGGTCGGCCTGGACCACGGCTTCCTGGAGCGCCGGCCGGGCGACTGCTCCGGAGGGCAACTGCAGCGGGTGGTCATCGCCAGAGCCCTCCTGCTCGAACCCAAGCTGCTCGTCTGCGACGAGCCCGTGTCGGCCCTGGACGCCTCCGTGCAGGCGACCATCCTGAACCTGCTGGTCGATCTGCGCCGCTCACGAGGGCTGAGCATGCTGTTCATCTCCCACGACCTCAGGGTGGTCAAGTTCCTCGCCGACCGGGTGGCGGTGCTCTACCTCGGCCAGGTCGTGGAGATGGCCACGCACGACGACATCTTCACGGGCGCCCTGCACCCCTACACCCTGGCGCTGCTGCACTCCGGTCAGGGACACCGCATCGACGCCGGCGCGCCGGACCACCTGACGGGCGAACCGCCCAGCCCCGTCTCCCCGCCCTCCGGCTGCCGCTTCAACACCCGCTGCCCGCTGGCCACCGACCACTGCCGCACCGAGCAACCCGACCTCGTCGACACCGGTAACGGCCACCACGTCCGCTGTCACCGCTCCGCGGAGAGCCGGAGCCGGCTGGTCGTCGAGGAGGTCCCCGCATGAGCCTCATGACCGGAGGCGCCGCCGCGTCGGGCGCGTCTCCCGCCGCCGGCCGCTGGACCCCGCCCGGTCAGGCCTTCGCCGGCGGACGCTGGCGGGAGACGGAACGGCACACCGCCGTCACCGACCCCGAAACCGGCGCCTTCCTCGGGGAGGTCGCCGACAGCACCGCCGCGGAGGTGCGCGCCGCCGTCGACGCGCTCGTGGACACCTTCCGGGCCGGCACGGCCGCCGACCGTACCGACTGGCCGCTGTGGCAGCGCCGGGAGGCCCTGCACCGCGCCGCCGACCTGCTGCGGCAGCAGGCCGGACGGTTCACCGCCATCGTGGGCTCCGAAGGATGCAAGACGATCAGGGACGCCCGCCGGGAGGTGGCCCGCGCGGCGGAGACCCTGCAACTGTCCGCCGCCGCGGGGCACGCCCTGCAGGGGGCCAGCGTGCCGTTCGACGACACCTCCCGTGGCGCGGACCGGCTCGGGTGGAGCAGCAGGGAACCGCTCGGGGTCGTCGCCGCCATCACCCCGTTCAACGACCCGCTGAACCTCGTGGCGCACAAGGTCGGCCCGGCGCTGCTGTCCGGCAACGTCATCGCGGTCAAGCCGCACGAGGCGACGCCGCTGTCCGCGCTCGCCCTCGCCGACCTGCTCCTCGAGGCCGGCGTTCCCGGCGACCGGATCGCCGTGCTGCCAGGCGGCCCGACCGCCGGCCGGGAGCTGGTCTCACACCCCGGCGTCGACGTCGTCTCCTTCACCGGCGGGGTCCGCACCGCCGACGAGGTGGCCCGCCTGGCCGGCGCCCGGACCCTGCTGATGGAGCTGGGCGGATCCAACCCCGTCATCGTCGACCACGGCGTGGACCTGAGGGCGGCCGCGCAGGCCATAGCCGAAGGGGCGTTCGGGTGCGCGGGACAGAACTGCCTGTCGGTGCAGCGGGTCTACGTGGTCGCCCAGCACTACGACGAACTGCTCGGCCACCTGACCCACACGACCGCCCATCTGCGCGTCGGTAGCAGACACGACGAGGCCACCGACGTCGGGCCGCTCATCGACGCGGCGGCCGCGCGGCTCGTGGAGCGCCGGGTCGAGGAGGCCGTCGCCCGCGGCGCCGTCGTACGCGCGGGAGCCGTCCGTCACGAAGCCACCTACCAGCCGACCATCCTCACCGACCTCGCCCCCGGCGATCCCATCGTCACCGACGAGATCTTCGGCCCCGTGGTCAGCGTGCTGCCCGTGATCGATCTCGACGACGCGGTCGGCCAGGCCAACCGCGCGGCCACCGGCCTGCAGGCCGGGGTGTTCACCCGCGACACCACCGCGGCCCTGCGCACGGCCCGCCGCCTGCGGGCCGGCGCGGTGATGATCAACGACACGTCCGACTTCCGCATCGACGCCATGCCGTTCGGCGGTTTCCACCGCAGCGGCATCGGCCGGGAAGGCGTCACCAGCGCCGTCGTGGCGATGACCGCACCCAAGGTCATCGCAGCCCGGCTGACCTCCATCGGCTGAGCCCCCGACCACCCGTCCGCTGCCCCACCCGACCGCGACGAACGACCGTCGACCGGTCATGCCGGGGTGCCCATCTTCCTGCTCACCCCCCACGACGTTCCGGAGGAACACCAGCATGGCACGCACTCTGAAAACCCTCACCGGCCTGTCGACAGCCCTTGTCGTGCTCGCCGGCTGCTCGTTCGACTCCGGGAGTCCCGACACCGCGGCGAGCGGCAGCTCCAAGCTGATCATCGCCGACCTGTGGGCGCCCGACTCCGGGTACGCCCTGGAGACCGACGACGCCTTCACCCTCACCCGCGCCGGCTGCCTGGAGACCTTGGTGGCCGTGGACGGGAACAACCAGGCTCAGCCCGCTCTGGCGACGGAGTGGAAGCAGACGGAGCCCAAGTCCTGGACGTTCACCATCCGCGAGACCACGTTCCAGAACGGCACCGCGCTCACGGCCAAGGTCGTCGCCGACGACCTCAACCGGCTGCTGAAGGCCCCGGCGCCGCCACGCAGCTTCGCCCCCACCGTCATCTCCTCGGTCACCGCCGTCGACGACCGGACCCTGCGGATCGACACGCCCGAGGAGGACCTTTTCCTGCCGCTACGGGTCAGCGTCCCCAACACCGGGATCCTCGCCCCCGAGGCGTTCTCCGGCACCACCACGAACCCGGTCGGCACCTGCACCGGACCGTTCAAGATCGCCGGCATCGGCACCGGCCAGTCGCTGTCGCTGACCGCCAACGACGGCTACTGGGGCGGCGACGTCGCCCTCGACAGCGCCGAGATCCGCTACGCCGAGAGCGGCTCCACCCGTGCCACACAGCTACGCGCCGGTGAGGTCTCGGTGGCCGCCAACCTCCCCATCACCACCCTCACCACCCTGAAGGGCGACAACAACATCACCCTGCAGCAGGTTCCGCTGCCCCGCACCACCGGCCTCTACCTCAACGCCCGCAAGGCCCCCTTCGACAAGGTCGAGGCCCGCCGCGCGATCCAGAAGGCCATCGGACTCGACGCCATCGTCAAGGCGGTCTACGAGGGCACCGCCACCGCGGCGGCCGGGCCGTTCACCCCCGACGAGCCCTGGACGCCGGCCGGGCTGAAGCCCGTGCAGGGGGACGCCTCCGCCGCCAAGGCCGCCATGGCCGCCGCCGGCATCGACCCCGGCTCCCTCGGCTTCGAGCTCATCGCCTATTCCGACCGGCCCGAGTTCGCCGACCTCGCGCAGGTGATCCAGGCGCAACTGGCCGAGGCCGGCATCACCGTGAAGATCCGCACCGGGGACTACGCCTCGGTCGAGGACGACCTCATGAGCGGCGACTTCCAGGCGACCCTGCTGTCCCGCAACCACCTCATCGACCTGCCCGAGCCGATCAGCATTCTGCGCTCGGACGGAACCTGCAAGGGCAGCTTCAACCTCGCCGGATACTGCAACGCGAAGGTCGACGCGCTCGTCAAGGAGGCCGGGAGCATGGCGGACTCGACCAAGCGCCACGCCCTCTACGGTCAGATCGCCACCCAGATGGCCACCGACGTGGCCTTCGTCCCGCTGGTCCACGAAAGCCTCACCGTGGGCGTCGCGGACACCGTCAAGGGCCTGCCGACCGACCCGCTGGAGCGGACCCTGCTCACAAAGGACACGAAGCTGTCGTGACCACGGCTTCCCGGCAACACCCCGGCCCCGGGACACCGTGAGCACGCGCCGGCGATCCGGGGCCCGGCCGGACCCCCTGGACGCGACCGCCGTCCGCCGCCACCTGCACCGGCGGCCCGAGGTCGGCTTCCTCGAGATCGAGACCGCGGACCTGGCCTGGAGCCTCCTGTCCGACCTGGGCTGGCGGCTCCGCGGCGGCCACGACCTCGTCGACGTGCGCGATCACCCTGGCCTGCCGAGCCACGACGAGCTCGACGCCGCCGCCCGGCGGGCCACCGCACAGGGCGTGCCGGCGGCGTCGGTGCGCCGCTTCCGCGGCGGGAACACCGCCTTCGTCGCGGAGCTGCGCGGCACCCGCCCGGGTCCGCTGGTCGGCCTGCGGGTGGACATGGACGCCCTCCCGATCCAGGAGAGCCGCTCCGGCGGCCACCACCCGGCGGCCCAGGGATTCGGCTCGGACATCGACGGCGCGATGCACGCCTGCGGGCACGACGGGCACATGGCCATCGCGCTGCGGGCGGCGGCCCTGCTGTCCGACAGGCGGTTCCCCGGCACCGTACGGCTGCTGTTCCAGCCCGCCGAGGAGGGCGTGCGCGGCGCCGCTCCCATGGTGGCCGCCGGGCTCGTCGACGACGTCGACGTCCTGCTGGCCGTACACCTCGGTTTCGGCACCCCGGACGGATGCGTGGCGGCGGCGACCGAGCTGTACGGGACCTCGAAACTGCGCGCGGAGTTCACCGGGGTCGCCGCCCACGCCAGCGGTGCCCCCGAACAGGGCCGCAGCGCGCTGGTGGCGGCGGCGTCCGCCGTTCTGGGCCTGCACGCCCTGCCCCGCTACGCGACGGCGACGACCCGCGTCAACGCCGGGACACTGCACGCACCCGGTGCGCCGAACATCGTCAACGCCCACGCCGTCCTCGGCGCAGAGATCCGGGCCGACTCCGCCGCCGAGCACGACGACCTGGAGCGGCGGGCCCGCGACGTCCTCAACGGCGCGGCCGCCATGCACGGCGTCACCGTGGACATCACCAGAACCGGCTGGGCGACCAGCGCGACCACCGACGACGCGATCCTGACCAAGATCGAAACCCTCGCCCCGGGCTGCGGGCTGCGTCTTGTGCCACCGCGCCCCCTGCGCGCGAGCGACGACGCGACGCTCTTCATGCGGCACGTCCAGGAACGCGGCGGACTCGCCGGTTACCTTCTCGTGGGCGCCGGAACCTACGGACCACACCATTCGCCCTCCTTCGACCTGAACGAGTCCGCCCTGCCCCCGGCCGCCGACCTCCTGACCGCGCTCATCCGCTCCTGAGACTTCCCGCCGCTCGCGGCCACGGGTCGCTTCTGAGGTGCCACCAGTGGAGCGGGGGAGCAACCTGACCGGGCCGTGCGCGCCGGGCGGGATCTCGGCACCCTTCGGCCCTGCGGGCGCCTTTGTCGTTCCCCGTGTCGCGACGGCAGCGCATGAGGAGATGCGCGCTGCTAGGCGGCGGCTTCGTGCTCGACGGGTGTGGATGCGTGGCGCCCTGTCTCCCGCTAAAGTGCGTCGTGATCATCAATGTTGTCCCTCGGCCCTTGATCTTCATCCGGCGGGGCTGTCGGTAGCGGGTTGTTCGGGATGGGCATCGGGGGAGATGGGGTTGGCCGGCCAGAGCAGGGGACGGCCGGGCTGGCTTCACGTGGGGGCTCTGGAGCATCGGGTGCACCGGGCCTGGCCGCCGGGCACGTTTCCGCCCGCAGAGGCCCTTTTGGCCATCATGACGTTATCCGCGGTGCCACGAGCCCTGGGTACGCGCCTGGCCGCTCATCTGGACGGCGGGATCGTGATCGGGCCCGGCGCCGTACCGGACTTACCCGGCTTCGAGGCGCTTCGCGGCGTCGCGCTGCCGGTCCAGCAGGGCGGCTGGGAACGCAGCGCCGGGATCTACGACCCCAACCAGCGTCGCATCGGGGTGGGCAGTGTGCCGTCGCCGTCGGTCAGCGTGGCCGGCCACGAGCTGGGGCACGCCATCGATCACCTGGACGGCATGCCGTCACGCGAGGCGTCCTGGGCCCGGCTGCACGCGGTGCACGCCTCGCGTCTGGCGCCGCCCTACGGACATGACGCGGCCGAACTCTATGCCGAGGCTTTCGCTTGCGTGCTCATCCGGCGGGCCAGGCGCCTGATCCAACTGTTCGGTGACGAGGGTGCGGCTCGGCGCGCCTATCTGTGGTTCTCGGGCCGTTATGGGATCGGCTGAGCGAAACGGTCCCTTTCCCGGCGGGGGCCGCGCGCTATGCTGAGCGGGGAAGGGTGACAGGTGAGACGGAAGGGGTGCCGCTCATGACCGCCATCATGCTGGCCGGCGGCATTCTGCGCGTCCCCGATCCACACGTGCTGCCGGACGGGACCCGCGTTGACGGGACCCGCGACATCGCGCCCGATGCCCCGGATTACGCGGTCTGGCTGCCGCACGCGCTGCCCGAGGAGACCGCCTGGCACGGCGACCCGGACGACGTCACCATCGTGCAGCGGTGGCGAACCGCCGCCAGCGCCTGAGCCGGCCGGTCCGGCGCATCGTAGGGGATCGATCAGTCGAACTGCATCCGCTGCCGGGCACAGCCCATTCGTCCGCCACGTGGGCCGAACTCGCCGCGGTCGCCTGCCGGCCCGCCTGCACCCGGCGTCAACTCGGCTTCTGTCAGGGCCCCGAACCGCCGGTGCGTACGGCATGGACGACCTGGAGCGCGTGCTGATCCGGCGGTCGGTTGGACATGATCGTCGGCGGCGTGCCAGACTGGCGGCGAAAATATACACAAGCCTGTCAGCGCCTGGTCGGTCGGTGGAGTGCGCTGGCGTGCTCGCTCGGTCGCGAGCACGACCAGTCACGCCTTCACGCGGGATCACGGTCGTGTACGCGCCGAGCCGTACACGAAAGGACCATCATGTCCACCGACCAGTTCGGGCTCGCCGAAGGCGACTACGTCCCCGACCCCGATCGCGACACGACGCTGCTGATCGACGCGTTCTACGATCACCTCGCCGCGACCCTGCTCGAGCACGCGCTCCCCGTCGAGCTCACGACCGCCATGCGGGCACGTCAGAGCGAACTCGAAGCGGCGAATCAGCACCTGATCGTCGACGAACCCGCCCGCCACAACCTGCGCATGACCCTGGCCTTGGTGGCCGCCTACGAGTTCCTCCTGCCCAGGCTGGGCCAGGCGAAGGCCCTCGCCGCCGTGCGTACGTCGTTCGTCGAACCGCTCGGCGACACCATGAAGGAGGGCACGCGGGCGATGCTGGACAACGCGCCGGACGCCTTTCAGGCCATGGTGGAGCTGAGCAGATCCCGTGAGGAGCACGCGTTCGGGAAGGGGTTCGTCTTCGCCCGGCCGGTCGACGACGATCGGCGCTACCACCTCGACGTGCGTCAGTGCTTCTACCACGACGTTCTGGTCGCCAACGCGGCGCCGGAACTGACCCCGGTCATGTGCGCGTTCGACGCCAACTGGATCGAGGCCATCGAACCCGGCAGGCACGGCTTCCGGTTCGATCGCCGCACCACCATCGGAACGGGCGGCACGCATTGCCCCTTCCACTTCAGCCGGAACCACGAAGCGGGCTGACGCCCTCATAGCCGTTCGGGGGTTCCTTCGCAGCCGTGGCGGAGCCCCCGCGCGCGCCGCCGTCGTCCGGCGGGGATCGGCGGCGGGCGCGGACGGGCGACTACTGAGCCGGGTCCGCGTGCGCCTGACGCAGGCGTTCGGCCTGTTCGCGCAGCGGCTGGGGGATGAGCTCCACGAGCTGGTCCCGCCGGAGCGGCAGGTCCAACAGGCTGAGCTTGACCCGGTTGCGCTGGGAATGGGTGTCGGCGTCGAACCGGACGACGTCCACGGCCTCGGTGCGCAGCCGTATGGACAGCTCGGCCCCGGGCCGGAGCGGGTCGGCGGGGGTGCCGTCCACGGAGAAGAGCAGCGGCGCGTTCTCGGACGGGTTGCGCAGGACGATGTGGTCGTCCTTGCCCAGGACGACGGAACGGCTGATGCCGGACATCGGCGCGACCGGGGTGAGGGCGACGGCCGGGGCGGACGGTGAGATGACGGGGCCGCCCGCCGCGTAGTTGTAGGCGGTGGAGCCGGTCGGGGTGCAGGCGATCACCGCGTCCCCCCGGTAGTAGCCGTGCCGCAGTCCGTTGACCTCGAGGTCGAGCGTCAGGCTGGACAGCGGCTCGGCGGAGGCGACCACGATGTCGTTGAACGCGGTGAAGCCGCCCGCCTCCAGGCAACTGTGCGGTTCGAGCGTGTAGCGGCCCTCGGCCAGGCGGTCCAGGGCCTGTTCCAGCTCCGACGGGGTGACCTCGATGAGGAAGCCCAGGTGGCCGTGGTTGACGCCGAGCACCGGCACCTGGCGGCCGACCACCAGCCGCATCGCGCCCAGCATGGTGCCGTCGCCGCCCAGGCTGATCACACCGTCCACCCGGTCGGCGAACTCCTCGGCCGGGACGGAGACGACCTCCGGCCCGAGCCGCTCGGCGTCGCACGGGCGGGCGATGACGGTGGCTCCGGTGCGGCGCGCGTACCGGGTGATCACCTGTACGGAGTCCAGGACCGGCCGGGACGGATGCACCACCAGGCCCAGGGTGAGGTGCGACTGGTCTGACGAGATCTTCACGAAGAGGCACCTACCCAAACCTGCGGCGACCTGCGGGACCGGGTCGTCGTGGGCACCGGTGACGCCCCCGCTCGTGACGGTCCGGACGACGGGATGTGGGTGATCGGACGACGCAGGCGCACGGGCACCCTGAGTGCACTGGTCGTTGCTCCCCGCATTCTTTACCGTTGAGGCATGCCGCGTGCCCGCCACCGCAAGCCGTTCCGCGGAGGAATAGACCTGCGGCGGCGGGCGCTCAGTTGCCCGCCGTGTCCTCCTCGATGGTCCAGCGCACGTCGTGGAGCAGGAGAAAGTCCAGGAAGGCGGCCGGGTCGTAGGCCTGGGCGGGAGCGAGCACGCCGGGTTTGGCCGGGCCGGTGACGAGGCGGCGGGCGCTCTCGACGGCGATCGTGGCGGTCGTCCCGTAGGTGTCCGGGCCTGCCACCACGCCGCGAGCCCGGCGGCCGTCGAGCGCGACGGCATCGAGCACGTACGTGAACCGCTGGCTCTCGCGGGCCTGCTCGGTGGGCCCCTCGGGCAGATCGGCGATGATCGACGGATCGAGGGGAACGCTCAGCCGGGCGCTGAGCGCGGCCTCGGCCAGTCCTTCGACGTGCCGGACCTGGACATGGCGGGGGATGGTCACGACCTCCGTCAGGGGGAACTTCGCCACCGGGATCGCTTCCGCGCCTCCCGGCAGCGTGATCGAGGTCTTCCGGGCGGGCAGGCCCACGCGCCAGTCGCCGTCGTCGTACACCAGGCCGCCCGCCTTGATGATGTCGATGCTCTCGATCACCGATCGAAGCGAGCCGCGGGACGGGCCGCCGCCACCGGTGATGACGTGGATGCTGGTGATCTCCTCGAGCGGTCCGAGGCGTTCGGCGAGGAGGGCCGCGATCAGATCGCCCGGAACGCAGGCGTCGTTCGCGGCGGGCACGACGCTCACCCCGGCGGCCTCCGCCTGCGCGCCGAAGGTGTCGAAGACGGCCTTGACGTACGGCTGCTCGCCGGCGGTGTCCACGTAGGGTACGCCCGCGGCGATCGCGGCCCGGACCACCGCCGGGCCCGTCGGCGTGAACGGTCCCGCGCAGTTGACCACGGCGTCGGCCTCCCGGAAGGCGGCGAGCAGAGCCTGGTGGTCGTCCGCGGCGGCCAGGCGGATGTCCGGGCCGGACAGTCCGACGGTGGCGGCGGCCTGCCGCAGGCGCGCGGCGTCACGGCCGGTCAGCACGAGGTCGAGACCCCGTCGGACGGCCTCGGCGAGGACGAGCTTGCCCTGGTAACCGCTCGCACCATAAACGGCGATCTTCATGTGGTTCTCCGATCAGGATCATCGCTGGTCACGCCTACCGTAGAGGGCACATATGGAGACTCCCAATGCGTCAGAAGCGCCGATGTTTGCTTTATCGTCTTCGGATATGGATGTGTTGTCCGACGTGATCCGTGTCTTGCGCACCGGCCTGCCCCACTCGGGGCGTGTCGGCCACAGCGCCCCGTTCGGCCGGAGGTTCCCGGCGAGCGAAGGGGCGGGGTTTCACGTGGTCCTCCAGGGCACGGCCTGGTTGATCCCGGAGCGGGGCGATCCTGTTGCTCTCGGCCCGGGTGACATGGTGTTCCTGTCGCGCGGTGCCGCGCACGGGCTGGCGGACAGCCTGTCCACTCCGCTCGTCGACGCGTCCGGTGCGGAGGAGGCACGCGACGCCGCCCCGCTCACCGTCATGCTCTGCGGGGCCTACCTGCTCGACAGCTCACGCAGGCATCCGCTCATGGAGGAGTTGCCGGACATCGTCCACCTGCCGGCCCGGGCCGGCCGTCACGTCGAGCTGCGCGCTGCGCTCGACCTTCTCGGCGGCGAGTTGGAAAGCTCCCGCCCGGGGAGCGATGCCATGGTGTCCGCGCTGCTGGACGTGCTCCTGCTGCACATCCTTCGCGCCTGGTTCGACGAGCACAAGGACACCCCCACCGGATGGACCGCCGCCCTGCACGATCCGCCCGTCGTGGCCGCCTTGCGCGCCATGCACAGCGAGCCAGGACGGCAGTGGAGCGTCGCGGAACTGGCCGAGCAGGCCGGCCTGTCCAGGGCGGCCTTCGCCCGCCGGTTCGCCGGGCTGGTCGGCCAGCCGCCGCTGGCCTACCTCACGTGGTGGCGCATGACCATCGCCGCCCGGCTCCTGCGTTCCGCCGACGTGCCCGCGAACGTGGTGGCGGGCAAGGTCGGCTACACCTCGCAGTACGCGTTCGCGCATGCCTTCAAACGGGCGTACGGCCTGCCGCCGGGCGCGTACCGGCGGGAGAGGCGCCATCGTCAGGAGCTCGAACCCACGTCGTCCGGATCCCAGGATCTTCTTTGACAGCCCCCACCGCTATGACCGGCCGGGCCGCGGGACGTCAGGGGGACAGCGCGTCGCGGATGACGGTCAGCGGGTTGCGCTGCAAGGGGGACAGGCGCTTGTCGGCGCGCCAGACGGTGAAGATCGGCAGACGCGGCCGGGCATCGGCGATCTGGATCTCCTGAAGCGAACCCCGGCCAGATCCTCCGAAACCGAGGCGCGGAAGAGCAACGCGACCCCGAGCCTCGCCCGTACGGCGTGCTTGATCGCTTCCGGGGGCCCGCACTCGATGACGACGTTGCGCTCGGTGATGCCGAGTTCCGCGAACACCGTGTCCTTGATGTCCGGCACCCGGAAGCTTTCGCGGTGAATTCCGCGCGCGCCGATCGGTTGCCTGAGAGAGGCAACGCCGAGCAGCGCGGCGTCATCCGAGGGCTCGGGTCACAAAGCTCGGACCAGACCCAGCGTGAGCTTGCTGTTGATGTCCTCGAGGTTCCATTTCCCCGTCCGATACGCCTGGTTGGTGATCCAGAACACCATCACCTTCTTGTCGAGGAACCGGGCGAACTCGCCAAAGGACCAGTCGTTGCCGCCGTCATGTTCGGCGACGCGGCCGTGCTCGGTGCGCGGGAGCACGCCCCAGCCGTAGCCGTAGTACACCTTCGCCTTCCGGTCGATGAGCACCCGCGGGGTGAACAACTCCGCCTTGGCCCGGCGGGACAAGATCGTGTCTGCCTCGAGCGCCCGATGCCAGCGGTACATGTCGCGGGCGGTGGAGAGCATGCCGCCGTTGCCACGCAGGTACCAGTAGGGCCCGTCGGCCGCCCAGGGATGCTCGGTGGGCCGCCCTCGTCTCGTGCCGCGCCTGTCGTACTCGATCGCGACCTGGCCGGGCGCCCAGCGGGGCAGCACGTATCCCGTGCTGGTCATGCCGGCGGGGGCGAAAAGGTGCTCGGCCAGGAACCTTTCGTACGAGCTGCCGGACACGCGCTCGACGATGGCGGCCAGCAGACTGTAGCCCACGTTGGAGTAGTGGAACTCGGCTCCCGGCCTCGACCGCAGCGGTGACGCGAGGGCCCGCCGCACCATGGTGTCGCGGGAGACGGGGGCGTAGTCGTCGCCGAGGTCACGCAGGCCGGAGCTATGGGTCAGTAGCTGGCGTACGGTGATCAGGCGCTTGTCGGCCGGCACCGGACCGAGGTGGACCCCGAGCCGGTCGGTGGTGCGCAGCCTGCCCGTCATCTGCAGCTTCATGATCGCGGCTGCGGTGAACTGCTTGGTGATCGACATGACGTCGTAGGCCGTGTCGCATCGAGCCGGGGTCCTGGTCTCGCGGTCGGCCAGGCCGAACCCGGCACAGTGCACGAGCCTGCCGTGGCGGGCCACGGCCACCGTGCCGCCCGGCCCCGGCGGCAACGTCCGATCAAGAAACGACTCGATCCGTTGATGGACCGGAGCGGATGACATCAGAACGCCGGCGAGAGCGGCGTGGAACCAGGGGGAGATCACGCCTTCGACGCTGCCCGATCCGCGGGCCCGCGCTCAAGGAATGTGCTGTTCCGGCTTGTGCGGATCTGTGCGACTCGGCTGTACTGCCAGGTTATGAGCACCAGATCAGAAGAGCGGTCAGGACGGCCCGACCCCGCTGCCGCGCACACCGACGCCGAGTTCGTGGCCGCGCTCCAACGGCTCAAAGCCTGGTCCGGGCGCAGCTACCGCGACATCCAGTCCCAGGCGCACCGGGCGGGCCACCACCTGCCGTACTCGACCGCGGCCGGGATGCTCAAGCGCCGGACACTGCCCCGCGCGGAGGTGGTTACGGCGTTCGTCCGCGGCTGCGGTCTTGACGAGCAGGCGGCCGCGGCGTGGAGTGCGGCCCGCATGCGGCTCGACATGGGCTTGCCGATAGAACCGGAACCGGATTCCGCTCGGACGGGACCGCGACGCCGCTGGCGGGCGGCCGCCGTCGCGACGGTGGCGACGATGGCCGCCGCCCTGATGATCGCCGCCAGTGTTCACCAGATCGAAATCGAGGACGTCGCCGTCCTGCCGGATGTTCCGGCACAGCACGTGCGGGTGCTCGACTGAGTGCCTGGTGACATCAATGAAGGGCGGGATCAGAAATGCCCTGCCCAGCCCGACCCGCGGGACTGGGCGATCCCGAACGTGTTGGCGCCCTTGCCGTTCCAGATGTACAGGGTGCCGTTGTGGACGGCGGCGAGATCGGTGATGCCGTTCTGGTTGATGTCGCCGGGCGTCATCAGCGTGCTCGCGTACTGTTCCCAGCCCGGTCCGATTTCCTGGCCGGGGGTGAAATTGTTGGCACCCTTGCCGTTCCAGATGAAGAGAACGTGGTCGGCCTTCCTCACCGCCGCCAGGTCACCGATCCCGTCGCCGTTGAAATCCCCGCCGATGGGCCGGGTGTAGGCACCCCAGTTGACGCCGATGGCGGTCTTCGGGCCGAAGGCGTTCCCGCCCTTGCCGTTCCAGACGTACAGCGTGCCGTCGTACGTGGCCGCGATGTCGTCGTTGCCGTCCCGGTTGATGTCGCCGAGCGAGGTCAACGTGCTCTCATATGGCGCCCAGCCCGGCCCGAGCTGCTGGGCGGAGGTGAAGTCGTTGGCACCCTTGCCGTTCCAGACGTGCAGAGTGTGGTCGTCCTTCTTCGAGGCGACCAGATCGGTGAGGCCGTCACGGTTGAAGTCACCCGCGATCGGCCGGCTGTAGGCGTCCCAGTCGGGCCCGACGGGCGTGGCGGCGGCGAAGCCGTTGGCGCCCGTACCGTTCCAGATGGTCAGCGTCCCAGTGGCGGCCGAGAAGAGGTCGCCGACCCCGTCGCGGTTGAAGTCCTGGTTCGCGCCGGTCATCACCGCGTAGTGCGAGCGGAGTTCGCCCGCTGTGAGCGCGCGGTCGTACATCGCGAACTTCCCGATCGCGCCCTTGAAATAGGAGGCGAAGTTGCGCGTGCCCACCCGGACGGGGGCCGGGCCGGGCCTGGGTTTGACGATGACCTCGTCCTCGCGGCCCGGGTGATAGACGAGGTTGTCGGAGCCGGAGAGCACGCCGTTCTTGTAGATGCGCACCTTCCCGTACGTGCCCTCGGAGGTGTCGAACGTGACCGCGACGTGGATCCACTGGCCGGCCGTCATCGGGTGCTGGAAGGCGGCGCCGGCCCCGAATCCGCCCTCGGGGTTCCACGCGTAGCCGGAGACGCGGTTGGGGCGTTCCGGGTGGGACTTGTTGTAGATGCGGCCGGCCCACTCCTGGTCGCCGCCCTCGCGGGACTTCGTGCCCTTCCCCATGAAGTAGATGTAGCCGTCCTGCTCCACGTCGGGGAAGTTCAGGGTGTGCGGCCTGATCCACGCCTCGACGGTGAACTTCCCGGTGGTGGAGATGTGGAAGGCCTTGGCGTTGGGCACCTCGAAGTAGCCCGACGTGCCGTTGAAGACGGCGGCGCCGTCCCTGTTGGGGAGCTGTTCGGAGCTCGTGACGCCGCGGAAGGTGCCCTTGTGGCCGTGGCCGGCCCGGTCGAGTTCCGTGCCGGCCGACGGGTGGGACAGCCGCCAGTACGCCGCAGGTTCGTGCGAGAGGACCAACTGGTCGTACGGGCTCAGCCCGCTCGCCTGAGCCGCGGCGGACTCGGGGACGGTCACTGCCGTCGACATCGCTATCAGGGCGGCACAGAGGCCGGATCTCATCCATCTCATGACCTGGCAGAATACGAAGTACCGGTATACACGCGGTATGTCCACATGGCGGGGCTGCACGGCGGCCAACCGATTCGCGCGGACTTTCTCGTGAAGCAGCAGGCCCGTCGTCTCGCTCGTGAGCGGGGCAGGTCGTGGTCCGCCGTGCCGTGGTCGAGTATCTGCAGGCATGCGAAGTGCCCCGGCAGGTGCCGGGGCACTTCCCACTCAGGTGACGGTGTCGGGGCTGGCTGACAGCAGTGTCTGGGTCCAGCCTTCGGTGTCC
>NZ_JBFAIM010000066.1:0-81146 GCF_040654715.1 Nonomuraea sp. NPDC050643 | reverse complement strand
CTCGGCCGGCGACTCCTCGGCCATGAAGTGACCGCAGCTCACGGTGTGGTGCGCGAGATCGGGGGCCCAGGCCCGCCAGAGGAGTACGGCCCGCCACGCCTTTTCGAGAGGGGAGCGGGGCAGTGATCATGATCATGAGCGCGCGCGGGGACGGCGCGGCCGAGCGGGTGCTGGCCGCGCTGCGGCGGCGCGGCGCCCACCTGATGGGCTCCGGCGAGCCCGAGGGCCCCTTCCCCGTGCTGTGGTGGGACAACGGCGACTACCCCGGCCGGAGCCGGATCACCGCGTCGTTCGCCGGAGACGGGCGGCGGCTGCTGCTCGACACCGGCACGGAGAGCATCGACCTGTCGCGGGTCACCGCCGTGTGGCGGAGCCGGCCCAGCGGGCCCCGGGCGGACGCCGTCGGGGACGCCGGCCAGCGGGCGCACGCCGAACTGCAGGCCGAGGTCATGCTCGACGGCGTCTGGAGCCTGCTCGACGCCCGATGGCTGCCCGGCCGCCGCGCCGACGAGCTGCGCGCGCACAACAAGGTCTTCCATCTGGCCAAGGCCATCGAGCTGGGCTTCACCGTGCCCGACACGACGTACACGAACGATCCCGCCGCGCTCGTCCCGGCCTACGACCTGGCCGGGGGGCGGCTGGTGACCAAGCAGATCGCCCGGCACCCAGGTGGTGGACTACGACCTGGTGCTCGACCATCCGGACGGCGGCACGGTCGCGCTGACCGCGCCGCCGGAGGACGGGGTGCCCTGGCTGGTCGACCACTCGACGCACTGGGCCGCCGGGCACCTGGTCAGCGTGGACGACGTGCACGTGTCGGTGCCGCAGGCGCTGACCATGCTGCGGTCGTTGTCACGCCGGGACGCCTCGCCGTACCAGGAGATCGTCGATCAGTGCCTGCTGGCCGCGGCCGTGGACGAGGACCGGCCGGTGAGCCCTGCGGACCTGCAGGCCACGGCCGACGAGTTCCGGCGGGGCAGGGGGCTGCACGACCGGGCCGCGACGCTGGCCTGGATGGCGGCGGCGGGCATGGACGGCGGGCAGTTCGAGGCGTACCTGGCGGGGATCGCGCGGCGGCGGCGGTTCCGGCTGGACAAGGAGGCCGAGCTGGCGGCCGGTCACCTGGCCGCGCACGCGGCGGACTTCGCGCGGGTCAAGGCCGTGTGGGCGACCGGGCCGGAGAAGGTGGACCTGCTCGGCGACGTGTGGGATCACGCGGAGGCCGTGGTGACGGTCGCGACGCGGTGGGCGGGCGAGCTGCCCGGGGTCCTGCGCGACGCGCCCGCCGGGCAGGACGTGGGGCCCGAGGAGCTGCCCGGCGGCGGGTTCCTGACGGGCAGGGTCCTGTCCAGGAGCCCGGCCGCCGCCGACCCGGCGACGCTGGCCGCCGCTGGGCGCGCCGCGTTCGCGGGATGGCTGGCCGAGCGCCGCGCCACGGCCCGGGTCGAATGGCACTGGTCATGACGGACCCCTACGAGCGCACCCGGCCGGTCGCCCGCCCGTCCGCACCGGCGACTCCCCCGGCCCTCACCCCGCCGTCGCGGCGGATCTATCGGGAGGAGGCGCTGCGCCGGCGGGCCGGGGCCCGGGGCGGGATCAGGATGCCGCTGGTGATCAGCGGGCCGTCGTTCCTCGTGCTCTGGATCGCGGTCGCGATCGTCCTCACGGCCGGGACCGCGGTGACCGCGCTGGCGCTGGGCGCGGTGCGATGACGCGGCGCGTCCCGGTGGTGCTGCAGAACACCGAGACCGAGTGCGGCGCGGCCTGCCTGGTCATGGTGCTGTGCCACCACGGTCACCGTACGAGCCTGCTCCAGGTCTCCGAGCGGCTCCAGGTCGGCAGGGACGGGCTGAGCGCCAAAGCCATCGTGGACGGCGCGCGCGAGCACGGGCTGAAGGCGCGCGCCTTCTCCCTCTCGCCCGAGGACCTGGCCCGGGTGCCGCTGCCCGCGGTCGCGCACTGGGAGTTCGACCACTTCCTGGTGGTCGAGCGCTGGTCGCCCGACCGCGTGGACGTCGTGGACCCGGCGCAGGGCCGGCGCCGGCTCACGGCCGAGGAGTTCGGCGCGGGCTTCACCGGCGTGCTGATGGTGTTCGAGCCCGGTGAGGGGTTCCAGCGCGGCTCGTCGTCGATGGCGAGCGCGTGGCGGCGGGAGTTCTTCCGCACGCTGTTCAGGCGGCGCAGGGGGCTGCTCGCGCAGATCGTGGCCGCCTCGCTGCTGCTGCAACTGCTCGGGCTGGCGCTGCCGCTGTTCTCCCGGCTCCTGATCGACACGATCGTGCCCTCCCTGGGGACCGAGGTGCTGTCGCTGCTCGGCGGCGCGGTGCTGCTGGCGGGGCGGCCCAGTTCGTGATCGGGTATCTGCGGGCGGCGCTGCTGGTCGCGGTGCGGGCCAGAGCCGACCAGGAGCTCACCGAGGGCGTGGTCGGGCATCTGATGGCGCTGCCGTACCGGTATTTCACCCGGCGCGGCAAGGGCGACCTGGTGACGCGTGCGGCGAGCGTGTCCACGCTGGGCGACATCCTCACCGGGCAGGTCGTCGCGGCGCTGCTGGACGGGCCGCTGGCCGTGGGCTATCTCGTGCTGGTGTATCTCTGGGACCCGGTCTTCGGGCTGGCGCTGACCGGGGTGGCCGCGCTCCAGGCCGCCCTGCTGCTGGCCGGCACGGGCCGGATCGCGCTGCTCAAGCGGGAGGAGCTGACCGCGCTGTCGGCCTCGCAGAGCAGCCTGATCCAGACGATCAGCGGCATCGAGACGCTGAAGGCGTCGGGGGCCGAGCGGCGGGCCGTGGAGCAGTGGTCGGCCCACTTCGCCAGGCAGCTCAACGCCGACGTACGGGCCGGGCTCACCAGGGGCCTGCTGGAGTCGGCCCTGGCGGCGATCCGGGTGACGGCCCCGCTCGCGCTGCTGTGGCTGGGCGCCTGGCGGGTGCTGGACGGCCAGCTCACGCTGGGCACGCTGATCGCGCTGAACGCCGTCGCGCTCGGCGCGCTGACCCCGCTGGGCTCGCTGATGACCGGGCTGCAGAGCCTTCAGGAGGCGGGCGCGCACTTCGACCGCCTGTCGGACATCCTGGCCTCGGAGCCGGAGCCCAGCGAGGGCATCGAGGTGCTGCGGCTGCGCGGCGCGGTCGAGCTGCGCGACGTGAGCTTCCGCCACGACCCCCGCGGCCCGTGGACGGTGCGGAACGTCTCCGTCGCCATCCGCCCCGGCCAGAAGGTGGCGCTCGTGGGGGCGTCCGGCTCGGGCAAGAGCACGCTCGCCCGGCTGCTGCTCGCCCTGCACACCCCGGTCGCGGGCGAGATCCGGTACGACGGCGTCCCCGCCGCCGAGCTCAACCTGCGTACGCTGCGCCGCCAGTTCGGCGTGGTCACCCAGGACCCCTCGCTGTTCAACGGCTCGATCAGGGAGAACATCGCGCTGAACGACCCCGGCGCGCCCCTGGACCGGGTGGTCTCCGCCGCCACGCTGGCCGCCCTGCACGACGAGATCGCCGCGATGCCCATGGGCTACGAGACCATGCTGACCGACGGCGGCGGCCTGTCGGGCGGCCAGCGGCAGCGGCTCGCCCTGGCCCGCGCCGTCCTGTCACGCCCGAAGGTCCTGCTGCTCGACGAGGCCACGAGCAACCTCGACAGCGCCACCGAGGCGGTCATCGAGGCCAACCTGGGCCGGCTCGTGCAGACGCGGATCGTGATCGCCCACCGGCTGAGCACGGTCAGGGACGCCGACGTGATCCTGGTGGTCGACGGCGGGCGGATCGTGCAGCGCGGCACCCACGAGGAGCTGATGGCGACGGGCGGCAGGTACGCCGAACTCGTCGCCGCGCAGGCCGTGCTGACATGACCTCCGCCCAGGGGAACACTGGCTGGCGCGGAGGGGGAATCTCCGTGATGCGGTAATCCTGGCGCGTTCGGAGGGACTACTGGGTGTGGACGATCCCGAAGAACGATTCACCGACCTCTACGACCGGCACTACCGCAGCGTGCTGGGCTACGCCCTGCTGCGGGCCGAGCGCGACGTGGCCGAGGACGTTTCCAGCGAGACGTTCCTCGTGGCCTGGCGGCGGCTCGGCGAGCTGCCCGAACCGTCGCTGCCCTGGCTGCTCGGCGTGGCCCGCAACCTGCTGGCCAAGCAGCGCGACTCCCGCCACCGGCGGCAGGCCCTGGTCGATCGGATAGCCGCTCTCACCACCTCGCGCGACCAGCAGGCGTGGGACGTGGCCGAGCACGTCATCGACAGGGAGAGCGCCCTGGAGGCGCTGGCGGCCCTGCCCGAGCAGGACGTGGAGGCGATGGTGTTCGCCACCTGGTACGGCCTGCCGCCCCAGCAGGCGGCCTCGGTCATGGGCTGTTCGGTCCGCACGTACAACGTCCGGCTCCACCGGGCGCGCAAGCGCCTGGCCCGGGCACTCCGCCTGGGCGGCGGCGCTCCGCGCCCGGTCCGCAGCCTCGAGTCCTGACCACACCCCTCTGGAGGACCCCTCATGGATGACCGCATGTTCGCCCGGCTCAAGCCCGAAGAGCTGGACGAGCTGACCGAAGACGGCTACCGGCGACGCCGGGCGGGCGACCTGGCCCGCGCGTTCGCCACCCCGCGTACGGAGCCGGCCCGCACCCGCGGGCGGCGGCCGTACTTCCTGATGGCCGGCACCGTCGCGGCCGGACTGGCGGCCGCCGCGGCCGTCGTCGTCGTGGGCGGTGGTGACCCGGCGCCCCGGAAGGCTCCTGCGGCCTCCGCCGCCCCGACGCCGGACAAGACGCCGGACCGGACGGTGGACGCGCGCACGTTCCTGCTGGCCGCCGCCTCGACCGCGAAGCGTGAGCCGGCGACGTCCGGCCGCTACTGGTACGTCAACGAGCGCAGCCTGCAGAAGGTGCACAACGTGCCCAGCGAGTACATGCGCGGCATCAAGGCACTGGACGCGGAGCTCAAGGAGAAGGAGAAGGAGCTCGCGGGCGACCCCGAGGCGCTGGCCGAGGTGCGGGAGCGGATCAACCGCGAGCTCGGTGAGCTCAAGACGGTCGAGCTGCCGTACCTGGCGTACGCGACCGAGACCCGCGAGACCTGGCGGACCATGCGCGCGGGCGGCACCAGCCGCCTGGTCAGCGACCAGGACGTCGAGGTCACCTTCGACTCCCCGCAGGACGAGGCCGACTGGAAGGCCGCGGGCTCGCCCGAGCTGGCGGACAAGAAGCCGCAGACCATGGACGACTCCTTCGAGCGGATCCTGTCGATCGACAACCCGAGCCTGACCCTCCAGAACATCTCCAAGCTGCCCACCGGCAAGGACGCGCTCAAGCGCCGCCTGGACGAGCTCTGGAAGCGCAGCCCCAACTCCGCCCGCGCGAACAAGGCGGGTTACCTGTGGCAGACCGGCGTCGACCTGATGACCGCGCCGATCAAGCCGGGCACCCGGTCCGCGCTGTTCCAGGTGCTGGCCGATCAGCCGGGCATCACCTCGCAGGGGCCGGCGAAGGACGCGCTGGGGCGTACGGGGGTCGCCCTTTCCGCGTCGACGACCGACGCGATCACCCTCCGGCTGATCATCGATCCGCGGACGGCCGAACTGCTGGAGTACGACGTGGTGGAGAAGGACGTGCCGCTGCTGCGCGTGGCCCTGGCGGACATGGGCTTCACCGACGAACTCGGCGAGCGCCCCCGGGGCTGACCCTCATCCGAGCCGCACGGTGACCGTCACCGAGCCGCCCTCCTGACCGGCCAGGCGCTTGAACGTGAGCGTGCCGCCGGCCAGGAGGGCATCGCCGTCCAGCAGCTCCGCGACGGGCCGGTCCCAGGTCACGGCCAGCTCGTCCAGGTCGCGCCGGGGGTCGGCGGCCGTGAGCGTGACCGTCCCGCCGGGATGCTCACGGACCAGGACCGCGCACGGGGCCGACACGGTCAGGCCGCCGGCGGTCCCCGCGTTCCAGAAGCCGGCCGCCGTGAGGCCCAGCGCGGGCACGTGGACGGCCTGCAGCCGGGAGGTGTTGGCCATGACGCGCATCCAGCCGGCATCGGCCGCGCGGGAGCGCGTCGCCGGTCCTGCGGTTGTCGACGACCGTCTCGACGGCCGCGCCGTCCTGGCTCGTGATCCCCGCGCCCAGGCAGACGATCGCGTCGTCGAGGAAGAACCAGGACTTGAACGCCTCCATCGTGCTCTCCAGGCCGCTCAGGTGCTGGCCGGCGACCGCGTACGTGCCGTCCGTCGCGCCACCCACCCACCGCCAGGGCGTGCACGTGTCACCCCAGCCTGCCCCCGCCCCGTCGGGCAGCCGCCGGGTGGAGACCGTGGTGCCCGGCAGCCGGTAGGGGTCCACGGTCGGCCAGAAGGAGTCCGAATAGTGGTCGCCGTGGCCCTCGGCCCACCAGTAGAGCATCCCCGAGCCGGTGTGCCGGCCGCGCAGGTTCTCGCCGTTGCCGTGCTCGTAGTGGCCGATCCGGTGCGAGGCCATGCTGAGCGCCGCGCACCAGCCCGGCCGCCGGTGCACGGCCCTGGCGCTCATGGGCAGCAGCCGGTGCCCGACCGGCTCCGGCACGGCCGGCACGGCGCCGTCGTCCATGACCGCGCTCAGGCGGGCGTGGAACGCGGGCTCGGCCCCCTCCAGCATCGGCCGGTACGTGCTCCGCACCGCCCACCCCTTGACCATGGCCTGCCACCGGGCCCGCTCGGCGACCGGGGCGCTCTCCCCCAGCAGCAGCACCGCGGCGGCGATCTCCCGGCCGCGCTCGTGGTCGCCGTACGGCCTCCTGCCGACGCTCCGCCCGCGGACCAGGTCCATACAGGCCCCGTCGCGGACGAACGGGGCGAACGACCGCTCCACCGTGGCGAACAGGCTCCGGTCCGCGAGCCCCCACGGCGAGCCCCGCAGCACCGCGTACAGCGTCGCCAGGCCCGACAGCAGCGTCACCCCGTAGGCCCCCTGGTAGGGGACGTACGTGTGCTGGATGAACGACCCGTCCCGGTAGAACCCGTCACCCTCGGACACCGGGCGGAACACCGGGGACAGCGCGGAGACGGCCGGCTCCGCCCGGCCGTGGTCGTCGGCGAGCATGGCCCGCAGCAGCGTCACCAGGCACAGGTCCACCCGGTTGGCTCCGGTGCTGGTGCCGCTGTAGTCGCCGAGCCTGCTCACGGGCACGAAGTGGTCCACCGCGTCGAGGAGCGCCGGGCTGTCGAACCCGGTCAGCCCGGTGCCCTCCGTCGCGTACGCCCGCGCCATCGTCAGCAGCCGCCGCGGCGTGGCCACGTACGACGGGAAGGTCTGGCCGGGCCAGAGCCGGTCGCGGCGGGGCGCCATGGTGTCGCGGTGGCGGAGCGCCGCCCGGCCCAGCGCCCGGTGCGGAATCCCCGCCACCCCGCCGAGCCGGAGGAATAATCGCCGGTGCACGCCTCGATCATCACATGCGGCGCAGCCCGTGAACGGTTCGGCCGTGACGATCGAGCCCCTGTTGTCGATCGTCACGGCATGAGCGGCCGGCGCCGCCGGAGCGGTGGCGCCGGCGAGGACGACCCCGGCGCACGCCAGGGCGAGCAACCGGATCCTCATGGGAGTCTTCGTGGCACGAAACACTAGAAAGCTGGGCGATCTTCTCCCAGCCTGCGCGCCTCCCAACCGGCGGTAGGGCCTGCCCCACCCTCAGACGGGCAGCACCGCTCCCGCCCGCTTGATGGTCCTGATGATCGGCGCGGTCTCGATGTGCCTGATGGCGGGCAGTGCGCCCAGGCTGTCGGTCAGGTAGCGGTAGAGCGCCGCGTCGTCACGGCACACGATGCTGGCCGTCAGGTTGGTCGGGCCCGTCGTCGCGCCCACGAACGCCACCTCGGGATGCCCGGCCAGCGCCCGCCCGGTCGCGTCGAGGTCGGCGGGCGGCACCGACATCCACAACTGCGCCTCCACCTGGTAGCCGAGCAGCGTGGGCAGCACGTCCATGTCGAAGAAGACGGCGCCCGCCGAGCAGAGCTGCTCCATGCGGCGCCTGACCGTCGACTCCGACCAGCCCGTCGCCGCCGCCAGGTCCGCGTAGCCGGTGCGGCCGTCCTTGGAGAGCTCGTCCAGCAGCGCCTGGTCGCCGGGGCCGAGCGTCACCGGCTCGCCCTCGCCCCGCCGGTGGTAGACCCGCCCCGCCGCCAGCTCCGCCACCTGGTCCGGTGAGAGCACGGCCAGGCCCGACCAGCCGACCCGACCGCCCACGAACGTGTAGATGGTCCGGTGCGCCGTCACCGAGAGCACGCGGTTGGTCCTGGCCAGCTTGCTGAGCAGCAGCGACTGGCGCTCCTCCGCCGTGCGGTGCAGCGAGCCGCTGGAGATCTCGGTGCCGCCCGACAGCAGGTGCACCCAGAACGTGTCGGGGCGCCGCCCCAGCGCCTCGGCGATCGCGACCGCCGCGTCAGGGGTGCAGCGCAGTCTCATCGCCCACGACTCGAACCCGAGGCGCCGCCCGTCCACGACGCCGACCACCCGCACCATGCCGGAGGCGCGCAGTCGCCGGTAGCGCCGCGCCACCCGCTGGTCGGACACCCCGAGCACCTCGCCGATGCGGCTGAACGAGGCCCGCCCGTCGATCTGCAACGCGTGCAGCAGCCCTCGGTCCACCTCGTCCAGCTCGATGATTTCCATCACCACAGGCTATCTCGCGCGGAAAATCACCAGAAACCCGCCGAGTACTGGCTGATATCGTCAGGGCGGCCCCACCGTAGGGCCATGACTTCCACCCGAGCACCCGAGCGCACCACCGTGAGCTGGTCACCCCTGGTGGCCGCCTCCCTGGGCGCCTTCATGCTCCTCGTCGACGTGACCATCGTCATGGTCGCTCTGCCGGACATCACCGGCGACCTCCACATGTCCTTCACCGGCACTCAGTGGCTGCTGGACGGCTACGCGCTCGCGCTGGCCGCCCTGCTGCTGGCCGCCGGATCGTTCGCCGACCACGTGGGCCGGCGCAAGGTCTATCTGGGCGCGCTGGCGGTGTTCGCGCTGGCCTCGCTCGCCTGCGGGCTCGCGCCCTCCGGCGGCGTGCTGCTGGCGGCCCGCGTGGCGCAGGGCGTCGCCGCCGCGGCCATGATGGCCACGACCCTGGCCCTCATCAGCGCCACCTACCACGGCAGGCAGCGCGGCATCGCGTTCGGCGTGTGGGGCGGCGTCAACGGGGCCGCCGCGGCCGTCGCGCCCGTGCTGGGCGGCCTGCTCACCGAGCACCTGCACTGGCGGGCCATCTTCCTGGTGAACCTGCCCATCAGCCTGGCCGCCGCCTGGCTGACCCTGCGCGGCGTCGAGGAGTCGCGCCTGCCTGGCGGGGCCCGGCTCGACCGGGCCGGCATGGCGACGTTCACGGTGGCGGCGGGCGCGCTCACGTACGGGCTCATCGAGGCCGGGGGCCACGGCTGGACGGCGGCGCGGACCCTGGTGCCGCTGGTCACGGCGGCGGTGGCGTTCGCGGCCTTCGTCGTCGCCGAGACGCGCGGCGACCATCCCATGCTGGACCTGCGGCTGTTCGCCGGCCGGTCGTTCAGCGGGATCATGGCCGGGGCGGGGCTGCTCATGCCGGCCGCCTTCGCCTGCCTGGCCTTCACCTCGCTCTGGCTGCAGCAGGACCTGCGGCTCGGCCCCGTGATGGCCGGGCTGGCGCTGTCGCCGATGGCCGCCACCTCCCTGGTGACCTCCGTCGCCGCCAGCCGCCTGCTCCCCGGGCTGTCCCCGCGTACCGCCCTCGGCGGCGGGCTGCTGCTCATCGGGGCGGGCGCGTACCTTCAGGGCCTGCTCGACGCGCAGTCCACCTGGACCGCGCTGGCGCCCGGCCTGGTCGTCACCGGCATCGGCGTCGGCCTGGCCATCCCCTCGCTCAGCTCCGCCGCCATGACCTACGCCCCGCCGCAGCGCGCGGGCATGGCCGCCGGCACCGTCAACACGGTCAGGCAACTCGGGTACGCCCTCGGCATCGCCCTGCTCGGCATCCTGTACCAGGACGGCGCCGTGCCCTACCTCGCGCTGAACGACGTCTACCGGGCCAGCGCCATCACCGGGGTGGCGGCGGGCCTGCTGGTCCTGGCGATGGTCGGCCGGCCGGCCAGGACGGGCTCCTGAGCGCCGGGCGGGCGATCAGAGCAGACGCCTGATGTCCCCGTACGCCCGGTAGAACCCACCGCGCCCGGCCGAGCGCACGCCCTCCACGAGGTAGCGGGCGCCGGCCTCGCGCACGTCCTTGGGGAACTGCACGTTCCACGACTCGTATCCGGGGCTGACCACGCGGACCCGCAGCCGCTCGCCCTCCTTGAAGCACTCCACCACCACGCCGTCGCCCGTGTCGCTCGTCGTCTCCAGCACGACCGACGGCTCGACGACCTCCAGCGACGCGGCCGCCTTGACGTCCAGGGGCCGGGGCACGTTCCCGGCCCTGGCGGCGGTGATGGCGGCCTCGCTCGCGTCGATGCAGGCCAGGGTGCCGTCGGTGGTGACAATGTAGAGGCGGTCGTTCAGGAACTGCATGGAGAAGGCCGACCCGCAGCCGGTGTCCAGCTTCCACAGCCGCTCGCCCGAGGCGTCGAAGCAGTAGACCGAGGAGCGGTCGTCGCCGGCGAAGACGTGGCGGCCGCCGGGCGAGGTGGCGCAGGAGTAGACCGCGCCGTCGCACTCGTAGACGGCCTCGGTCCGGCCGTCGCGCTTGGCCAGGCGGTGCACGCGGCCGCGGGCTCCCCGGGCCGTGCCCGCGTAGACGGAGTGCGCCTCCTGCCAGCCGAACAGCACCTGCTCGGCGAGGTCGTGGTGCCAGACCAGCGCGCCGTCCTGAAGGTCGTGACGGGCGACGCCGCGCGAGTGGCCGTGGTAGGCGGAGTCCTGGTCGCACCGGACCATCCAGGCGGAGTCGCCGCCGCCGGAGCGCGCCCACTGGAACTCGTCCTCGTAGTCGATCGCGGTGACCCGCCCGGCCCGGTCGGAGACGCCGAGCACGCCGTCGTGGATGTCCAGCCAGTAGATGTCCACGTCGGCGGCGATCTCGTACGCCGACCTCGGGACCTTGCCGCTGAGGTCGTACACGCGGCCGTCGTCGCACCCGGCGTAGATCCAGAAGTCGTCGGCCACGATGCACTTGACGCCGTCGGGCAGCCGGAACCGGCCGTTCACGGTGCCGGTGTGGCTGATCGTGTAGACGTCGCCGCGCTGGTTGCCGACCCAGCAGCGCTCCTCGTCCACGAAGATGCCGAACGCCGCCGACCCGCTGTCGAAGCGCCACAGCACGGGCGCCTGGTGCACATAGGGCTGCGGCGTGGTGGGGCGGGGCGGGGTGGGGATGGCCCGGCGGGTGACGGTGCGGCGGCCCCGGACCCCGCGTACGGCCGGGGCGTAGCCCTTGCGCGTCTTCTCGCCGAGCTTCTTGTCCGCCGCGGCCTGGGCCTTGGCCTCGGTGGGAAAGGAGGTGACCTTGGTCTGGCCGGGCTCGCCGATGCGTCCGTAGGTGATCGTGACCTGCGCGCCCGCCACGGTCACCTCGTAGAACTTGTGCGATCCGCCGCCGTCCTCAGACAGCTCGAGATAGGTCATGTCCGCGCTTCTCCAGAATTGCCGGGCCTGATCAATTGCTCGGGAGCGTAGAGGACGGCGGCGACAGAACAGGGTTACTTGTCGTATTCGTACGCTCCGGCGTCGACCGGGCCGTCACTGCCGTCGATCGCCCGTCCGGTTACGTCGTCGTCGCTGTACTGGGCCACGCCGAGGTCGATCGCCGGGCTGCCGGCGCGCAGCTTGAGCGGGTGCGCGGTGTTGGTGAGGTCGAACAGCGGGTCGGCCTCGATGTTGTTCGTGCCGCCCATCTGGTGCTGGGCGGCCCCGTAGAACACGTTGTGGTGGCTGTCGGTGACGCCGGGGCCGTAGGCGGTCTTGGCGACGACCTGGATGATGTTCTGGGACATCGACAGGTGGGCGTTGGTGCAGCCGGCGTCACAGACCACGCCCTGAGACGAGGGGTGGGTCAGGCGAACGGTGTTGTTGCGGAAGACGGTGCCGAGCACGGGGCCGTTCGGGTCCGGCGGGTTGCCCGGCTCCTGCACGCCTCTGGTCACCAGGCCGCCCTGGGTCTCCGGCCCGGTGATGACGTTGTACTCGAAGATGTTGCCCGAGGTGCCGTCCGGGTCGCTGGGGGTGCCGTCGGGCTTGGTCTCCTTGCTGGTGCCTAATTCGGTGAAGGTCTCGTTGTCCACCGCGATGTTGTGGTGGATGCGGTTGCGCGAGCCGAGGAAGATCTCGACGGCCGCGCCGTCCATGCCGTAGTCGTGGCTGAGGGCGTACGAGCCGCGGATCTCGTTCCAGCCGATGTTCGAGTCGTCCCCTTGGACGAGGATCGCGAACGCGCCCGAGTCGTCGTTCGTGGGCTCCTCGGTGTTCTTGCTCATGTAGTTGTTGTCGATGAAGTCGTTGGCCGTCACCGCGGTGTAGCTGACCTCGGGCGAGATGTAGACGCCCGCCGCGGCGCCGGTGATGTAGTTGCGCTCGATGACGTTGTGGTCGCCGTCCACCTTGATCCCGGCCCAGGTGCAGCGCTTGCCGTCCTGGGCCAGGCCGACCTGGATGTTGTACACCTCGATGTACGAACCCCCCAGGCTCACGCAGGCCTCGTCGTCCCCGGTGACGATCGGCCTGGCGGTGCCGGTGCCGTACGCGTCGACGACGATCGGGGCGTTCGCGTTACCCGATTCGGTGATCTCCAGTTGCTGGCCCTGCCACGTGCTGCCGCGGCGCAGAAGCACCTTGGAGCCGGCGTCCAGTCCTGCGGCGGATGCCTTGGTGAGGGTCTTCCACGCGGTTTCGGGCGTCTTGCCCGTCGCGGAATCGTTGCCGTTGATGGAGTCGACGTAGTAGACCACGGCTTCCGCCGAGGCGGTGCCCGTCGCAAGAGTCATGGTCGCGAGCGAAAGCGCCGCCACCACCGCGCCGGTCCGCAGGTTCCAGCCTGACATTCAGCCTCCTGAACGGCCGGGGCTCCGTCGCACTGACGAAGATCATCCCCGGCTTGCGGCTGTCACATTAACCCGGTTTTGGTGGAAATTCCTGACTTTCGCCGGTTGTCAAAATCTGCTAAGTGCCTGCCCGGATCGGCACCACGTTGCCGTGGACGCCCTGACGTGGGAGCGCGAACCAGGTGGCCTTCCCGACGAGGTCGGGGCGGGTGACGTAGCGCTGGGGGTGGCAGCCGTAGAAGCCGTCGGACAGCCGGGCGATGATGCGCAGCCCGCGCCCGTGCTCGGCTCCCAGGTCGGGCGGCGCCGGGGTGGGCAGGAGAGGGCTGCTGTCCACCACCACGCACATGATCTCCTTGGCGTCCACATGGAGCATGAGTTCATAGGGGTCGTCGCCGTACATGAAGGCATTGGTGATCAATTCACTGACCATGAGAACGGCGTCGTCGACGAGCTCCGAAGAAAGGCCGAGCGCCGCCAATTCGGCGCGAATGATCTTTCGTGCCCGCCCGACCGTCCGCACGTCCTCGCACAGTGGCCACACGTTGTGCATCCTGCCCCTGGGGGCTGATCGCAGCCTGGTCATGGCGTCCCTTTCCGGCTCGGAGGGGCAACGGATGCGCGTTTCGCTTAACAAGAGAACCTGCCTATGGGTTGACGTACACGTCTGTCGAAACATGTACGTACGAGATGGCCTCTTGGGTCGAATCTTCGGCGAGAAATCGCCATTCTTTTTGACGGCGCTTCGAAACGGCGCGGACGGGCCGGGTACGGACACTCCCATGAGCATTCCTGACAAGAACGCACCGAAGATCGACACGAAGAGACCCCGCGACGCCGGGCACGAGGAACGCCCGGCGGAGCCCAAGCCCGCCGGGCGTCAGGCGCTGGAACGAGCACTGTCGGAGGCGGGCAAGGATCTCAAAGACCTCACCCGGTAAAGGGCGGGGACACACCCGACCTGAGTGTGGGACGAGCGGTGCTCAGCCGTCGCTCCTCGATCGCCTCGTCCCACCACCCGGCCGGCTCCGCGTCCAGGGCCGTCGCCGCCCGGGCCGGGCTTCGTATTCCGAGGTCAGCCCCTCGACGCGGCGAGCAGGGACCACACGACCGCCGGGGTCAGCGGGACGTCGGTGATCCGGTCCGCGATCTCCGGCAGGGCGGCGGCGACCGCGTTGGCGATGGCGGCGGGCGGCCCGATCGTGCCCGACTCTCCGGCGCCCTTCATCCCGCCCGGCGTGACCGTCGAGGGCGTCTCCAGCATCACGACCTCGATGTCCGGCACCTCCCGCGTGGTCGGCAGCAGGTATTCGGTGATCGGCTGGCCGTCCTCGGTGTAGACGATCTGCTCGGTCAGCGCCTCGCCGATCCCCTGGACCACGCCGCCCAGGAGCTGTCCTTCCACCGACGCCGGGTTGACCAGCACGCCCGCGTCGTTGACCACCCAGTAGCCCTCCAGCTCGACTCCCCCCGTCTCCGGATCGACGGCCACGGCCGCCGCGTGCGCCCCGTACGCGAAGGTGTAGCCCGGCGGGTCGTAGCTGACCCGCTCCTCCAGCCCGGGGGTGACCCCTTCGGGCAGGTCCCAGCCGCGCCAGGCCGAGGTGGCCAGCTCGCGCAGCGTCACGGCCGCCTGCGGGTCGCCCTTCACCCGCACCGCGCCGTCGGCGATCTCCAGGTCGCCGGCCGCCGCCTCCAGCCGGTGGGCGGCGATGGCGATGAGCTTGTCCCGCAGCCGGGCGGCGGCCTGCGTGAGCGCCCCGCCGCCCAGCGCCAGCGAGCGGCTCGCCACCGACCCCACCGACGAGTACGGCGTCGCCGCCGTGTCCCCCAGCACCACCCGCACCCGCTCGATGGGCACCCCCATCCGGTCGGCCGCGAGCTGGGCCAGCGCCGTCTCGATGCCCTGCCCGATGGAGACCACCCCGGAGGACACCACCACGGACGCGTCCTGGTCCATCCGCAGGATCGCCGTCTCGAAGCCGCCCGCCAGCATGCCGATGGCCTTCAGGTCCATCGAGGGGCCCATGCCGGTGCTCTCCACGTAGCAGGCGTAGCCCACGCCGCGCCGCCGCCCGTCGTCCTTCTCGACCGGCCGGACCATGTCGCACACCGTCCGCAGGGCGCGCGGGTAGTCGCCGGAGTCGTAGGTCTGGAACACCCGCGTCGTGTAGGGCAGCTCGTCCGGCCGGAGCATGTTGCGCAGCCGCAGCTCGATCCGGTCGATCCCGAGCCTGCGCGCCGCCTCGTCGATCAGCCGCTCCCGCGTCAGGGTGCCCTCGGGCTGACCGAAACCCCGGTAGGAGCCGGTCGGGGTGGTCGTGGTGACGGCGCAGCGCACGCGTACGGCGAACCGCTCGAACCGGTACGGTCCCGGCAGCAGCGTGGCCGTCACCGCGAACGTCGAGCCGCCCACGTTCGACGGATGGGCGCCGAGGTCGCCGAGCACGTCGGTGTACATCGCCACGAACCGCCCGTCTCCGTCCAGCGCCAGCCGCGCCCGGTGCACGGCCTCCCGCGCGGGCAGCGTGGCGAACAGCCGGTCGCCCGGCGACTCCGTCCAGCCCACCGGGCGGCCGGTGCGCATCGCGGCCAGGCAGACGAGCAGCTCGTCCGGGTAGAGGTGCTCCTTGCCGCCGAAGCCGCCGCCGGTGTCGCGGCTGATGACGCGTACCCGGTCGTGGGTCAGGTCGAAGGCGTCGGCCAGGTGCTCGCGTACGTGGTGCGGCGCCTGGGAGGAGATGTGCACGGTCAGCTCCTCGTCGGCGTAGTGGGCCACCACGCCGCGCGGCTCCATCGGGTACGGCGAGACCCGCCCCATCCGGAACGTCATCTCGACCACGTGCTCGGCCCCTTCGACGGCGGCCAGGCAGTCGTCGTCGCCCATCAGGAAGTCGGAGATCAGGTTGGTGCCCAGCTCCGGGTAGAGCAGCGGCGCCCCGTCGGCCAGCGCCCGCTCGGCCCCGACCACCGCGGGCAGCTCGGTCAGCTCCAGGTCGAGCAGGTCGGCGGCGTCCCTGGCGGCCTGCGGGGTGTGGGCGACGACGACGGCGAGCGGCTGGCCCGCGTACCTGATCACGTCGTCCAGCACCCGGTAGCTGGTGAGCCGCTGGCCCGGCGCCACGTTCACCGAGGGCAGCCGGAGGTTCGCCGCGTCGCCGGGAGTGATGATGTCGAGGACGCCCTCGACCGCCCACGCCGCCTTGACGTCGCAGCCGGTGAACGTGCCGTGGGCGATGGGGCTGCGCACCACGTGCGCGTGGACCATGCCAGGCAGCCGGACGGCGCCGACGTACCTGCCTTTCCCGGTCAGCAGCCTGGCGTCTTCCCGCCTCGGCGTCCGTGCGCCGACATACCCGTCTTCCATGGCCTGATTGTGAGCGTCACCCGGCGGCCGGTCTATACGATCCGCGAGAAAGAGCACGTCAGCGGGGGTACCGATGCAAACATTCCTGCCCTACCCGGACTTTGCGACCTCGGCCTCGGTGCTCGACCCGCTGCGGCTGGGCAAACAGCGCGTGGAGACCCTGCAGGTCCTGCGCGCCCTCACCGTCCCCGGGTACGGCTGGCGCCACCACCCCGTCGTGAAGATGTGGGCCGGCTACGAGGAGGCGCTCGTCCGCTACGGCCTCGAGGTCTGCGGCCACTGGTGCGCCATGGGCCGGCCCGACACCTGCGCGAGCACGATGGCGACCGAACTGGCCGCGCACCTGGGGACGCCCCGCGTGCGCTCGCAGCGCGACCTGGCGGCGGCCGGCGAGCTGCCGCCCTGGCTCGGCGACGTGGCGCTGCACCTCAGCCACCGCTCGGCGCTGCTGCGCAAGGACCCCGGCTTCTACCGGCCCGTCTTCGGCGACCAGGAGCCGGACGACCTGGACTACGTCTGGCCGCGCTCCGACCGCCTGCCCTCCTGACCGCCCTGATCACACCACCTCGAAGGCGGCCATCATGGCCATGTCCTCGTGCTCGAGGTTGTGGCAGTGCAGGACGTACCGGCCGCGGTAGTCGGTGAAACGGGTGACGATCTCGACGGTCTGGGCGTCGCGCAGCTCGACGGTGTCCTTCCACTCCGGCGGCCCGGCCGGGCGCTCCCCGTTGACCGACAGCATCTGGAAGTGGTCGAGGTGCAGATGCACCGGATGGGCGACGTCGCTGGTCAGACGCCAGACCTCGATGTCGCCGAGCTTGGGCCTGGCCTCCATGCGCCCGGCGTCGAACGGCCTGCCGTTGATCAGCCAGCCGGTGCCCCCGTGCATGGAGCCGCTGGTGAACTCGAAGTCCCGCGTCACCGTGGCCCTGGCCGGATCGAGCGCCTCGACCGTGGACAACCGCCCGGGCACGGCCGAGTCGTCGGCCTCGTCCCGCTCGACCGCGAACCGCATCACCCTGCCCTGCGCGTCCTCCCCCGCCAGGTTCCGCAGCTCGACGTGCTGCCCGATCTTGTACGCGGCGAAGTCCACGACCACCTCCGCCCGCTCGCCCGGCGCCAGCCTGATCCGGTCGACCGTCCGCGGCGCGGCCAGCAGCCCGCCGTCCCCGGCGATCCGGATCATCGGCCCGCCGGTGGCCAGCTCGTACACGCGGGCGTTGGAGGCGTTGCACAGCCGCAGCCGGTAACGGGCCCTGGCCACCCGCAGCTCCGGCCACGGCGCCCCGTTCACCAGGATCACGTCGCCGAGCACACCCCCCATGTACGCCTCCCGCACCCCCGGCCGACCCTCCAGCCCCGGGTACAGCAGCGTGCCGTCCGCCGCGAACGAGCGGTCGCAGATGAGCAGCGGCAGGTCCCGCTCCCCGGACGGCAGCGGCAGCGCCTCCTCCTCCGGGTCCCTGACCAGGAACATCCCCGCCAGGCCCCGCCACACCTGCGGCCCCGTGTAGTCCATGCGATGGTCGTGGTACCAGAGGGTGGCGGCCCGCTGGTCGAGCGGGAAGACGTACTCGCGGGACGCGCCGGGGGCCACCAGGTCGGTGGGGTAGCCGTCGGACTCGGGCGGGGTGTGCCCGCCGTGCAGGTGCAGGACGGTCGGCTCGCCGAGCTGGTTGACGAGCTTCACGACCGTGCGCCGTCCCCTGCTCGCCCGGATGGTGGGGCCGGGGAAAGTGCCGCCGTACCCCCAGATCGGCGTACGCAGGCCCGGCAGCAGCTCCGCCTCCGCCGCCCGCTCGGTCAGCTCGTAGTAGTCCACCCCGCCCGCGCCGCGGACCGGCTCGGCCACCTCGGGCACCGGCAGCGGCACCGCGTACGGCTTGGGCAGGGGCGCGGTGCTGGCGAGAAGCTGCGGCTGCGGGGTCCCGGTGAGCAGCGAGCACCCCGGCGCCCCGGCGGCCACCACCGCGCCGAGCCCCATCAGCCGCAGCGCGTCGCGCCTGGTCGGGGTCATGCCGCTGCCGGTCGCGACATGATCCGGGCGAGCTGGGCGACGCCGCCGCCGAACAACGCCACCCCGAGCGGGAGGTGAAGGATCTTCACGTGCGCCATGCCGAGCACCGCCGCCACGATCGTGAACACGAGCAGCCCCGCCGCCGGCGGGATGAACCTGGCGGACCCGCCGCCCGGCCACCGGACCAGGATCGCGACGACGAGATGGGCGAGCCCGATGAGGGCCAGCGCCATCCCGGAGGCGGAGTGCAGCGCCCGGCCACCGGGCGAGGACAGCAACATGCCCGCCGTCACCGCCTGGAACAGCAGCGCGGCGACATGCAGGACCACCACGGCCCTGAGCGCCTGCACGGGCCAGGAGGCTCGGACGGGCCGGTCGGTGAGGGATGCGGTCATGACAGGTCTCCCAAGGGTGCGTGTGCGGTGGTGGTGATGCGCGCCGCGAGGTGAGCGGTCGCGGAAATGGCGCCGAAGGCACAGAGCCGCACCAGATCGGCGTCCGTGGCCGCGGAGCCGTCCCAGGCGGGCATGTCGGCGTCCGTGATCACCGACTCGTCCCAGGCGGACACGTCGGCTCCCGTGATCGCGGAGCCGCGCCAGGCGGCCACGTCGGCGTCCGTGACCCGGTAGGGGGCGAAAGCGGTGAGCAGGGCGAGCCGGGCCCCCGCCCGGTCCTCTGGGGGCAGGTCCGTGAGCGGCCCGTCCAGCCAGGCGGCGCCGACCGCCGGATGCTCCCCGTCCCAGCCCGCCACCGCGTCGGCGACGGCGGCCCTGGCCCGATCGCCGAGCAGCTCGCCCCCGGCTCCCGCCGCCGCCAGGAGCGCGGCGTAGGCGGCGCCGACCGGGGTGCCCGCCGCCCACGGAGGCTCGGCCGCCGCGGGCAGGTCCTCGATCAGCGGCAGGCTCGCCCCCGGTGGCAGCCGCCTGCGTACCGTCCTCGCCAGGCCCCTCCCGCTGAGGCTCCTGACCAGCCGCGACCTCTGCAGCCCGCCGGGCAGCAGGTCTTCGGTGAGCAGCGCCGACGCCATGCGGTTGATGAAGTGGAAGGCCAGCGCGGTCCCGGCATACTCGGGCGCGTGCGCCACCGGGTACGGCCCCGCCCCGCCGCCCGGGGCCTTCGCCCAGTCCAGCAGGGCCGCGTACCCGGGATCGGCGGGCGTGCCGCCACGGGCGATGCCCTCGGCCAGCCGGTGGTCGCCGGTGGCGTGCAGCAGCGTCGTGTGCGCCGCCACGCAGAACGGGCACCGGTTGGCCATCGACACCCCCAGCGCGACGACCTCCTTGCCGGTCCTGGACGCCTGCCCCGCCAGCAGCGACTCGCGCAGCAGCGCCCAGGTGGCGGCCAGCACCTCGGCCGACGGCGACAACGTCAGGAACAGCGCCATGCGCGCCAGCCCGAAGTCCTCCGCGAGCTGCGCGTAGACCCGGGCCGTCCGCCCGGTGGCGTCCCGCGGCTCCACCGGGGTGACATAGCGGAAGGAGCCGGCCATCACGGGCCTCCATTGACGTGACGGAAGGAGCCGGCCATCACGGGCGCTCCCGGCGACGTGACGGAGAGAGCCCGGCTCCGATGCGGATCGTGTCCATAGCCGGACATCGTGCTGTCCCGGCCTGCCCGAGGTCGTCCCGCGCGGGGAGTCTCCTGCGGCTACCACCACGGCATCAGGCCGGGCGCGAGTACCGCACGGGAAGTAGCGCCGATTTACTCCCTGGCGCCGAGGAAGCCCGCCCGGTGCAGCCTCTAATGTGCAGGAATGAGCTCTCTGCACGGATGGCGGCCCTGGGCCATGGACGGCGCCATCGCCGCCCTGGTCGCGGGCATGCTGTCGATCACCGTGCTGGCCAACCCCGTCGCGGGAGCCCAGGACCTCGCCGCGGTCCTGGTCGGCTCGGCCGTCCTCGTCGCCTGGCGCCGGGCGCCCCTGGTGCCGCTGGCGATCAGCACGGTCTGCATGCTCGTCTACGCGGCGCACGCCCAGCCTGGACCGCCCGCCGCCTTTCCCGTGCTGGTGTCGGTCTTCGGCGCGGTCCGGGCGGGGCACCGGCTCCTGCCCGCGCTGGCCGGGGCGGTGTTCCTGGGCTCCAGCCTGGCGGTGAACCTGGCCACGGCCGCCGGCCGCGACCAGCAGGAGATCGTCCAGCACACGACACTGCTGCTCGGCTGGTTCCTGGCCGCCGGAGTGGCGGGGACGGTGACCAGGCACCGGCAGGCGTACCTGGAGCAGGCCGAACAGCGGGCCTCCGAGGCCGAGCGGACCCGCGAGGAGGCCGCGCGCCGCCGTGCGGGCGAGGAGCGGCTGCGCATCGCCAGGGAATTGCACGACTCGCTCACCCACAGCATCTCGATCATCAAGGTGCAGGCGGGGGTGGCCGTCCACCTGGCGCGCAAGCGCGGCGACGAGGTGCCCGCCGCCCTGCTCGCCATCCAGGACGCCAGCGGCGACGCCATGCGCGAACTGCGCGCCACCCTCGAGATCCTGCGTGACCCGGACACCGCCGGCTCCGAGGACGAACCCGCGGCCAGTGGCCTGGGCCGGCTCGACGACCTGGTGGAGCGGGCCCGCTCGACCGGCCTGCCCGCCACGGTGACGGTCCTCGGCGAGCGGTACGCGCTGCCCGCCGAGGTGGACCGGGCGGCGTACCGGATCGTGCAGGAGGCGCTCACCAACGTCTCCAGGCACGCGGGCGCGGCCACCGCTTTCGTCAGCATCGACTACGGCGACGACGCGCTGGTCGTCCAGGTGGACGACGACGGCGAGGCCGCCGAGGACACGTCGCCCGTGCCCGGCGTGGGCCTGATCGGCATGCGCGAGCGCGTCACGGCGCTCGGCGGCCGGCTGCGGGCCGGGCCCCGCCCCGAGGGCGGCTTCACCGTACGCGCCGAGCTTCCCCTGGGAGACCCATCGTGATCCGTGTCCTGATCGTGGACGACCAGGCCCTCATCCGCGGCGGCTTCCGCGCGCTGCTGGAGGCCGAGGACGACATCGAGGTGGTCGCCGAGGCCGCGAACGGCGAGCAGGCCGTCGCGCTCGCCCTCGAGCACCTGCCCGACGTGGCGCTCGTCGACGTGCAGATGCCCGTGATGGACGGCATCGAGGCGACCCGCCGGATCGCCGCCGACGAACGGCTGAGCGGCGTCCACGTGGTGATCCTCACCAACTACGGCCTCGACGAGTACGTCTTCAACGCCCTCCGGGCCGGCGCCGGCGGCTTCCTGGTCAAGGACACCGAGCCCGCCGACCTGCTGCAGGGCGTCAGGGTGGCGGCCCGCGGCGACGCCCTGCTCTCCCCCTCGATCACCCGCCGCCTCATCGGCGAGTACGTCGCCCGCCGCCCCGAGCCCGAACCCGACGGCCTGGACGTGCTCACCAACCGCGAGCGCGAGGTGACCGCCCTGGTGGCCCGCGGCCTGTCCAACGACGAGATCGCCGCCCACATGGTGATCAGCCCGACCACCGCCAAGACCCACGTCAGCAGGGCGATGACCAAGCTGCGGGCCCGCGACCGCGCGCAGCTCGTGGTCTTCGCCTATGAATCGGGCCTGGTCGCCCCAAGGGCGCGCCGCTGACCGGAGCCGGATGCTTCATGGTGGAATGGGCCTCAGGATCCTGGGAGGGCTCGTGAACATCATTTCACGCGGTTTCCGCGGCAGGCGCACGGACGCCGGTGACCGGCTGCCGCCCGGCCAATACCTGGTGGAGGACTTCCCGGTGCTGTCGGCCGGGCCGACGCCGCAGGTCCCGACGGACCGGTGGGAGTTCGCCATCGACACCGAGGCGGACCAGACCCACCGCTGGTCGTGGCAGGAGTTCCTGGCGCTGCCGACCGAGACGCCCACGGTCGACATCCACTGCGTCACCAAGTGGTCCAAGCTGGGCACCACCTGGGAGGGCGTCTCGCTGGACGTGCTCTTCGAGGACGTCGAGAGCACCGCCGAATACGCGCTGATCTACTCCTACGGCGGCTACACCACGAACCTGCCGCTCGAAGACCTCCTCGACGGCAAGGCGTGGCTCGTGCACCGCTTCGACGGCGAGGAGCTGGCGCCCAGGCACGGCGGCCCGGCCCGGCTGATCGTGCCCCACCTGTACTTCTGGAAGTCGGCCAAGTGGGTCAACGGCATCCGGCTGCTCAACGAGGACTGGCCCGGCTTCTGGGAGACCGCCGGCTACCACAACTACGGCGACCCCTGGCGCGAGCAGCGCTACGAGGGCGACTAGGGTGCGCCGCCTGACCTGGCTCGCGGCGGAGCTCGTCGCCACGACGGCCGAGACCGCCACCGCCCGCACGCTGCGCTTCCGGGTGCCCGGCTGGCCGGGGCACGTGGCCGGGCAGCACGTGGACGTGCGGCTGACGGCCGACGACGGCTACAGCGCGCAGCGCAGCTACTCGCTGGCCGCGCCCGCCGAGGGCGACCTCGTCGAGCTGACCGTGGAGAACGTGCTCGACGGGGAGGTGTCGCCGTACCTGACCGAGGTGATCGAGGTGGGCGACCAGGTCGAGATCCGCGGCCCGGTGGGCGGCTGGTTCGTCTGGCGGCCGGCGAGCACGGCGCCGGTGCTGCTGGTCGGCGGCGGGTCCGGGATCGTGCCGCTGATGGCCATGATCAGGACTCGCAGGCAGGCGGGCAGCCGTGTGCCCTTCCGCCTGCTCTACTCGCTGCGCGACCCCGCCCGGCGCTACTACGCCGGCGAGCTGCGCCGTCCCGACCCCGGGCTGGACATCGCCTACCTCTACACCAGGGCGGTGCCCGAGGGCGCGTCCCGCGCGGCCGGCCGGATCATGCTGGACGACCTGGCGGAGGGCGGCTGGCCGGCCACGTTCGAGCCCGACTGCTACGTGTGCGGGCCGACCGGGTTCGTGGAGGCGGCGGCCGACCTGCTGCTCGCGCTCGGGCACGCCCCCGAGCGCATCAGAACCGAACGATTCGGTCCCACCGGAGGCTGACATGACCGCAGAACACCTGGACGGCAACGCGCTGGCGGGCCCGCTGGGCGAGATCTTCGCCGTCGACGTCACCACCGCCACCGGCCGCTGCGCGAGCTGTGGCCTGACCGGCCCGGTCGCCTCCCTGCGCGTCTACGGCCCCGCGCCCGGCCTGGTCGCCCGCTGCCCCGGCTGCGACGAGGTGGTGCTCAGGATGGTCCGCGGCCCCGGCACGGCCTGGCTGGACCTGCGTGGCGCGGTCTCGCTCCGCCTGAACGTCCCCGACTGACCGCCTGACTGAGTACACTCAGGCACGTTCAACCGGCCGAGATCTGTTACGGCAAGGCTCTTGGCCACGGGCGGCGGCCCTCGGCCTCGTCCCTGTTGGAGTCATGTGAGCAGCGGGCTTGTCGACGCGCCGCCTTCCGAGCCGAGCGCGCCACCGCGGCGTCGCCGTCCCTGGCTGCGCTGGGTGATAGCCGTCACGGTGACCGTCGTCCTCCTGGTGGTCGGCGTGGCCGTGGGCGTCGTCGCGAAACTGACCGGCAACGTCAAGCACGAAGACGTGACCGCCGAAGACCTCGGCGCCACCCGGCCGCCCAAGGTCGCGGGCACCGCGATGAACGTCCTGGTCGTGGGCTCCGACCAGCGCAACGGCAAGAACGCCAAATACGGCCGGGTAGCGGGCGAGCGTACCGACACGATCATGCTGGTGCACGTGTCGTCCAGGCGCGACAACGCGATGGTCATCAGCTTCCCGCGCGACTCGCTCGTCCAGTTGCCGGCCTGCCGCGCCACCGGCGCCCTGCCGGGACAGCAGCCCCATCTCGGCATGATCAACGAGTCGTTCAACTCCGGCGGCATCGGCTGCACCTGGAAGACCATCGAGTCGCTCACCCACATCCGCATCGACCACTTCGTCAAGGTCGACTTCACCGGCTTCAAGGGCATCGTGAACGCCGTGGGCGGCGTCGAGGTCTGCCTGCCCGAGCCCGTCAACGACAAGAAGGCGCTGCTGCACCTGCCCGCCGGCAAGCAGATGCTCAACGGCGAGCAGGCCCTGGGCTACGTACGCGCCCGCTACAGCCTGGGTGACGGCTCCGACATCGGGCGCATCCAGCGGCAGCAGATGTTCATCGCCTCGATGGTGAAGAAGATCATGAGTGGTGAGACGCTCACCGACCCGGCCAAGCTCGTCGGCATCCTCGACGCCGGCACCAAGGCGGTCACCACCGATCGCGGCCTGTCGTTCGGCGTCATGAAAGACCTCGCGACCAGCCTCCAAGGGCTCGACGCCGGGCAGATCCGCTTCATCACCACCCCCTGGCACTACTCACTGACCCAGCCCGGCCGGGTCGAATGGGTGCAGCCGCAGGCGGGCCGGCTGTTCCAGATCGTCGCCAAGGACCACAACCTCCAGGGCGTCAAGGGCGGCCAGGCCAAGGTGGGCCGCTCGAAGATCCAGGTCGAGCTCCGCAACGGCACCTGGCGCACCGGGCTGGGCACCCAGGTGGCCGCCTTCCTCGAGCAGCGCGGCTACCACATCGCCAAGATCGGCGACACGGCCCGCAAGCCCCAGGCGAAGACCACCATCCTGTACGGCCCCAACGGCGAGACCCGGGTGCCCACCCTCTCCGCCGACCTCCTCGCGGCCACGCCGCGTCAGCTCCCGGCCGCGCGCACGAACCGGCTCGTGCTGATCATCGGGGACGACTGGAAGGGCCTCAAGCAGCTCCGTACGGACGACACGGAGTCGATCAAGGGCTTCGACGCCACCCACGACACCTGCGCCACCTGAGCCCTCACAGGGCCTCGGAGAGCCCGCCTCCGTCGATGGCGGTGAACCCGGCGTCCTCGATGAGCGGCACCACGGCCTTCTTGGCCGCGTCGTCGTCGCCCCAGTAGGGCATGTCGGCCCGCGCGCCGCCGCGCTGACCCGCCAGGCCCAGATCCAGCAGTTCGTTGGGGTATTTGGTGTTGAACGTGCGCACCAGGCGTACGCGCTCGCCGAGCACGTGCTGCTGGTACTGCGGGCTGGTCAGGCCATCGGGCACGGCCACCACCACGGCCGCGCCGTCGCGCTCGCCGATCGGGTTGCTGGGATCGATGACGATCTTGCCTTCGAGCGCGGCGCCCAGCTCCGCCACCACGTCGGGGAAGGACTCCCATCCCACCGCCATGACGACGACCTCGCCGAACCGCGCCGCCTCGAGCGGCGACCCGCCACGGACCTCACCCTCCGCCGCCTGCGCCGCAGCCGCCACCTTGTCGGGCTCGGCGTCGCTGAAGAACACGTCGTGCCCCGCCACCGCGAGCAGGCGGCCCAGGGGTGTGCCGAGTTTTCCGGAACCCACGATTGCTACGCGCATGTCTCGATCTCCTCGTCACCGGGGAAATGCCCAACCCCACGAGTGACATTCCTTACTGGGGAGACCTTTTGCCACCCAATAGCCCGATCCCCCGCCCTCCCCGGCGGGACCGCGCGAAGGACACCTCCCACCCCCAAAGGGACCCGCGGCGACCCTGGTGGCGGCACCGCAAGACGCTCAACCCGCCGCTACGGCCCAGGCACTCTGCTGCCCGAGCGGCTGCCCGGTCCGGGACGGCGGGGTGAAACACTCGGAAAAGGTGCCGGACATGTACGAGATGTCCGACACCTTGGCACGAGGAGAACCATCCGTGAGCCATCCCCGGGAGCGCGAGACCGTCTGGAAGCGATCTACAACGCGCACTACCCGGCCATCCACCAGTACGCCGCCCGCCGTACGGGCTCGCCCGACGACACGGCGGACGTGATCTCTGAGACGTTCCGCACCGCCTGGCGGCGCATTGCCGACGTCCCCGATGGCGATGCCGCCCGCTTGTGGCTGTACGGCGTGGCCCGTCGTGTCCTGGCCGACCACCGGCGCGGCCAGTTCCGCAGGACCGGGCTGGCTGAACGGCTCAGGGACGAGGTGTCCGCCGCCCGGCCGTCCGGGCTCGACCACGTGCGGGAGGCGTTCGACGACCTGCCCGCCCGTGACCCCGCCGCCTTCCCCGCGCCCGGGGAGTTCCGTCCCGAGCGCTTCCTGGAGGGGCACCAGAGCAGGGCCTGGATGCCGTTCGGCGGCGGGCGGCGCTTCTGCGCAGGAGCGCTACCGGCGCTCCTCGAGATGCGCGTCATCAGCCGCGAGGTGCTGCACCGCCTGGAGCTCACGGCGCCCGATCAGGCGCCGGAGGCCAGGCGGCTGAAGAACGTCACCCTCGCACCCGCGAGACTGACCCGCGTCATCGCCCGCGCTCGGACTCCTGCTCGGACGGCGCAGGGGGGTAGATCTCCTCGTGTCGCGTGTCCGCGCCAAGCTCCTCCCGAAGCCGGTCGTAGTCGATGTTGTGGTTGGTGTACTTAAGCTGGCGAGCGACCTTCGTCTGCTTCGCCTTGGCTCTTCCTCGGCCCATGGCTACTCCCTAGTCCCCGCTGTCATGCTATCCAACAACGTTACGACTTGAAGAATTATGCAACTGCGCTGGATTAGTCTGGCAATATGCACGTGGAGGTCTACCAGGCCAAGGCCGACTTCTTCCGAACTCTCGGCCACCCCGCTCGCATCCGAGTGTTGGAGCTACTCCAGGAAGGGCCGCTGCCCGTCAGGGATCTACTGGCCCAGATCGACATCGAGGCCTCGAGCCTGTCCCAGCAACTGGCCGTCCTTCGCAGGGCGGGGATCGTCAGCGCGATCCGCGAGGGCAGCACCGTGGTCTACACACTGGCCACACCCGAGCTGGCCGATCTGCTGGGCGCCGCCCGGCGCATACTGACCGACATGCTCGCTGACCAGGGAGAACTACTCGCCGAGCTGCGAGCGGAGGTCACCTAGAAAGCGCTGAACGACACATCCGTTAGGCTCTCGCCCATGGTCTCCGAGCTGTTCGATCCCAAGGCGTGGCAGTCGGTCGAAGGATTCGACTTCACCGACATCACCTACCACCGCGCGGTCGATCAGGGCACCGTGCGCATCGCGTTCAACCGCCCGGAAGTGCGCAACGCCTTCCGCCCGCAGACCGTCGACGAGCTCTACCGCGCGCTCGACCACGCCCGGCAGAGCACCGACGTCGGCTGCGTGCTGCTGACCGGCAACGGGCCGTCGCCCAAGGACGGCGGCTGGGCCTTCTGCTCGGGCGGCGACCAGCGCATCAGGGGCAAGGACGGCTACCAGTACGCCGACGGCACCGCCGCCACCGGCCGCCTGCACATCCTCGAGGTGCAGCGCCTGATCCGGTTCATGCCCAAGATCGTGATCTGCGTGGTCCCCGGCTGGGCCGCGGGCGGCGGGCACAGCCTGCACGTGGTGGCCGACCTGACGCTGGCCAGCGCGGAGCACGCCCGGTTCAAGCAGACCGACGCCGACGTGGCCAGCTTCGACGGCGGGTTCGGGTCGGCCTATCTGGCACGGCAGGTCGGGCAGAAGTTCGCGCGCGAGATCTTCTTCCTCGGCGACACCTACACCGCGGCCGACGCCCACCGCATGGGCATGGTCAACGCCGTGGTGCCGCACGAGGAGCTGGAGACGACCGCGCTGGAGTGGGCCCGCAAGGTCAACGGCAAGTCGCCGACGGCGCAGCGGATGCTGAAGTTCGCCTTCAACGCGCTCGACGACGGGCTGGTCGGTCAGCAGGTGTTCGCCGGGGAGGCGACGCGGCTGGCGTACATGACGGACGAGGCGGCCGAAGGGCGCGACTCGTTCCTGGAGAAGCGCGAGCCCGACTGGTCGCCCTTCCCCTGGCACTACTGACCGGGCTCCGGGCGGGTCAGCGGCAGGCGCCGCCGATGGGGCCGGCGACCGTGCGGTGGCCCAGATAGCTGTCGATGGCGTGCGGCGTGTCGTGGTTCTGGACCTCGACCTGCCGCAGCGGCGTGCCCCACGCTGGCTCCAGCGGGTGGCCGAGCGCGACCACGTCGTTGACGTCGTACGTGGTCAGCCACTCGACGCCCGGATGCTTCATGCCCTTGGCCAGCAGGTTGCGCTGGATCGTGGGCAGCCCGAGCGGCGAGCCGGCCGTCACCCAGAGCACGACCCGGCGCCGCAGGGCGTCGTCCACGAGCAGGTCCCTGGCCACCACCGTCCCCAGGCTGTGCGAGACCAGGACGAGGTCGCCCGCGGTGGGCAGGGCGCGGCGTACCTCGTTCAGCACCGGCTGCCTGCCGTGCGAGAGATACACGGCGACGTCCTGGAGGAAGACCTTGATGATCTCCTTGTCGACGCTCGTGCGCCTGGAGAGCCAGGTGAGCATGCGGCGGGCCAGCGTCCACGACAGGGCGTCGCTGATGCCCATGGCCACGGCGAGCGGGGCGCCCGCGCTCCCGGCCAGGTCCGCGAGCAGGTCGCGTTCCAGCTCCCCGACCTCTTCGGGCAGGAAGGGGTGGAAGGGCATCTCCTCGGCGCCGTCGGCGGGCAGGTGCTCCAGCACGTCGGCGCGCCTGGCGGCCTCGGCGGTGACCCGGTGCAGGACGTTGCCGTAGTACGGCAGCACCGCCGCCGTGGTCAGCCCCGCGACCCCGAGCCCGGCGCAGAGCGCGGCGCGCCATTCCTTCAGCAGTTCTCCGGGGTCCTTGCCCTCCTGGCCCCGCCCGTGGATGAACACGATCGTCGTCATGGCCATCCCCTCCGTCCATGGGGCTGTCAGCGTAGGCACGGCCCTTTCGCGGGCGCCCCAGGGTGCGGATAAGGGGAAGCCCTAGACCTGCCACCCTTGGCAGACTGAGGGCCATGGGGATCAAGGTGCCGGAAGCGCTGACCGCGTCGCACATCCACTACGACGGGGAGGCCGGGCGCGCCTGGGCCGCCGGTCTGCCGGCGCTGGCCGAGCGCTTTCTCGACGAGTGGGACCTGCGGCTGGACGGCGGGACACGGCACGGGGCGGTCGCCCTCGTGCTCCCCGTCGTCCGCGCCGACGGCACCGAGGCGGTGCTCAAGCTCCAGCCCGTGGGCGAGGAGACCGCCGACGAGTCCGTGGCGCTGCGCGCCTGGGCGGGCGAGGGCTCCGTGCTGCTGCGCGACGCCGACCCCGAGACCGGCACCATGCTGCTCGAACGGCTCGACGACCGGTCCCTGGCCGACGTGCCCGACGTCATGCGGGCCCTCGACGTCCTGACCGGCCTGCTGCGCCGGCTGGTGACCCACCCCGCGCCCGAGGGCCTCCGTCAACTGGGCGACATCGCGCGGGACATGCTGGGCGAGGTGGACGACGCGCTCGGCAGGCTGGCGCGCGAGGAGGACCGCTACTGGCTGCGGTGGTGCGCCTCGGCGGTCGCCGAGCTCGTCTCGGAGCCGGGCGACCGGCTGCTGCACTGGGATCTGCACTACGAGAACGTGCTGGCCGCCGACCGGGAGCCGTGGCTGGCCATCGACCCCAAGCCGCTGGCCGGCGACCCGGGGTTCGAGCTGATGCCCGCGCTGTGGAACCGCTGGGAGGAGGTCTCCGGCGCCGGCGACGTGCTGCGGCGCTTCGACCTGATGGTCGACGGTCTCGGCCTCGACCGGCAGCGGGCGGCCGGCTGGACGTTCGGCCGGGTGCTGCAGAACTGCCTGTGGGACGTGCGGGCCGGCGATGACGAGCTCAGCGAGATCCAGCTCGCCATCGCGTCGGCCCTGCGGGTCAGATGGTGATGACGACCTTGCCCTGGCCGTGGCCGGACTCGATCTCCCGGTGCGCGTCCGCGGCCTCCTCCAGCCGGTACGTCCTGCGCACCGGGAAGGCGAAGGCCCCCTCGGCGTACAGGGTGGCGTAACGCCCGAGCCGCTCCGCCGTGCGCTCCCCCTGGACCAGTCGCACGCCCAGCGCCGCCGCCTTGACATGCTCGACCAGCGTCACGATGCGCCCGCGCTCCTTGACCAGCTCGATCGAGACTTCCAGCGCGTGCCCGCCGGCCCCGTCCAGCGCCGCGTCGATCCCGCCCGGCGCCAGCGCGCGCACCCGGTCGGCCAGCCCCTCCCCGTACACGACCGGGACGGCCCCCAGCTCGCGCAGGTGGTCGTGGTTGACCTCGCGGGCGGTGCCGATCACGGTGGCCCCGCGCCTCCTGGCGATCTGCACGGCCGCCGTGCCCACCGAGCCGGCCGCGCCGTGCACGAGCAGCGTCTCGCCGTCGGCCAGGCCCACCCGGTCGATGGCCAGCTCGGCCGTCTGCACGCCCGAGGTCAGCCCGCCGGCCACCTCCCACGGCACGCCCGCGGGCTTGGCGGTGACGGAGGTGCCCGGCACCACGATGCACTCGGCGTAGGCGAACAACGCCGAGAACCCGAGCACCTCGTCCCCTGCGGCCACTCCGGTCACCCCGTCGCCCACCTGGTCCACCACGCCCGCGAACTCGTTGCCCGGGATCCGCGGGAAACCGGGATCCTCGAGGTAGGCCGGCAGCCACCCCTCCCGTACGGCGGCGTCGAACGGCTGCACACCGGCGGCCCGTACGCGGACCCGTACCTGTCCTGGGCCCGCCTGCGGCACGGGCACTTCCATCACCTTCAGCACCTCTGGCCCGCCCGGCTCGGTGAACGCCGCGGCCCTCATCACTTCCGTCATGAACCCGAGCCTGCTACCTCAAGCGCACTTGAGGTCAAGTCGGATACCGAATCGGGAACTTTTCCCTTTACCCATCCTTTATCTAGATATAGTCCGACAGGACACCACAGGGGGACGGGGCACACTGGGGCGGGATGGGCGAGTTCTTACACACCGCATTAAGTTTTCCGACTGTTGTTTTCACCTTTCTTCTCGTCGTGGTCGCCGCTTATTGGCTGGTCGTCATCACCGGCCTGTTCGAGCTGGAGGACGACGCCGCGTGGCTGGGACTCGGGGGAGTCCCCGCCGGGATCGCGATCTCGCTGCTGATCGCGCTGGCCTGGCTGCTCTGCCTGATCGGCAGCCAGGTGGCGGGCCGTGGCGCGCTGATCGCCGTCCCCTTCGCCGCGCCGGTCCTGGCCTGGCTCGCCGTCCGTGGCCTGCGGGTTCGGCTGCGCAGGCTGTTCCCGCAAGGGGACCGGCACTCGCGCGCCGACTTCGTCGGCCAGATGTGCGTGATCCGCACCGGCGCCGCCACGTCCGACTTCGGCCAGGCCGAGGTCACCGCCGCCGACGGCTCGTCCGCGGTCGTGCAGGTGCGCACGACCGGACAGGACCGCCTCGCCCGCGGCGACAACGCACTCATCTTCGAATACGACAAAGACGGCGAATTCTTCTGGGTCATGCCGTACGAAAGTGAGCACTGATGGACGTCATCTCCACTGGCTTCGGCGTTTTCCTCGCCGTCATCCTGGTCATCGTGATTGGCCTGCTCGTTGTCATCGGCCGCCTTTTCCGCAAGGTCGAACAGGGCAAGGCGCTCATCGTGTCGAAGGTCAACAGGGTCGACGTGACGTTCACCGGCGCGGTGGTCCTGCCCGTCGTCCACAAGGCCGAGATCATGGACATCTCGGTCAAGACCATCGAGATCGAGCGGACCGGTCGTGACGGCCTCATCTGCCGGGACAACATCAGGGCCGACATCAAGATCACGTTCTTCGTCCGGGTGAACAAGACCGCCGAGGACGTCATCAAGGTCGCCCAGGCCATCGGCACCGCCAGGGCCAGCGACGAGACGACGCTGCAGGAGCTGTTCAGCGCCAAGTTCTCCGAGGCGCTGAAGACGGCCGGCAAGCACCTCGACTTCGTCGACCTCTACACCAAGCGGGACGAGTTCCGCGACGAGATCGTCCGGATCATCGGCACCGACCTCAACGGCTACAGCCTCGAGGACGCCGCCATCGACTACCTGGAGCAGACCGCCCTGTCCCAGCTCGACAAGAGCAACATCCTCGACGCTCAGGGCATCCGCAAGATCACCGAGCTGACGGCCATCGAGCACGTGCGCACGAACGAGTTCCAGCGCAACGAGGAGAAGGAGATCACCCGCCAGAACGTGGACGCCCGCGAGGCCATCCTGGAGTTGCAGCGCCGCCAGACCGACGCCGAGCTGAAGCAGCGGCGGGAGATCGAGACCGTCAAGGCCCGCGAGGAGGCGGAGATCGCCCGCGTCCAGGCCGAGGAGCGGCTGCGCGCCCAGGGCGCGCACATCAGGACCGACGAGCAGATCGGCGTGCAGAACGAGAACCGCGCCCGCGAGATCGCGGTGGCCGAGAAGAACCGCGAGCGCGTGATCGCCATCGAGTCCGAGCGCATCGAGAAGGACCGCCTGCTGGAGGTCATCGCCCGCGAGCGGGAGACCGAGCTGTCGCGCATCGCCAAGGACAAAGAGGTCGAGACCGAGAAGCGGGCGATCGCCGAGGTGATCCGCGAGCGCATCGCGGTCGACAAGACCGTGGCCGAGCAGGAGGAGTCCATCAAGCGGCTGCGCGTGGTCGAGGAGGCCGAGCGCACCCGCCAGCAGGTGATCATCGCCGCCGAGGCCGAGGCCCAGGAGAACCTGGTCAAGGGCATCAAGGCGGCCGAGGCCGCGGAGGCCGCCTCCAAGTTCCGGGCCCGCGAGGAGCTCGTGCTCGCCGAGGCCCGGCAGCAGGCCGCCGAGCTGGACGCCAGGGCCAAGATCCGGCTGGCCGAAGGCGTCCAGGCCGAGTCGGCCGCGGGCGGGCTGGCGCAGATCCAGGTCAAGGAGCGCGACGCCGACGCCATCGAGAAGGTCGGCCGCGCGGAGGCGCTGGTGCTGAAGGAGAAGCTGGCCGCCGAGGCCGACGGCGCCAGGGCCATGGCGCTGGTCGAGGGCGACCGGCTCAAGGCCAGGGCCGCGGGCGAGCAGGCGATGGCTCTGGCCGGCGCCACCGCGGTGGGCGAGAAGCTGAAGGCCGAGGCCGAGGGCCTCACGCAGAAGGCGGCTGCGCTGGCGGCGCTGGACGAGGCCGGCAGGACGCACGAGGAGTACCGCCTGCGGCTGGAGGCCGACAAGGAGATCCGGCTCAGGCACATCGACGTGTCGCGTCAGGTCGCCGAGTCGCAGGCGAGCGTGCTGGCCGCCGGCCTGGCCAAGGCCAACATCGACATCGTCGGCGGCGACACGATGTTCTTCGACAAGGTCGTCGGCTCGATCACCGCGGGCAAGGTCGTGGACGGGTTCGTGGGCCACTCGCAGGTCGCCGGGGCGATCGTGGCGCCGTACGTCAACGGCAACGCCAGCCTGGCGGCCGACCTCGCGAGCGTGGTCGGCGGCGTGAGCACCGAGGACCTCAAGAACCTGACCGTGTCCGCCCTCCTCATGCGCCTCATCCAGGACGGCGGCCCGCAGTCGTCGGCGCTCGGCGAGCTGCTCGAGACCGCCCGGCGGCTCGGCGTGGCCGACTCGCCGGTGGCGGCGCTGGCCGGGGCGAAGTGAGCACCACCGCGACGGAGCTGGAGGCCGGGACGTACGAGGTCCTCAGGAGCCGGCTCCACACCCAGGCCAAGGCCCTCGCGGCGGCGGCCGAGGCGGTCAACCAGGAGCGGCTGCGCGTCTTCGGCGGGGCCGAGCTGCGCCTGCTGGGGACCGAGCGGATCCGCACCGAGAACAACTGCGTCCCCAGGGACATCGTCTCCCTGGGTGACGTGATGCTGTTCGGCTACAACGTCTTCATCGGGCTCAAGCCGGAGACGACCGTGGCCGACGTGTTCGCGGTGCACCGCTTCTCCCGCGACGGCGACGCCTTCCGGTTCGACGCCGACAAGCTGGCGGCGCTGGACGACCCGGCGTTCAGGAAGGACTTCGCCGAGCTCTACCGCTACTACAAGGAGACCAGGCTCCAGCAGTTGCGGCGGATCGAGGGCAGGCTGCTGGCCGTGTTCCAGACGGGGCCGGCGGACACGCGGGTGCTGCGGTGGGCGGTCAGCAACGGCGGTGTCCCGAAATATCAGGACAACAGGGGGGAGCGGGACCACGTCTTCCCCCCGTCCCACGACTTCGAGTGGACGCCCACCACCCGCGACGACCACGTGCTCGGCCGGCACCCGCACATCTCCATCGGCGGCGAGGTGTTCGTCGAGACCGTCGGCGGCGACCTCACCATCAAGATCGAGGACAACACGGAGACCGGAGCCGGCGTCTACGCCGAGCCGGTGGCCGAGCCGCTGCAGAGCCTGGCGGACGCCGACGTCGAGTACGCGCGGGTGGGGCCGCTCATCCTGATGCGGATCAGGCCGTACAAGGAGACGGACCGGCGGCATTTGGTCTTCAACGTCCGGACCAAGGCCGTCGTGCGGCTCGACGGGATCGGTCAGTCGTGCCGGCGCCTGCCCGAGGACCAGGGGCTGATCTTCCCCGGCGGCTACTACCTCGCGACCGGGGTCAGCAAGACGTTCGACACGGACGTGACCGACCTGGAGTTCGAGCGGGTGGTGCGCTCCCCCAACGGCGAGGACGTCCTGTACGTCTTCCACGCCAGGGGTGACGGGCGGTCGCTGCTGCTGCCGTACAACGTGATCAGGAAGGAGGTGGCCAACCCCATCGTCTGCCACGGGTACTCACTGTTCGACGACGGCACGATGGTGGTCTTCCGCGCCACCTCCGAGGAGCCGACCCGGGTCCACCCGATGCAGGTGTGGCAGACGCCGTACGTGTCGGACACCTACGCCGCCGCGCAACCGGCCGGCACGGGCCCGCTGGAGCGCATCGGCAACGCCGAACTCGTCCGCGGCGTCTCCGACTGCCTGTCCGTGGCGCGCATGGTCGAGGAGATGGCGCCGTCGGCCGGCACCTTCGAGGGCCTGATCGCCGCCTGCACGCGCGCGTTCGACGCCTACCACTGGCTCGGCGAGCACGGCCTGCGCGGCCCGCTCGCCGACGTGCGCGCCACCGCCGAGCAGGTCCTCGACGAGTACGAGAACGTCGAGGAGCTCACCCGCCAGGCGGCCGGGACCCTCACCGAGGCCACCGAGCAGACCACCCACCTGGTACGCGAGGCGCGCGCCGACAGCCCGGCCACCGCCGACGCCTGGGTCACCCTGCTGGCCACGCTGCGCCGCGCCCAGGGGCACCTGGTGACGCTGCGCGAGGTCCGCCACATCGACCTCGCGGCCCTGGACGGGCTGTCCGCCTCGGTGGCCGAGGAGCTGGGCTCGGCGGGCAGGCGGGCCGTGGCGTTCCTGTCCGGGCAGGACGCGTTCACCGCCTACCACGCGGCCGTCGAGCGCCTGGCCGCCGACGCGGGCTCGATCGCGACCGTGGCCGAGGCCGCGCCAGTGGCCGACCGGCTGGCGGAGCAGGCGGAAGGGCTGGAGGTGGTCACGGAGGTCGTGGGGTCGCTGGACATCGCCGACGCCACCGTACGCACCTCCATCCTGGGCCGGATCGCCGAGGTGCTCGCCGGCGTGAACCGGGCCAGGGCCGTGCTGGACGGCCGCCGCCGCGAGCTGCTCGGCACGGAGGGCCGGGCCGCGTTCGCGGCCGAGTTCGCGCTGCTGGGCCAGGCCATCACGGGCGCGCTGGCCATGGCGGACACACCGGACAAGTGCGACGACCAGCTCGGCCGGCTGCTGCTCCAGCTCGAGAACCTGGAGACCCGCTTCGGCGAGTTCGACGACTTCGCGACGCAGCTCGCGGCCAAGCGGGACGACGTCTACGAGGCGTTCTCGGCCCGTAAGCAGACCCAGCTCGACGACCTGGCCAGGCGCGCGGACCGCGTGTTCGCCTCGGCGGAGCGCGTCCTCGGCGGCATCACCCGCCGCCTCGGGGCGCTGGAGTCGCCGGACGAGGTCAACACGTATTTCGCGACGGACCCCATGGTGGCCAAGGTGCGCTCGGCGGCCGGGGAGCTGCGGGCGCTCGGGGACGCCGTACGCGCGGAGGAGCTGGACGGACGCGTCAAGTCGGCCCAGCAGGAGGCCGGCCGGGCGCTGCGCGACCGCCTGGACCTGTTCTCGGACGGCGGCGAGACCCTGCGCCTGGGCCGCCACCACTTCGCCGTCAACACCCAGCCGATCGACCTGACGCTGGTGCCCCACATGGAACGGAACTCCGGAGGAGAGGGCGAGGCACGAGACAACGGCGCCGGCCATGAGCGTGTCTCGATGTACTTCGCGATCACCGGCACCGACTACCGCGCCCCCGTCCCCGGCTCCTTCGCTGACACCCGGGCCTTCTGGAACCAGCTCGTGGTCTCGGAGACCCCGGAGGTCTACCGCGCCGAGCACCTGGCCGCCTCCCTCCTCGACTCGGCCACGCCCGGCGCGCCCCTGGCGGACCTGGTCCGGCGGGCGGCGGAGTCGCGCTACGACGAAGGCTACGAGCGCGGGGTCCACGACCACGACGCCACGGCGATCCTCGACACGCTGGTGCGGTTGCGGGAGGGGGCGGGGCTGCTGCGCTACCCGGCCGAGGCGCGGGCGGCGGCGCAGCTCTTCTGGGCCTTCGGGGTGGACGAGGTTTCACGTAAAACATTCACCACCAGGGCCGTGTCGCTGGTGCGGGCCCGGACGGTCTTCGGCATCACGCCGGCCCTGGGGTCGCTGGCCGACGAATTGGGCGGGCTGATCGCGGCGTTCCTGGCGGACCTCCGTACGAGTGCGGCCGGCCCCGCCGCCGACGGTGCGGCGGGAGTGGTGGCCGGGGCGCTGCTCGCGGGCGAGTACCTGGTCGAGGAGCTCGGCACCACGCCGGCCGGGTTCGTCACCGGCAAGGCCGCGCGCGACCTGCTCGACGGGTTCCGGCACACGCTCGGCCCCGCCAAGGCGCGCGAGTTCGAGGACGACCTCAAAGCCGTCCCCCTGTCCGAGCGCCTCCAGCTCGCCCACGCCTGGATCTCCGCCTTCCGCCAGGGCCCGGAGGTGGCCGAGGCCGTCGCCGTACAGGTGTGCGACCTGCCCCGCCACGACTCCAGCGCCGCCACCACCGAGACCGTGCACGGCCTGCTCGGCACCCACCCCCGCGTCCAGGACCGCACGCTCGACGTCCGCCTGGACGAGATCCTCACCAGGACCCGCCGCTTCGCCCAGGAGCGGGTCCCGGCCTACCGGGCCTACCAGCGCCGCAGGACCGAGCTGGTCGAGACCGAGCGCCGCCGGCTGCGCCTGGAGGAGTACAAGCCGAAGGTCATGAGCGCCTTCGTCCGCAACCGCCTGCTCGACGAGGTCTACCTGCCGCTGATCGGCGACAACCTGGCCAAACAGCTCGGCGCGGCGGGCGCGGGCAAGCGGACCGACCAGATGGGCCTCCTGCTGCTCGTCTCCCCGCCCGGCTACGGCAAGACGACCCTGATGGAGTACGTCGCCAGCCGCCTCGGCCTGGTCTTCGTCAAGGTCAACGGCCCGGCCCTGGGCCACGAGGTGACCTCGCTGGACCCGGCGGACGCGCCCGACGCGACGGCCAGGCAGGAGGTGGAGAAGATCTCGTTCGCGCTGGAGACGGGCAACAACACCCTGCTCTACCTGGACGACATCCAGCACACCTCGCCGGAGCTGCTGCAGAAGTTCATCTCGCTCTGCGACGCCCAGCGGCGCATCGAGGGCGTGTGGAACGGCCGGACCAGGACCTACGACCTGCGGGGCAAGCGGTTCGCGGTGTGCATGGCGGGCAACCCGTACACGGAGTCGGGGCAGCGTTTCCGCATCCCCGACATGCTGGCCAACCGGGCCGACGTGTGGAACCTGGGCGACGTGCTGTCGGGCAGGGACGAGCTGTTCGCGCTGAGCTATGTGGACAACGCCCTGACCTCCAACCCCGTCCTCGCGCCCCTGTCCGGCCGCGACCGGGCGGACGTGGAGCTGCTGGTACGCCTGGCCAAGGGCGACCCGACGGTCCGGGCGGACCAGCTCAGGCACCCCTACACCAAGCCGGAGCTGGACCAGATCCTCAGCGTCCTGGCCAAGCTGGTACGCGTCCAGGAGGTCGTCCTGGCCAACAACCGGGCGTACATCGCCTCGGCCGCCCAGTCCGACGCGGCCAGGACCGAGCCCCCGTACCGGCTGCAGGGCTCGTACCGGAACATGAACAAGCTGGCCGAACGCATCGTCCCCGCCATGAACGAGGACGAGCTGGAGGCGATGATCGACGACCACTACGCGGGCGAGGCGCAGACGCTGACCACGGACGCCGAGGCCAACCTGCTCAAGCTGGCCGAGCTGCGCGGCCGCCTGACCCCCGCCCAGGCCGAGCGCTGGACGGCGGTCAAGGCGGCCTACCTCAAGGCCAAGGCGCTCGGGGGCGCGGACGACGACCCGATGACCCGAGCGGTCGGCGCCATCGGCCTGCTCGCCGACCGGGTGGGCGAGGTCGGCTCGGCCATCAAGGAGTCCGGCGGTTGAAACGCGCCCGAACCCCCGGCCATCCTGCTCGCCGTGCTGGTGGCGGGCTGGGCGAGCGTCACTCCGTTGCGCTGACGCCCAGTTCCAGGTGGGAGCCGGTGAACGCGGCCCGCAGCCGCCGGTCGTGGGTGACGATCACCAGCGCGCCCCCGTAGGAGGTCAGCGCCTCCTCCACCTGCTCCACCAGCATCGGCGACAGGTGGTTCGTCGGCTCGTCGAGCAGCAGCAGGTCCACCGGCTCGCTGACCAGGCGGGCCAGCTCGACCCGGCGGCGCTGCCCGTACGAGAGCTCCGGCATCCGCAGCCCCAGCTCCGACGGCCGGAACAGTCCCAGGGCCAGCAGCGCGTCCGCGTGCTCGTCGAGGGTGCCCGGACGCCCGTGGGCGTAGGCCCGCAGCACCGTGCGGTGCGGCGGCCCGGCCGGCTCGTCCTGCCTGAGGTAGCCGATCCGCCCTGCCCGACGCACCGTGCCGTGGTCCGGCCGCAGCTCGCCGGCCAGGACACGCATGAGCGTGGTCTTGCCCGCGCCGTTGGGACCGGCGACGAGCAGCCGCTCCCCGGCCCGTACGGTGAGCGCGTCCAGCCGCAGCCGCCCCTCCACGCGGACCCCGTCGAGCGCGGCCACCTCACCACCCGCGACGTCGGCCCTGATGGAGGCGGTGAAGCGCAGCGGCTCGGGCGGCGGCGGCGCCGGGTGCTCGCCGAGCCGGCGCATGCGCTGCTGCGACTGCCTGACGCGCCCGGCCGCGCCGTGCGCACGTGAGCGCGCCCGCCACGCCCCGGTGCCCATCCCCGCCTTGACCATCTTGCGGGGCACGGCGGCCAGTCGGGCGGCGTTGGCGGAGACCAGCCCGGAGTGCCGGGCCAGCTCCTCCTTCCACTCCTCGTGCGCCCGCGCCATGGCCGCCCGCTCGGCGGCCTTGGCCACGAGGTAGCCGGCGTATCCGTCGCCGTACCGGCGGACCCGGCCCTCGGCGACCTCGAGGATGGTCGAGGTCACCCGCTCCAGGAACACCCGGTCGTGCGTGATCGCCACGACGGTGCCGCGGTGGTCGCGCAGGTGCCGTTCGAGCCAGGCCACGGCCTCGTCGTCGAGGTCGTTGGTCGGCTCGTCGAGCAGCAGCAGCTCAGGCTCCGCCGCCAGGGTCGCGGCCAGGGCCAGCCGGGAGCGCTCGCCGCCGGAGAGCGTGGCGACGGGACGCGCCCGGTCCAGCCCCGGCAGCCCGAGCCCGTACAGCGCGGCGTCCACCCGCGTGTCGGCCGCGTAACCGCCTCTGGTCTCGAACTCCGCCACCAGCCTGGCGTAGGAGTCCAGGCCCGCCGGTTCGAGCGAGCTCTCGGCGGCCCGCATCCGGGCCTCGAGGTCGCGCAGCTCGGCCAGGGCCAGGTCGATCGCGTCGGCCACCGTCGCGTGCGGTGGCAGCTCCAGCGACTGCGGCAGGTAGCCGATGCCGCCGGGCGCGAGCGCCGTCAGCTCGCCGTTGTCCGGCCGCTCGACGCCCGCCATGAGCCTGAGCAGCGTGGACTTGCCCGACCCGTTGTCGCCGATCACCCCGATCTTCTCGCCGGGTCTGACGGTGAAGGACACGCGGTCCAGGACGACGCGGGTGTCGTAGCGCTTGGTGATCTCGGTAAGTGCCAGTTGGGCAACGGTACGCATGAAGGGGCCACCTCCTGTTCTCGGCGCGGAATCCGACCAGAACGAGGCGGCGCAGGCGGAGCGATCAGCTCAACGCGTGCGCGGCCTCGGCGCGAGAATCACAGAGTTCCCATATCGACGGAGAAAGTAGCCCGTAACCCGGCTCCTTGTCCATCCCTTATTCCGGGGCGAGTGCCTGAGTGGCCTCCCGCTGCACGGCCGCGGACCGGGTGAGGAAGTCGAGGATCACTTCGAGCTCGTCGTCGGTGTAGCGCTCGTACAGCCGCGCCAGCGCCGCCACGAACGGCTCGAACAGCTCCGCGAACCCGGCGAGCTGCTCGTAGTTGATCTCGACGATGACCCGGCGGCGGTCCTTGGTGTCGCGCACGCGCCGGACCAGCCACTTGGCCTCCAGCCGGTCGATCAGCCCGCTGACCGTGGCCGGCGCCAGCCCGGCATGCTGCCCGATCTCGCCGGCGGTCAGCGGCCCGAGGCGTTGCAGCAGGTCGAGCGTCTTCTCCTCGGTCATGCCCAGGCCCAGCCGCTCGCCCATCGCGCTGTGGTACATCACGGCGGCGTTGCTGTTCTCGCGCCCCGCGACCGCGAGCGCCTCCAGCAAATCATTTCGCCTATCCGAAATATCTCTCGACATTTCCCTCACCTCTGGATATATTTCGTTCGACCGAACGAAAGGTTACCATCATGAAGGTTTTGATCATAGGGTGTGGAATCGGCGGCCCCGCCACCGCGATGGCCCTGCGCGAGGTGGGCATCGAGGCGGAGATCCACGAGGCGTACGCTCGGGGCGCCGATGGCGTGGGCTCGTTCCTGAACGTGGCCTCCAACGGCCTGGCCGCCTTAAGCGCGCTCGGCGCCCACAAGAAGGTGCTGGAGAGTGCCATCCCCACACCGAGGATGGTCATGTGGAGCGGCACGGGCAAGCGGCTCGGCGAGGTCGCCAACGGCCTGCGACTCGACGACGGCACCGTGAGCCACACGGTCCTGCGCTCCGACCTCTACCGCACGGTCCGGAGCGAGGCGGAGCGACGCGGTATCCGGATCGCGTACGGCAAGCGCCTGGTCTCGTACGACGAGGGCCCCGGCGGCGTGACGGCCAGGTTCGAGGACGGCACGCAGGCCACCGGCGACCTGCTGATCGCCTGCGACGGCGTGCACTCGCGCACCCGCTCCATCCTCGACCCGCAGGCCCCCGCCCCGCGCTACAGCGGCCTCTACAGCTTCGGCGGCATCGTTGAGGACGCCGGCTTCACCGGCGAACCGGGCGTGTACAACATGGTCTTCGGCAAGCGCGCGTTCTTCGGCCACACGGTGACCGAGTCGGGCCAGACCTGGTGGTTCGCGAACCTGCCCAGGAAGCTCGGCGACGTGCCCCCGGACTGGAAGCCGGCGCTGATCCAGGCGTTCGAGGGCGACGCCGGCTTCTCGGCCGAGCTCATCCGCCGCAGCGAGGTCGAACCGGGCCTGCCGATCCACGACCTGCCACCGGTGCCCGTGTGGCACCGTGGCCGGGTGCTGCTGACCGGCGACGCCGCGCACGCGACCTCCCCGAGCTCCGGCCAGGGCGCGTCGATGGCCATCGAGGACGCGATCGTGCTGGCCAGGTGCCTGCGTGACGGCAAGGGGCACGAGGAGGCGTTCGCGAGCTTCGAGGCCGAGCGGCGGCCCAGGGTGGAGCGGGTGGTGGCCTACTCCAGGACCATCAGCAACAGCAAGGCCGCGGGCCCGGTCGCCCGGGTCTTCCGCGACCTGATGCTGCCGATCTTCCTCAGGAAAGGCGCGAGCCAGGAGTCACTGGCCTGGATGTACCGCTATCAGGCGAGCCTGTGACACCGCCTCCGGGTCGGCGGGCACGAGCGGCAACCGCACGTCGGGCGTCGGGATCAGGCCCTGGGCGTGCAGGACGCCCTTGATCACGGTGGGGTTGGGCGCGGCGAACAGCGCGGCGGAGAGCCTGGCCAGCCGGTGCCCGAGCGTTCTGGCCCGCGCGGCGTCGCCCGCGTGCCAGGCGTCGACCAGGTCGACGAAGCTCCCGGTCTCCAGGTGGGCCGAGGCGAGGATCCCGCCCGCGGCGCCCAGGGCGAGGAGCGGCGAGATGAACAGGTCGTCCCCGCCCACCACCTCGAACCCCGCGGGGAGTTCCCCGAGCAGGTCCACCGCGTCCTGGTCGATCCCGCCGGCGGAGTACTTCACCCCGGCGATCATCGGATGCGCGCCGATCCGCCGCAGCGTCGCGGCGCCGACGGCCTGCCCGGTGCGATAGGGGATGTGGTAGACCACCAGCGGCACCGGCGTCTCCTCGGCCAGCGCCTCGAAGTGCGCGACGACCCCCCGCTCACCGGGCCGCAGGAAGTACGGCACCGTCACCAGCGCCGCCCCGACCCCTTCGGGCAACTCCCGGAGCGCGCGGGCGGTGGAGCGCGTGTCGTTCCCGGTCACCCCCACCGTCAGCAGTTTCTGCCGCTCGGCGCAGACCCGGGCGCACACCTCGATGATCCGCGCCCGCTCCGAGGGGTCGAGCGCGGCCACCTCACCGGTCGTGCCCAGCGCGACCAGCCCGGCCGCCCGCTGGTCGAGCGCCTGGTAGGCGAGCTTCTCGATCGCGTCCAGAGCCACCTCGCCCGACGCGTCGAACGGTGTGATCAGCGGTACGTGGATTCCTCTCAACATGCTTCGAGCCTGACGTGCCCGGACCCATTAGGTCCAGCGCGGATTTCTTCGATCGAGCTTAAGCTGAGCTTATGCTCGACCCACGCAAGCTCCACCTGCTCCGCGAACTCGCCAGGCGCGGCACGATCGCCGCGGTGGCGGAGGCGGTGACGTTCACGCCGTCGGCGGTGTCCCAGCAGCTCAGCGCCCTGGAGCGAGAGGCGGGCGTGGCCCTGCTCGAACGTACGGGCCGCACGGTGTCCCTGACCCCGGCGGGGCACCTTCTGGTGGAGCACGCGCAGGCCGTGCTGGAGGAGCTCGAACGCGCGTCGGCGGCCCTGGCCGCCGCGCGGGGCGGCCCTTCGGGACCCCTGCGGATCGGCGCGTTCCCCACGGCCGCCCGCGTGCTCCTGCCGCCCGCCCTCGCCGACCTGACCGGCGCGCATCCGGGGCTGGAGCCGATGATCAGCGAGATCGACCCGGCCGACGTCTCGGCCGCGCTGCGGGCCGGGGAGCTGGACGTGGCCCTGGTGCACGAGTACGACTTCGTCCCGCCGGTCACCGACGCCTCGATCGAGACCGAGTCGCTGTTCAGCGAGCCCATGTACCTCACCGACCGCCCCTCGATCGCCGCCGCCCGCGCCGACACGTGGATCACGAACAAGCCCGGCACCCTCTGCCACACCATGGCGATCAGGGTCTGCCAGGCGGCCGGGTTCGAGCCCCGCGTGCGGCACCACATCGACGACTTCGACACCGTGCTGGCCTTCGCCGCCGCCGGTCAGGGAGTGGCGCTCGTCCCCCGCCTGGCCGCGATCGGCCCACCGCCCGGGGTGACGCTCACGCGCCTGCCGCTGAGCCGCCGCACGCTGGCGGCGTTCAGAAGGGGCAACGGCGCGCATCCGGCGATCAGAGCGGCCATCGCCGCCTTCCACGCCGCCATCACCCACCTGCCTCTCTGAACAGCCCCCTGACGAGCTGGGCGAAGGCGGCGGCGAGCCGCTCATGCTCACCCGCCCGCAACTGGCTGGCGATCGGCTCCATGTGCAGGGTGCCGAGCAGCATGTGGGCGATCTGCGCGGCGTCCACGTCGGGCCGCCCCGCGGCGATCAGCCCGGACACGTGCCGGTGCCAGAACACGTAGATCGGGTTGGCCTCCCTGGGCTGCTCGGCGCCGGTCTTCCTGGTGATCGCGGCGTGCTCGATCGCCGCCATCAGGTTGCCGTTGCGCGCACCCAGCGCCGCCGCCGCCGCCAGAAACGCGACCAGCCGCTCCTCCGGCTCCGCACCAGGCCCGAGCGGTGCCGGCCCCTCGACCACGGCCTGCTCCAGCTCGCGCGCCCGCTCGGACATCAACTCCAGCATGAGCCCGGTACGGCTGCCGAACCGGTGGAAGACCGTCCCCTTGCCCACGCCGGCGGCGGCCGCGACCCGCTCGACGGAGACCTGCTCGGGCGGGTGCCGCCGCAGCAGGTCTTCGGCCGCCCGCAGGATCGCCTGCCTGTTGCGCGCGGCGTCGGCCCGCTCTCGACGTTCCATCCGGTCATTCTTTCCCATGGACAAAGTTGACCAGTGGTCCATATATTAACTGGACCACTGGTTCACTTAATTGAGGAGAACTCGCCATGCGCGCGATCGTCCTGCCGGAAACCGGCGCCCCCGAACTGCTGCGGCCGGCCGACCTGCCACGCCCGGCCGCGGCGGAGGGCCAGGTCGTCATCCGCGCCCAGGTCGTCGGCGTCAGCTACGCCGAGACGCAGATCCGGGCCGGCACGTTCCCCTTCCCCCTGACCCTTCCCGCCGTCCTCGGCGCGGAGGCCGCCGGCGAGGTGATCGAGGTCGGCCCCGGGGTGGACGAGAGCCTGCTCGGCACCACCATCGTCGGGGTGACCGGCGGAACCGGGGCATACGCCGAATACGTCGCCCTCCCCGCTGCCATGACCTGCCCCGTGCCCGACGGCGTGGCCCCGGCCGAGGCGCTCGCGGCGGCGGCCCCCGGCTCGATAGCCCTCGCCCTCCTCCACCGCGCCGCCCTGACCGGCGGCGAAACGGTCCTGGTGGAGGCCGCCACCAGCTCGGTGGGCACCTTCCTGGTACGGCACGCCAAGGAGTTCGGCGCCGCACGGGTGATCGCCACCGCGGGCTCGCCCGTCAAGCGCGAACGGGCCGCCGAGCTGGGCGCGGACACCGTACTCGACCATGGGCGGCCCGGCTGGCCCGCCGAGCTGCCCGACGTGGACGTGGCCTTCGAGGCCATCGGCGGCGCCTCGGCCAGGCAGGTGCTCGACCACCTCACGCCCGGCACCGGCCGCCTGCTGAACTACGGCCTGCTGAGCGGCGAACCCGCCGCCGTGACCGCCGCCGACCTCATGGAGCACGGCGTGACGGTCACCGGTTGCAGCGGCCCCGCCTGGGCCGGACAGGTCTTCGGCACGCACTACCGGGAGCTGCTGACCAGGCTCGCCACGGGCCGGAGCGCCGCGACCATCGCCCGCACCCTCCCCCTCGAGCAGGCCGCCGAAGCCCACCGCCTCCTGGAGAGCCGCGCGCTCACGGGCCGCGTCCTGCTCGCCTCCTGAGGGCCGAGGCGACTATCGGCCGACGACGGCGTCCAGCACGGCCGTCGCGCTGTCGGCCCCCATGTCGTAGTCTCCCGCCGTGACCGCCACGACCAGGCCCTCCTCGGGCGCCACGAACAAGCGCTGCCCGCCGTTCCCGATGCCCTCGACCGAGCGGCGCTCACCGGTGCCGAGATACCACTGGTAGCCGTACTCCCAGCCGTCGGCGATCGCGACATGGGGGCGCAGCGCCTCCCGGAGCCACGCACCGGGCACGATGTCCCGCCCGCCGTCGAGCACGAGCTGCCCGACGGCGGCCAGGTCGATCGGCCGCAGCCGCAGCCCGGCCGCCGCGCTCGCCAGCCCGTGGCCGCCCGTGACCCACTCGAACGACCCGATGCCGAGCGGCCGGAAGAGCACGTCATCGGCGTACTCCTCCAGCCGCCGGCCGGCCCCCCGGGCGATGATCCCGCCGAGCAGCGCGCTCGCCCCGCCGCAGTAGTGCCACCGCCTGCCCGCCTCCTCGACGACCGGCCGCTCCAGCACGTAGCGGTGCCGGTCGGGGGCCATCTCCATGGCGATCTCGCTGTTGGCGGGGCTGGTGTAGGGCGCGCTCTCGTCCCACTCGAGCCCCAAGGTCATGGTCAGGGCATGCTCGACGGTGAGATGCGCCCGCCCCGCGTCACCCACCAAATCCTGATATTCCGGGAACTGACCCACCAGGCCCGCCCCCGGCTCCGGCACCAGCCCTTGGCCCAGCGCGATCCCGTACAGCAGCCCGACGACGCTCTTGGTCACGGACCGGAGGTCGTGCAGCGTGTCCCGCCCGAACTCCACGTGCCCCAGCGGCTCCCCGAGCCGGTGGTCGGGCCCGGCACCGTACCGCTCGATCACGACCTCACCGGCCCGCATCACGACGAGCCCATGGAAACCGGGCGCCACGCCGGACCGCAGCACCTCATCGACCCGCTCAGCCATTTCCACGATGTACCTCCCAAAGTCGGCACATCCTGGCATAAAGCCTCACACGGTGTCAGACGCAAGCTCGGCCAGCGCCCGCTCCCACGGATAGGACTCGGAGTGGTCCGCGTCGAGCACCACCCGTACGCCGTCCGCCCGCAGATCCTCGACGCTGCGCCGGAAGGGCGTACGCGCGGCCAGGGCGCTGTTGACGAACGGCAGCACCACCACCGGGATCCCCAGCCCCGGCGCCTCCGCCAGCACCCCCAGCGCGTACGTGTCCGCGATCCCCAGCGCGAACTTGTTGATCGTGTTGTACGTCGCCGGCGCCACGATCATCGCATCGGCCCTGGGCGGCTTCGGCTCGTGCGGCTTGCGGTACCGGCTGCGCACCGGCCGCCCCGTCTGCCGCTCCAGTTCCCCCACGTCGATGAAGTCCAGCGCCGACGGCGTGGCCACGATCTGCACGACCCAGCCCGCCTCCTGCGCCATGGCGACCAGCCGGCCGACGTCGGCCGCCGCACCCGCCGCGCAGACGATGAGATAGAGGACCTCCTCCGAGGATTCTTCGCTCACACCCGACATTGTTCACCGCTGAGAGCCTCCTCAGGGTCTCTCAGGCTCGGCACAGCGGCGGCCGAGCAGGCTGGACGGCATGGATCAACTACTGCGCAGCCCGGCCGTCGCCGCGGGGCTGGCCAAGGTCGAAGCCAAGGTCAAGCGGCTGAGCGGCTCGTCGGCGCTGCCCGGCATCAACGCGGGCGCCGGGCGCATCGTCTCGGCGGGCGGCAAACGACTGCGCCCCGCCATGACGCTCGCCACCGCCATCGCGCTCGGCAAGGCCCCCGACCGCCGGGTGATCACGGCCGCCGCCTGCGTCGAGCTCGTCCACGCCGGCTCGCTCGTGCACGACGACCTCATGGACCGGGCCACCGAGCGCCGCGGCGCCAGGACCCTCAACGCCGAGCTGGGCGACGGCAAGGCGCTGGTGATCGGCGACTTCATGCTGGCCAGGGCCGGGCTGGCGGCGATCACGGCGGTGTCCAGGCCGGTGGCGGAGGTGCTGGCGGCCACCGTCGTGGAGCTGGCCGAGGGGCAGTACCTGGAGACGGCGGAGCTGTTCAACGCCGCCCGCACGCAGGAGAGCGCGCTGAGGTCCATCACCGGCAAGACGGCCGCCCTCTTCAGGGCCGGGTGCCTGGTGGCGGCCGTGTGCGCGCACGCCTCGGCGGAGGACCGGGCGCGGATGGCGACCTATGGGGAGAAGTTCGGGCTGATCTTCCAGATCCTCGACGACCTGCTCGACCTGACCGCCACCAGCGAGCAGCTCGGCAAGCCGGCCGGCAACGACCTGCGGCAGGGCGTCTACACCCTGCCCGTGATCCTGTCGGGGGTCGACGTGTCGGGGCCGGCGGACGAGGTGCTGCGCGAGCTGCGGGCGAGCCGGATGGCAGAGCGCACGATCGCGTACTGCCGGGGCCTGGCCTCCGACGCGCTGGCCGCCCTGCCCGTGCTCCACGACCGGGAGATGGCCTCCATCCTGTACGGCCTGCCCGGCGCGTACATCGACCGCGTGGCGGGGCAGGCGCACCTGACCGCCACCGGCGTCATGCGGTCTTCGCGGACGTGAGCGGCTCGGCGATCTCCTCCAGCCCCTTGCGCTCGGCCTTGACCCCGAGGAACAGCTCGACCAGCCCGGCCGCGATCATCACCACCGCGCCGATGGTGAACGCCAGCGCGGTGTCCCCCAGCTTGCCGGTCTCGACCAGCGAGGCGAAGATGAGCGGTCCGGCGATGCCGCCGACGGCCGTGCCGACCGCGAAGAAGAACGCGATGGCCATGGCCCTGGTCTCCATGGGGAAGATCTCGCTGACCGTCAGGTACGCCGAACTGGCCCCCGCCGAGGCCACGAACAACACCACCGACCAGCAGGCCGTCAGCGTGACCGCGTCGAGCAGGCCCTGGTTGAACAGCCAGGCCGTGCCCAGCAGGAGCACGCCGGACACGATGTAGGTGGCCGAGATCATCGGGATCCGGCCCACGGTGTCGAAGAGGTGGCCGAGCAGGAGCGGGCCGAGGAAGTTGCCGACCGCGATGACCGCGAAGTAGTAACCGGTGTGGGTGTCGATGTTGTAGAACGTCGACAGGATCTGCGCGTACCCGAAGGTGATCGCGTTGTAGAGGAACGCCTGCCCGACGAAGAGCGACAGCCCCAGCACCGTCCGCTTGGGGTAGCGGGCGACCATGGTGTGCGCGATCTGGACGAACCCGATCGACTTGCGCTGGTGGATGGTCATCGACTTCTCGGGCTCGGGCAGGTCGTCCTTGCCGATCTGGTGCTCGATCTCGCCGACGATCTTCTCGGCCTCCTCGCCCCGGCCGTGGATGAACAGCCAGCGCGGGCTCTCCGGCACGTTCCGCCGGACCAGCAGGATGGCCAGGCCCAGCACCACGCCGAGGCCGAACGCGACGCGCCAGCCGATGTTGACCGGCAGGTCGTTCAGCAGCGGCACGGTCAGCAGCGCGCCGCCGGCGGCGCCGAGCCAGTAGCTGCCGTTGATGATGATGTCGATGCGGCCGCGGTGCCGGCTGGGGATGAGCTCGTCGATGGCGGAGTTGATGGCGGCGTACTCGCCGCCGATCCCGAACCCCGTCAGGAACCTGAACAGGAAGAACCACCACGCGCTGAAGGAGAACGCGGTCATCAGCGTCGCGAACAGGTAGACGAGCAGCGTGATGATGAACAGCTTCTTGCGGCCGAACCTGTCGGTCAGCCAGCCGAAGAACAATGCGCCCGAGCAGGCGCCGGCCACGTAGAGGGCCGCGGCCAGGCCGGCGACCTGCGCCTGGGTGATGTCCAGGCCGCTGCCCGGCTTGGCGAGCTGGGCGGAGAGGTTGCCGACGATGGTGACCTCGAGCCCGTCGAGGATCCAGACGGTGCCGAGACCTATGACGATCATCCAGTGCCAGCGGGACCACGGCAGCCGGTCCAGCCGTGCGGGCACTTTCGTGCTGATGGTCCCGGTTCCGACGTCGCTCATAAGGTCATGTGGATACCCCGCGAGCGGGCGGCAAACGTGGCCTATGCGGCAGGTTTCCTGGCTTCCAGGATCTCCGTGCGGAGCCAGGGGCCGCCGTGCCAGAACCGCCATCCGGCGTCGCGCCGCCGGATGTCCACGACGCCGAGGCCGCGCAGCGTGGCCTCGTACGCGGGGGTGTGCCGGAAGTCGGCGATCAGCATCAGCCCGCCGGGCCGCAGCACCCGGTGCGCCTCGCGGACGGCCTGTTCGCGCCCGTCCTGGGCAGGGATGTCGTGCACGGCCTGGCTGGAGACGACCACGTCGAACGCCTCGTCGCCGAAGGGCAGGTCACGCATGTCGCCCGTCACGAGTTCCACGCGCTCGGAGACGCCCTCCGCCTCGGCGTTCGTCCGGGTCACCGTCTCGCCGTTGCCCGGCTGGTCCCGCGAGCGCCACAGGTCGATGCCGGTCGCCCGGCCGCGCTCCAGCCGCCGGGCCGCCTGCAGCAGCACCGCTCCCCTGCCACAGCCGAGGTCGAGCAGCCGCTCGCCGCCCTCCAGCCGCTCGAGCTCCTCGGCCCAGACCGCGAACTTGCCGCGCCGCGTCGTGTAGACGTAGCTGGTCGCGCTGGCCAGCGTGTAGAGCGAGCCGAAGAGGAAGGCGATTCCCGCGGGGAGGATGTCGAGTGTGAAGGAGAGCACCGCCAGGGCCAGCAGGACGGCCGCTCCGAAGAGCAGACCGGCCAGGGCCCAGGGCGCGTCGAACCCGTACCTGCCGTGTCGCTTGCGCACATTCACGTTATATCTCAAGGTGGTCTTGACGGGGAATTGACCAAAACCTTCCCCTTCGCCCCGCCAATCACGCACAACCCGTTACTAAGGTGGCTTGGATGGGCACGCAATGGGGGTTTGACCAGGCATGACGGGAAGAGAGCGAAATTTTGGCCTGGGGGCGAGCATCGCACTGACACTCGCTTCGACGGTGTTGTGGGGAGTGGCGCACCTGGCCGCCGAGCGCCGCAAAACCGGGCTGGCACTGATGGCCGCCTACGTGCTGATGCTGGCCGGCGTGCTGACCGTGTTCACGGCGTTCAGCGTCAACCTCCTGTCCCTGGCCGTGCAGCCGCGCTGGCTCAGCGTGCTCACCGCCGCCCTGGTGGCGATCGCCCTCATCTGGACCGGCGTGATCGTCTGGTCCTTCCTCCTCGTACGCCCCGCGCGCTCGGACGCCGTCGGCCGCTTCCTGACCACCACGCTCACCATCGCCCTCTGCGCGCTCGTCCTGGCCCCGACCGCGTACGCCACCCGGCTCGCCTACCTGTCGCGCGACGTCGTGAACACCCTGTTCAGGCCCGGCAGCACCGCCCCCGTCATGGCCCAGGACCCGTGGAACGGCGCCGACCGGGTCAACTTCCTGCTCCTCGGCGGCGACTCGGCGCCCGGCCGGCCCGGGGTGCGTACCGACAGCATGACCGTGGCCAGCGTGGACGTCGAAAGCGGCGCGACCACCCTGTTCGGCCTCCCGCGTAACCTGCAGCAGGTCCGGATGCCCGACGGCCCGGCCAGGGCACGCTTCCCGTGGGGCTTCACCGGCGCGGGCCCCGGCACCCCCGGTCTGCTCAACGAGGTCTTCCAGTTCGCCGAGGACCACCCGGACATGGTGCCCGGCGCGGAGAAGGGCAAGCGCGGCCCGACCCTGATCAAGCAGACGATCGGCGAGATCCTCGGCATCGACGTGGACTACTACGCCATGGTGGACATGAAGGGCTTCGCGGAGATCATCGACGCCATGGGCGGCGTACAGGTGACCATCAAGGAGCCCATCGTCTACGGCCGGCACCGCGAGGGCATGCTCGCCGCCGGCACCCGCAAGCTGTCCGGCGAGGAGGCCCTCTGGTACGGCCGCTCGCGCACCGACAGCGACGACTACGTGCGCATGGGCCGCCAGAAGTGCCTGCTCAACGCCGTGGCCAAGCAGGCCGACCCGATGACCGTGCTCAACAGCTTCGAGCGCCTCGCGGCGGCCACGAAGCGGGCCATCTCCACCGACCTGCCCCAGGACCTCCTGCCCGCCGTCGTGAACCTGGCCGACAAGGTCAAGGACGCCAAGATGCGCAGCCTCAGCTTCGTACCCCCGCTGATCAGCACCGCCGACCCCGACTGGCACCTGATCCGCGGCAAGGTCGCGGAGGCCCTGGACGATCGCCCCTCGACGAAGACCGCCGCGCACACGCCCTCGCCCAGCCCCGACGCCCCGATCAACCTCGACTCGGCCTGCGGCTAGACCCTCTCGTCCAGGTTGTCGGCGTAGTAGCCGATGGCCCGCTGGTAGCCGCCCGCCTTGTCCGACTCCGCGATCACCTTGAGCAGCATCGAGACCGCCTCTTGGGGCCGCTTGAGGTTGTACAGCGTCATCGCCTTGAACGTGCGCAGCGCCGGATCGCCGGGAAACTCGCCCAGCCCCCTGGTGAACATCTCCAGCGCCTGGTTGTAGCGCCCGAGCACCCGCAGCGTGCTCCCGTATCCCGTCCAGGCCCCCAGCCGGTCTTCGGCGGTCAGGCCCTCTCCCGCCAGCGCCTTCTCGTAGTAGGGCACGGCCTCGGCCTCGAGCCCGAGCGAATCGTGCACCCAGGCCGTCTGGTAGGCCACCTCGGCGTCGCCAGGATGCCGCCTGGCCAGACCGACCAGCAGCCGCCGGGCCTCTTCCTTCTCACCCTTTTCCCGTAGCCGCACGGCGTGGGCCAATTCCTCTTCGCGCATGCGCCCAGTGTGGCATGATGATCTGAAACGGAAACGGTTTTCATACTCAATGGGAGCGGCTCGTGAGAGTGGCGTTCGTCGGCAAGGGCGGCAGCGGCAAGACGACGATGTCGGCGCTGTTCGCCAGGCATGTGGCGAGCCAGGGCGGCCCCGTGGTCGCCATGGACGCCGACATCAACCAGCACCTGGCCCTCGTGCTCGGCCTCGACCGGCAGCCCGAGCCGCTCGGAGCCCACCTCACCGAGATCAAGGACCGGCTGCGCGGCACGAACCCGCGCATCCCGTCCGCCGACGCCATGGTCAAGACCACCCCGCCCGGCCGCGGCTCCACGCTGCTGAGCTTCGACGACCTGGCCGCCGACCCCTACGCCCTGACCACCCCCGACGGCCTGCGCCTGCTGGCCACGGGCCCGTTCAGCGAGGACGACCTGGGCGTGGCCTGCTACCACTCGAAGGTCGGCGCGGTGGAGCTGCTGCTCAACCACCTGATCGACGGCCAGGGCGAATACGTCGTGGTCGACATGACGGCCGGCGCCGACTCCTTCGCCTCCGGCCTGTTCACCCGGTTCGACCTGACCTTCCTCGTCGCCGAGCCGACCAGGCAGGGCGTCAGCGTCTACCACCAGTACCGCGACTACGCCGCCAAGTACGACGTGGCGCTCGCCGTGGTCGGCAACAAGGTGCACGGCCCGTCCGACGTCGACTTCCTGCGCGAGCACGTGGGCGACGACCTGCTCACCTGGATGGAGCACTCCACCGCCGTCCGCGCCATGGAGCAGGGCCGCCACTTCACGCTCGACGACCTCGAACCGGCCAACGCCGACGCCCTGGCCGTGCTCCGCAAGACCCTCGACGAGCAGGACAAGGACTGGGCCCGCTTCGGCCGCCAGACCGCGGAGTTCCACCTGCGCAACGCCCGCGCCTGGGGCAACGACAGGACCGGCACCGACCTGTCTGAGCAGATCGACCCGGACTTCGTCTACGGCCCCTGACCGAACACACCGATCGAGGCCCCTGAGCACGCGCCCTGACGACACGACTGTGCCCGCCAGGCATCTGGAGCGCCTCCCTTTCCGTATTTAGCGTCATATTCGACCCCTTCGAGAGGAGACAGCATGTCGCTGACCGTTCCGAACGATCTGCTCGACCAGGCCAGAGTCGGTGACGTGGACGACGCGACGTTCATCGCATGCGTCCGCGACTCCCTGCCCTACGCGTGGTCGCTGATCAGCGAGCTGGTCAAGCAACGCGAGCACAGCGGGGCCGAGTTCGCCGACAACCAGGTGCCGCCGCCGTCCGAGGAGGCTCGGGGGCAGCTCCTGCGCTGCCTGGCGAGCGACTCGATGCGTGGCGCGCTGGAGCGCTACTTCGGCGTCCGCCTGGCCTTCCAGAACTGCCACCGGGTCGCCGTGTTCGACCCGGCGGCGACGAAGGCCCTGGCCGACTTCGTCACCCCGCGGGCTCAGATCCTCAACCAGAAACCCGAACTGGTGGACTGCTGAACCCTGCCGGCGGGCCGTTCCCCGGCCCGCCGGTCACTCGGGCAGCAGCGGCAGCACCTCGGCCCCGAACCGCCGGATGTTCTCCAGGGTCCGCCGGTGCTCGCCCATCCCCTCCACCATCACGATGAAGTGCTCGATCCCGGCGACCTCCGAGGTGCGGCGCAGGGTCTCGGCGCAGTGCTCCGCCGAGCCGACCGGATGGATACGGCTCAGCAGCTCCACGTACGCCGGCACGTCACGTGACCCCCGAAGCCGCCCGTCCACCGGCACATATCCCGCCAGCCCCGGCCCCATCCAGCGCGGCATCGACCCCTTGAGATCCCGCACCGCCGCGGCAGTCGAGTCGGCCACGTACGCCACCCCGGCCGCCACGTGCCCCTTCGCCGTCCCGCCCCGTGCGGCGTAGCCGGCGATCAGGGCCGCCTTGTCCGCGTCGCCGACGTGCATCCCCAGCAGCATCCGCAGCCCGCGCGCCGCCGCCAGCCCCACGGTCGACTCCGAGGTGCACGCGACCACCGGCCGCAGCCGGGCCCCGGGCACCATGGCGACCTCCCGGAACCGGAAGAACTCCCCGTCGGCCGCCACCGAACCGCCGCCGGACAGCGCGCCGAGCAGGACGTCGAGCGACTCCTCGAACCCCCGCTCGTACCGGTCGAGCCCGGTGCCGAAGACCTCCAGGTCCACCCACGGCCCGCCCCTGCCCACGCCCAGCGTGAACCGCCCGCCGGACAGGTGGTGCAGCATGGCCGCCTGCTCGGCGAGCGCCACGGGATGCCAGGTGGACAGCACGCTGACGGCCGTGCCGAGCCCGATCCGCGAGGTCCTGCCGACGGCCGCCGCCGCCAGCGTGGTGGCCGACGGGCACACGCCGTAGGACATGAAGTGGTGCTCGGCGATCCACGCGTCGTCGAACCCCGCCTCCTCGGCCGCCACGATCAGCTCGACGGCATCGGCGAGCACCCGCCCCGGCTCCTGGCCGGGAAACTGCGCCGCGACGATGAAGACCCCGATTCGCACGCACCCGATGATGGCCGATGACCTGGGCTTATGGAGCCTGTTCAGCCGAAAAGGGTGGCCTGCCCCTCGCCGGCGAGGGGGTCGCGATGCCGCTTCAGGTGCCGCCACTTCGGCAGGTCGTCCAGGTAGGACCACGAGAGCCGGTGGTGCGCGGTCGGCCCCAGCTCGGCCAGCGTCTCCTGGTGGATGGGCGAGGGGTAGCCGGCGTTCTCGGCGAAGCCGTACGCGTGGCAGCCGATCGTCGCCATGTAGGCGTCGCGCCGCACCTTGGCCAGCACCGACGCGGCGGCCACGGAGATGCTCGCCGCGTCGCCCCTGACCTCCAGGCGCACCGGCCACGGCGGGCCGATGTAGTCGTGCTTGCCGTCGAGGATCACCGCGTCGGGACGCACCGGCAGCGACTCCAGCGCCCGGCGGGCGGCCCTGCGCAGCGCCTCGGTCATGCCCAGCGTGTCGATCTCGGTGTGCGTGGCCTCGCCGAAGCCGACGCCGGCCGCCCAGCCGTCCAGCTCGGCGGCCAGCGGCCCGCGCCTGGCGGCGGAGACCTGCTTGGAGTCCGTCAGCCCGGCGGGCGGCTCGGACAGGTCGGTGACGACGGCGCAGACCGTGACGGGCCCCGCCCAGGCGCCGCGGCCCACCTCGTCGACCCCCGCCACCGTGCGGATGCTCGGCTGGGCGAGCAGAAGGTGCTCGATCTCGTACGTCGGCGCCATAGGCGCAGACGTTATCGCGTCGGACGAGGTGTCACCTCATTCGCCGAACGAGCGGCCCACGTCCCCCATCGACCGCAGCGCCTTGCCCGGCCATTCGGCCAGCGGGTCGTCCTGGCCGCGCGGGGTCTCCCTGGCGCGGTCCGCCGGGCGTACCGGATCCAGGTCGGCCGCGATGTAGCGGGCGGCCACGTGGATCGCGCGCAGGGTCACCGACACCGACGGCCGGTGCACGCTGGAGCCGCGGGCGACCGCGTGCACCTCGCGCCCCACCGGGTTGCCCGGGAACTGCCGCACGGCCAGCCCCCGCACCCCGGCGGCCAGCGCGAGCGCCGGGACGGCGGCGATGCCGATGCCCTTGGCGACGAGCGACAGGATCGTCCCCAGGCCCTCGAACTCCCACGGTGTCGGCCGGGTGCCACCCACGTCCACCAGCAGCCGGTCCACCGCCAGCCGCGAGGGCTCGCCGTCGGGGGTCGCCATCCACGGCTCGTTCCGCAGCTCGCGCAGGTCCAGGGGCACGTCGGGGTCGGCGAGGCGGTGCTTGCGCGGCACCACCAGCACGAGAGGGTCGCGCAGGAGGGGGAACACGCGCAGGCTCTCGCTGTCGCGGACGCCTCCGTACCAGTCGTCGACGAGCGCGATGTCCACCTCCCCCGACTGCACCTCGCGCATGCCGCGCCCCGACCTGCTCTGCCCGAGCCGGAGCGTCAGCTCCGTGTGGCGGCGCAGCGAGCGGGCGAGCGCGGGCGCGAACGCCACCGCCGCCGTCGGGAACGCGGTGACCACGACTCGTCCCGCGGGCGTGCCCGCGTGGGCGGACAGGTCGGACTCGGCCTCCTCGACCATCGACAGGATGCGCTCGGCGTGCACGACCAACCGGCGGCCCGCGTCGGTCAGCTCGGCGCTGCGCGCCGTCCTGTCGATGAGGGCCGTCCCGGTCTCGCGCTCCAGCGCCACGAGTTGCTGCGAGACGGCCGAAGGACTGTAACCGAGCGACTCCGCCGTCGCCGCGATGCTGCCCTTTCTGGCGAACTCGCAGATCAGCACCAACCGCCGCAATTCGAGCATCAGTCTTCCTTATGCCTACCCACAAAAAGCCTCGCTTGTCCTGATGCCTTCATCCAACCACGCTGGGAAGGTGACCAACATGAGCGTGACTCTGTCCGCCACTCTGGCGGCGAACGAGGACATCGAACGAAGACGGCGCGCCGGGGAGCGCGTGGTGCACCTGGCCTTCGGGGAGGCAGGTCTGCCCGTCCACCCGGCACTGCGCGACAAGCTGGCCGCCGCATCAGAGCGCAACGGCTACGGGCCGGTCGCGGGGGCGTCCGGACTGCGGACCGCGGCGGCGGGCTACTGGACACGACGTGGGCTCATCACCGACCCCGACCTGGTCGTCAGCGGCCCCGGCAGCAAGTCGCTGCTGTACGGCCTGCTCCTGGCGATCGGCGGAGACATCGTGTTGCCCATGCCGAGCTGGGTCAGCTACGCCGCGCAGGCCGATCTCGTCGGTTCCCGCCCCATCCTGGTGCCCGCACCGCCAGGAGAGGGTGGCGTGCCCGACCCGGATCTGGTCGCCGCCGAAGTCCGCAGGGCCAGGGCGCAGGGCAGGACGGTCAGCTCGGTGCTGGTCACCCTGCCCGACAACCCGACGGGCCGGCTGGCCACGCCGTCGTCCATCAGCCGCCTGGTCAGGCTCGCCCGCGAGCTCGACCTGATGATCATCTCGGACGAGATCTACCGGGACCTGCTGCACGACCCGGACCTGCCCTACACCTCGCCGGCCGATCTCGCGCCCGAGCGCACGATCATCACCACCGGGCTGAGCAAGAGCCTGGCGCTGGGCGGCTGGCGGATCGGGGTGGCCAGGCTGCCCGAGGACGGGCACGCGCTGCGCCGGCGGTTGCTCGCGGTGGCCAGCGAGATCTGGTCGGCGCCCGCGGCGCCCGTACAGGAGGCCGCGGCCTACGCCTTCGGCGATCCGCCCGAGCTGACCGACCGCATCGCCCGCAGCCGCCGGCTGCACGGCACGGTCGCGCGGGCCGTACGCGACCGGTTCGTGGAGATCGGCGCCGGCGTGCCGATCCCTCAGGGCGGCTTCTACCTCTATCCGGACCTGAGCCATCTGCGACTCGGCGGGTCGGCCGAGATCACCAAGATCCTTCTGGAGGAACACGGCATCGGAGTCCTGCCCGGACACGCCTTCGGCGACGACCCCGCGTACGCCCGCGTACGCGTGGCGGTGAGCCTGCTCTACGGCGACACCGCCGAGGAGCGACAGGCCGCTCTCACCAGCGACGACCCGCTCCAGTTGCCGTGGATCGCGGACAATCTCGACTACCTGTCGATGGGCCTGAAGGAGCTCTCGCTGGTGCGCCACGGCGCGGTGCGCGAACGCCTCTCCGCGCTCGTCCCAGCGCCATGTCACGGTTAGGCGAATCTTTGCCCAAGAGCCGGTTTACCGTCCCCCAAAAGGGGGCTCTGACCTGCGGAAACAACCAGTCCGCAGAATCCGGTAAAAGATCTTCCTAACTGCCTGGTTACGTGCGCCCTCGCTTCCCCTCATCATGTGCACATGCCCGCTCTTGTCACCCTGTCCGGGCGCTCCGTGCGCCTGGAACCTCTCAGCCTCGCGGCGGTCGATGACCTCGTCGCCGCGGCGGGTGAAGACCGTTCCACCTACGGCTTCACCCGGGTCCCGAATGGCCGGGACGAGATGGTCTCCTATGTGGAGGCCGCGATGGCTGAGCAGGCGGAGGGCCGCACGTTGCCCTTCGCCATCCGGTGGCTGAACACCGACCGCGTGGTCGGTGCCACCCGTCTCATGCACCTGGAGTACTGGCAGGGCCCCATGCCCTGGCCTCCGGGCACACGTGGCGCGGTGGGCGACATTCCGTCCGTGGCCGACATCGGTTACACCTGGCTGGGCGCCTGCGCCCAGGGCACCGGGGTCAACCGGGAGAGCAAGTTCCTCATGCTCTCGCACGCCTTCGAGACGTGGAACGTCCACCGCATCACCCTGAAGGCAGATGTACGCAACACCAAGTCCCGGGCCGCCATCGAGGCTCTCGGCGCACACTTCGACGGGGTGCGGCGAGCGGATAGCCGAGGCGCCGACAATACGGTCCGAGATACCGCGTTCTACTCGATCCTGAACTCCGAATGGCCGGCCGTACGCGATCGGCTGGCCATGAGACTCGGACTGGTCGAGGCAGCCTGAGAACCCGTTCACCGACGGCCCCGCCCACATTCAGGGCGGGGCCTGTATTTTTTCCCGCCTGCATCCGCTCTACATGACACACGCCCCCGCGATGCGCGTCATGCCTGGCCGACCATCAGCATCCAGGGGCGTACTCAACACCCGATCAAAGGCGGATCAACGTCTCGGTAAACGATCAGCCCACATCTAGGTGACGAGCAAACATGGATCTATCATTTGGTAACAAATCGTTCCATTGGCTTGGAGACAGACGGCATGGCTGGTCAGAGCATTGAGGGCGGGCTGCGGTTCGCCGTGCTCGGTCCTGTCCGCGCGTGGCGTGATGGCCAGGAACTCGACCTGGGCACCCCGCTGCAGCGCTCCATTCTCGGCATGTTGCTCCTGCGGGAGGGCCGCGCGGTCACCCCGAACGAGATGATCGACGCGGTGTGGGGCGAGGACGCCCCGCCGCGGGCCCTGGGCGCGCTGCGCACCTACGTCTCCAGGCTCCGCACCGTGCTCGAACCCGACAGACCCGCCCGCTCCCGCCCCGAGCTGCTCACCTCCATCGGCCGGGGCTACGCCCTGCGGCTGCCCGAGGACGCGCTCGACCTGGTGCGCTTCGAGCGCGGCATCCACGACGCCGAGGCCGCCCGCAAGGCCGGCCGGCTCTCCGCCGCCGCCGCGGCCCTGCGTGACGCCCTGTCGCTGTTCGAGGGCGAGCCGCTGGCCGGAACCGTCGGGCCCTACTCCGAGCACCAGCGCGACCGGCTGATCGAGCGCCGCATCAGCGTCATCGAGACGCTCATGGACGTCGACCTCGAGCTGGGCAACCACGCGAAGATCGTGTCCGAGCTGATCGCGCTGACCGCCGACCACCCGCTGCGCGAGCGGCTGCGCGCCCAGCTCATGCTGGCCTACTACCGCTGCGGGCGGCAGGGCGACGCCCTCAACGTCTTCACCGAGACGCGCGAGGCGCTCGTCGACGAGCTGGGCATCGAGCCCGGTCCCGAGCTGACCGCCCTGCACCAGCGCATCCTGGCCGCCGACCCCACGCTCTCCGCCACCGCCACCGCCACCGCCGCCGAGGAGCCGTCCGAGGAGCCCGCGGACGAGGAGGAGCAGCCGCCCGCCGCGCTGGAGCTGCCCCGGCCCGCGCAACTCCCCGCCGCCGTCAGCGACTTCACCGGCCGCAAGGAGATCGCGGTACGCCTGCGCACGCTGCTGTCGGCCCAGTCGTCCTCCGAGGGCGTGCCGGTGGCGGCGATCTCCGGCATCGGCGGCGTCGGCAAGACCACGCTGGCGGTGCACGTCGCCCACCTGGTCGACGACGTCTTCCCCGACGGCCAGCTCTACGCCGACCTGCGCGGCTACACCGACGAGGCCACCGCGCCCGAGTCCGTGCTGGGCGGCTTCCTGCGCGCGCTCGGCATCCCGGCCGACGTCATCCCCGACCAGCCGGCGGAGCGTTCGGCGCTCTACCGCTCGATCCTGGCCGAGCGCCGCATCCTGGTGCTGCTCGACAACGCCCGCGACGCCCGCCAGGTCAGCCCGCTGCTGCCGGGCACGCCGGGCTGCGCGGCCATCGTGACCAGCCGGGTCAAACTGGCCGACCTGCCCTCGGCCAAGCTCATCGACCTCGACGTGATGGAGCCGGACGAGGCGCTGTCGCTGTTCTCGTCGGTAGCCGGGGCCGAGCGGGTGTCGGCCGAGCACGGCGCCGCCATGGACGTGGTGGCCGTCTGCGGGTTCCTGCCGCTGGCGGTGCGCATCGTGGCCGCCCGGCTGGCCGCGCGCCCCTCGTGGACGGTCGCCTCGCTGGTGCCCAGGCTGGCCGACGAGCAGCGCCGGCTCGACGAGATGCGGGTGGGCAACCTGGCCGTCGAGGCCACGTTCGCGCTCGGTTACGGTCAGCTCGAGGCCGCCCAGGCCCGCGCGTTCCGGCTGCTGTCGCTGCCCAACGGGCCCGACATCTCCACCGACGCCGCGGCCGCCGTGCTGGGGACGAGCGGGTTCGAGACCGAGGAGGTGCTGGAGTCCCTGGTGGACGCCAGCCTGCTCGAAGCCCCCGCGCCGGGCCGCTACCGCTTCCACGACCTGCTCAAGCTCTTCGCCCGGCGGGCACTCGACAAGGCCGAGCGCCCCCAGGCCCGGACACTCGCGCTGCGCCGGCTGCTCGGCTTCTACCTGGCCTCGACGCAGTCCGCGCACAGGCTGGCCTACGAGGGCAGCATGATCCCGGCCAACCTCGTGGTCGTCTGCGGCGGGCGCGCCTTCACCAGCGTGGACGAGGCCGTGGCCTGGCTGATCGCCGAGGGCGACTCGCTGTTCGCGGCCATCAACCAGGCCGCCTCCTCCGCGCGCGCCGACGACCAGTTGCTGCCCGCCGCCGACCTGCTGGTGGCGATGGAGCCGCTGCTGGAGGCCGGCACGCACATCCGCGAGTTCGACCAGGGCACGCGCGCCGTGCTGGCCGCCGCGCAGGGCCTCGGCGACCAGGCCGGCGAGCTGCGGGCCCGCTACGTGCTGGGCCGGGTGCTGTTCGCCGGCAACCGGCTGAAGGAGGCCGAGGAGCACTTCAGGATCGTGCACGAGCTGTCGGTGGCCCGGCACGAGAAGATCGTCACCGGCGAGGTGCTCAACGCCCTGGCCGTCGTCGTGGGCCGGCAGCGCCGCCACACCGAGGCGCTCGGCCTGTTCGACGCGGCGATGCGCTTCTACCGCGAGAACGGCGTACCGGCCGGAGAGGCGCTGGTCCTCAGCTACTCGGCCCGCGACCACCTGGGCCTGGGCCGTCCTGAGGACGCGATCGCCGCGGCGGAGAAGGGCCTGGCCATCTTCACCGAGATCGGCAGCGGCGCCGGCACCGCCAGGGCCCGCTACCACCTGGGCATCGTGCTGTCGCGGGTCGGCCGCCTGACCGAGGCCGTCCACCACCACGCCGAGTGCCTGGCCTTCTTCCGGGCCAGCAAGCAGCGGGTCTGGGAGCAGCGGGTGTGCTCCAGGCTGGCCGAGACGTTCATCGCCGCCGAGCGCTACCCCGACGCCGTCCGTCACGCCGAGGAGGCCCTGGTGGTCTCCCGCGAGATCGGTCATCCGTACGGCGAGGCGCTGTCGCTCACGGTGCTCGGCAAGGCGCTGCGCGGTCTCGGCAGCACGTCGAGGAGTCTCGACTGCCTACGGCAGGCTTTTGAGATCTTCTCCCGCCTCGGCGCTCCCGAGGCCGGCGACCTCAAAGTCCTGCTCGACGCTCTCCCCCTCGATGAGCCCGTCGATCGGCCCGTCAACGGGCCCGTCAATGGGCCCTTCAACGGGTCCGTCGTCGAGTCCTGAGTACAGCTCGTCGTCCAGACGTGTCATCCACACATGGTTGATCAAGGCTGTCCTTCGGGAGTCACGAATGCTCGTGATCAATGGTTTTCAGCCCGGCCGGCCATCCATGCCGCCACGCGTCGCTAGGGGGCCCGGTTATCCGGATGCTCCGCGCGGTGGCTAGCCGCCTCACTCAGACGGCCGGCCGGACCTGACACGGCCCTCGAACCCCCCAGGTCCGTGTCTTGCCCCAGAGCCTGCACCCGAGGGGTCAACGTCGAATCAACGGGCGATTAAAGCAGGAAGTAACCCTCGGCGATGAGGGGCCGGACCGCGTCGGAGTTGGGGATCTCACCGTCGCCGACCAGCTCGGCGATCACGTTGAGCAACGGCCCGAGCGCCAGCTCGCCGTCGCACACGCCGGCCAGCGCGGCCTCCACCGTGCCGACCTCCCTGCTGCGGCGCAGCCCCTGCGTCTGACGCAGGACGATGCGGATGGGGTCTTCGGCGCCCGGCAGCCCGATCCGCTCGTCCAGCAGACCCTCAGCGGTACGCAGCAGCGCCCCGTCCAGCCCCTCGGCCCGGTGCGCGGCGGCGATGGCGTCGACCACGGAGTCGACGTAGTCGCCGACCGGCAGCGCGACCTGGTGCGCGAGGTGCTCGACGCGGACGACCGGGTCGAGCGTGCCGGAGTTGCGCATGGTGATCCAGCCGAAGCCGATCCCCTCGACCTTGTGCTCGTCGAACCAGGCCAGCCAGCGGTCGTAGTGCTCGGCGTAGGCCCGGGTGCCCTGCTCGGCCGCGTCCTTGAGCCACAGCTCGACATATTCGGCCGGGTCCTGCACGTCGCGCTGGGCCACCCAGGCGTCGCAGCCGGTCTCACGCAGCCAGCCGCCCACGCGGTCGTGCCAGTCCTCGCCTTCGACGTGCAGCCAGTTGGCCAGGAAGTGGGCCTGGCCGCCGGGGTTGAGGTGGCGGGGCGCCCGGCGTACGAGGTCGCGGCAGAAGGAGTCGCCCTCGCCCCCGGACTCCCGATAGGTCAGCCTCCCCTCCCGCGCCGGCGCGATCACGAACGGCGGGTTGCTCACGACGAGATCGAACCGCTCGTCACCGACCGGCTCGAACATCGACCCCGCCCGCGCGTCGACCCCCGAGACCCCGGACAACTCCCAGCTCACCCGGGCCAGCTCCAGGGCGCGCGGGTTGAGGTCGGTGGCCACGACGTGCCCGGCCCGGCCGGCCAGGTGCAGCACCTGCACGCCGCACCCGGTGCCCAGGTCGAGCGCGCGCTCGACCGGACGGCGGGTGACGAGCTGGGCCAGGTTGGCCGAGGCGCCGCCGGCCCCCACCACGTGGTCGGACCGCAGCGCCGGGTCGCCGGGGCGGACCTTCCTGTCGGAGACCAGGTAGCCGCCGGTCTCCCAGGGCTGCAGGTGCACGGTCGCGCTGATCCGGTCGCCGTCGGCCGCGACCAGCCCCGACTCCAGCACCGGCGCCAGCACTGCGGCCGGCACGGCCTTGGCGGGGACGGGGACGCCGAGCCACCACAGTCTGATCAGCGTCGCCAGCGGGTCGCCGTCGGCCGTCGCGCGCAGGGCCGGGACCAGCTCCTCGCGGGCCAGGGCAGTGGCGGCCATGCTGCCCAGGCGCTCACGGACGCCGTCGATCGTGTATCCGGTTTCGAGGAGATGATGGCGCAGTCGTTCCACAAGGCCATCCTTTCACCGCCGACGCCCGCGCATGATCTGATACCGACAGTGCTCATACTGTTACGTAAGTACCCAAGCGTTCTGCAAGCGGGGAACAAGTGGGGCACGGTATCTCTAGGGAAGTCACCACGTCATCCCGAGGAGCGGGCCTCATGCTGATCCCTTGCCTGGCTTGCGAGTCCCGGTTCGGACCCGACGAATACTTCAGCGCCTGCTCCGACTACAACCGCGGCATGGACCTGGTGTCGTGGACGTGCCCGCGCTGCGGAAACCGTGACGACCTGCGCGTGCTGCCCGGCGAGCTGGGCTTCGGCTATCCCTCGCACGGCCGGTTCGACGTGCACGACCGTGTCAGGGTGCCCGGCCTGCGCCGGCACCGCGGCGATCTGCGCCTCGACATCTCCCTCGACCGGGCGAGCTGGCGCGTGCCCACGCGGATCCGGCAGCCCGCCTGACCCCTACGCGGTGCCGGCCACCCGCGCGTCCGTCCGGTACGCATGAGCGGGCGCCTCGCCGCGCAGCATCCGGGCGATGTCCTCCACCAGCTTCTCCGCCACTTCCTGCCGGCTCTCCCCGGTGGCCTCGCCCAGCCGCGGCGTGAGCACCACGTTCGGCAGCCGGGTCAGGGGATGGGCCCGGTCGAGCCACTCGCCTTCGAAGTGGTCGAGCCCCGCGCCGCCCACCTGGCCCTGTTGCAGCGCGTCGACCAGCGCCGTCAGGTCGTGCAGCGCCCCGCGCGAGGTGTTGAGGTAGATCGAGCCGGGGCGCATCGCGCCGAACTCGGTGTAGCCGAACAGGCCCCTCGTCTCCTCGGTCAGCGGCACGTGCAGCGAGACCACGTCGGCCTCGGCCAGCAGCGCGGGCAGCGTGTGGGTGGCCTCGGGCACGAACGGGTCGCAGACGATCACCCGCATGCCCAGGCCCTCACAGCGCCAGCGCATGGCCTTGCCGACGCCGCCGAGGCCCACGATGCCGAACGTCCTGCCGGTCAGCCGCCGGCCGCGGTGGCGCTGGGCCGGGGGGACCTTGTCGTGGTAGACGCGCCCCCTGCGTACCTCTCTGTCGGCGGTGACGATGTTCCTGCTGACCGCGAACATCAGCGCCAGCGTCAGCTCGGCGACCGACTCCGGATCGCGGCCGGCGGCGTGCAGGACGGTCACCCCGCGCTCGGCGGCCAGCGGCAGGTCCACGCTCGTGGGCGGGCTCATGCTGGCCACGACGTCCAGGTGCAGCCCGAGCACCGACGTGCGCACCTGGTCGCCGTCGGTGATGAGCACGGTCGCGCCGGTCTCGATGACGAGATCGGCGAGCTGCTCGTCGGTGAAGCCGAGGCTCGGTCGTGCGGGAACCTCGGTCAGGTCGGCGACCTCGCCCAGGCGGGCGAGCGCGCTCTCCGGCAAGGTGGGCAGTACCAGCGCCCGAGGTCGTCTCACATTTGGACAATAACACCACAGACGGTGCCCAGATCATTGCTCCCCGCGCAGGCGGGACAGGGCCCCGGGCCGACCTTCCGGGCGGGCCGGCGCGGGCTGTTCGTCATGGAGTGGGCTGGCGCAGGCTCTGCCAGGCCGCTTCGCCCAGCCCCTTGATCTCCTCGTCGGTGGGCGTGTGCGCCCCGGCGAACCACAGCCGGCACATCTCCTGCGCCGGGCCCAGCCACAGCACGTAGCACATGGTCGGGTGGACGGGCTGGAGCTGGCCGTTCTTCATGTGCGGCCGCCACCAGTCGGAGACCTTGCGGAAGAAGGCGCGCCGCTCCTCCGCCACCTCCGCGCCGCCCGGCTCGTGCTTGCGCGGCGGGCGCTCCCCGATCAGCAGCCTGGCCCGCTCGGGGTGCTCCCCCGCCCATCGCATGTGGAAGGCCACCACGGCCTCGATGCCGTCGCGGGCCTCCTCATGGCTGACCAGCTCGGCGAGGAACGCGCTCTGGTAGGCGGTCATGATTTCCCCGTACAGCACGCCGAAGACGTGCTCTTTGCTGGCGAAGTGGTGGTAGAAGCTGCCGACGCTGACGCCGCTCTCCTCACGGAGGCTGGCCAGCGTGGTGGCCGACACCCCGTCCTGGCTGAATCGGCGGAGGGCGCCCTCGATGATCCGGGTCCGGCCGTCGCGTCCGTTCTTGACACTCTTCACGCTGTCAATGGTGTGGTACCAGAACGTTGTTCCGCAAATAGGCCAGCCTGATCGATCATAGCGGTCACCGCCACCGACCCCGACGTGACCTTCATCTCGGCGTCGGGCCAGAGCCGGCGGACGAGCCTCAGCACGCGCCGGTTCTCCCCCAGGACGTCCATGCCCACGGTCCTGGCCCCTCGTACGGATGCCCTGATCAGCAGGGTGTCGACCAGCCGAGGGCCGAGCCCGCGGCCCTGCCATTGATCGGCCACGACCACGGCGATCTCCACGTCCGTGCAGCCGCCCTTGAAGCTCATGGCGTGGGCGACGATCTCGCCCGTGTCCGTGGTGGCCACGAGCGCGTCGCGGCGCTCGTCCAGGGTCAGCAGCGCGCGCACCAGGCCCGGGGCCGGCCTGCTGACACCGGTGAAGAACCGGAGCGTCTGCGTGTGCAGCGACAGCCCGGCCAGGAAGCTTCTGATCCGTTCCTCGTCCCCAGGGCGGACCGGGCGGATCTGAGTTCCATGCATAGACTCAGCGTGCCCTCCGAAGGCTGAGTCTGTCAATCGAACTTAGGTATAATGCAAAAATGAACGTTCCCTTCCGGGTGACCAACTGCTCGATCGAGCGCACCCTGGACATCGTCGGGGAGAAGTGGACCTTCCTCGTGCTGCGCGAGGCGTTCAGCGGCGTACGGAGGTTCGCCGACATGCAGGCGAACACCGGCGCCCCCCGCCAGGTGCTGAGCGCCCGTCTGGCCCGGCTGGTCGACGAGGGCCTGCTGCGCAAGGAGCCCTACCGTGAGCCGGGGCAGCGGCAGCGCGACGAATACCGCCTCACGGAGAAGGGCCGCGACCTCTATCCCCTGCTGGTCGCGCTCATGCACTGGGGCGACAAATATCTGACGGGTGACCACGGCCCGCCCGTGCTGCTCACCCACCGCGACTGCGGCGCCCCCATCGGGCTGCGCTTCCACTGCTCGGACGGCCACGACGTGGCCGGGCCGCGCGAGGTGACGCCGGTGCCGGGGGGCGGCGCGGAGCTCAGGAGCGCCTGAGCAGGGCGGTCGCGTCAAGGGGCACCGCTCCCGGTGCCTACTCTTGGAGGCGTGTACCGGTTCCTGCTGACGCCCCGATGGGTCGCGCTCCACGTGGTGGTGCTGCTGGTCATTCCCGCCTTCGTGTTCCTCGGGCGCTGGCAGTTCGGGCGGTTCGAGGAGCGGTCGGCCAACAGCGAGCGGGTGACCGCCAACATCGAGGCCGCGCCCGTGCCGCTGGACCGGCTGGCGGGCCCGGGGCGGCCGGTCCGCGAGGACGACCGGTTCAGGAAGGTCACGGTCGCGGGCACGTACGACCCCTCCCACGCCCTCCTCGTACGCCGCCGCCCCCAGGAGGGCCACAACGGCTACTACGTCCTGACCCCGCTCGTCACCGGCGCCGGCACGGCCGTGATCGTGAACCGGGGCTGGGTCCCGGCCGGCGCCACCGCCGACGCCACGCCCGATGTGCCGGCCCCGCCCACCGGCCAGGTAAATGTCACTGGGCGGCTACGGCTGGGCGAGACCGAGGAGTCCAGCGGGATCAGGAACCGGCCCGGGCTGCCGGCCGGCCAGGTGCTACTGATCAACCCCGACGAGATCGGGAAAGGCCTCCCCTACCGGCTCGTGGACGGCTATGTGGAGCTGACAGAGCAGCAGCCCAAGCCCGCTGCCGCGCCCGCGCCGGTGCCCGCGCCCGACGTCGGCTCGGGAGGCGGGCTCAACCTGGCCTACGGCGTCCAGTGGTGGCTGTTCATCGGCATCGCGGTCTTCGGCTGGGGCCTGCTGATCCGACGGGAGGTCGCCGAGCGGAAGGCTCAGGAGGCGTCTGACGCCTCAGCGCCCCAGGAGGCGCCGACCGCCGCCAATTAAGGTTGGAGAGTGATCCGCCACATTGAGTTCACCAACCTCTCCAACTTCCGCGACGTAGGTGGATATGCCGCCAAGGACGGGCGCACCGTCAGGTGGCAGCGGCTCTACCGGGCCGACTCCCTCGGCTGGCTGGCCGGTGACGACCTGCCGGCCTTCCAGGCGCTGCGCGTCCGCAGCATCATCGATCTGCGGCACCCCTATGAGGTCGAGAAGGCCGGACGCGTCCCGGCGACCGAGGGGCAGCACTACCAGAACCTGCCCATCGAAGGACGCCGGTGGGACACCGCCGCCTTCAGCGAGGAACGCGGCATCGGCCGCTATCTCGCCGACCGCTACCTCGAGGTGACCGAGGACGGCGTCGAGAACCTCCGGATCGCCCTGGAGACGATCGCCAGGGCCGACAACGCCCCCGTGACCGTCCACTGCGCCGCCGGCAAAGACCGCACCGGCGTGCTCATCGCGCTGGTCCTGTCGCTGGCCGGCGTGGACGAGGACGACATCGTGGCGGACTACGCGCTCACCGGCCTGGCCACCGAGCGCTTCATCGCCGACTGGAGCCGCAGGCATCCGGGCGCGCCCCTGTGGCCGGGGTTCGGTCTGGCCCCCGCCGAGGCGATGCGGTTCTTCCTGACCGATCTCACGGCCCGGCACGGCTCGATCGAGGGATACGTCACGCAGGTGCTCCAGCTTTCCGCCGAGAGCATCGCCGAACTTCGTGCCCATTTGCTGACTGAACAGATCTCAGAAGGGTAGAGGGCGACCGGGCCCGTCCCTGCGCGAGCGGGCCTCCTCCTCCCGGGATCGCCAGCCAACCCCCTCCCGGCGGTCCCGGGTCAGAAGATCTCGGATACCCAACGGATACGTCGCAGCTTGTTCGACGTTATCCCGCCGTCGTACGGTTACGTGCGTGACTACGCCGCTGCTCCCCGACCCTGACCCCAGGCGGCGCGACTATGTGATCATCTCTGCCGACGATCACCTGATCGAGCCTCCCGACCTGTTCGAAGACCGGTTGCCGGAGAAATACGCTGAGGTCGCGCCCAAGGTCGTCGAGACGGAGGCGGGTCATCAGGTTTGGCGCTACGGTGGCGCCACCTACCCGTGCGCCGGCATCGACGTGGGCGCGGGACTGCCCAGAGAGCAGTGGACGCTCGAACCCGTCAGGTTCGACCAGATGCGCCCCGGCTGCCACGACATCGAGGCACGCATCGAGGACATGGACGTCGCCGGCATCTGGGCCGCTCTCTGCTTCCCCGGCATGCTGGCCGGGCAGTCGGGCATGCCGTTCGCCAGGACCCGCGACCAGGAGCTGGGCCTGGCCCTGGTGAAGGCATGGAACGACTGGCACATCGACGTCTGGGCGGGCACCTACCCCGAGCGGATCATCGGCCTGCAGCTTCCGTGGCTGCCCGATCCCGACGTGGCCGCCAAGGAGATCCGCGCCAACGCCGCCAGGGGCTTCAAGGCCGTGGTCTTCCCCGAGTTCCCGACGCGGCTGCGCCTGCCGTCGATCCACTCGGGCCACTGGGACCCGTTCTTCGCCGCCTGCGAAGAGACCGGCACCGTCGTCTGCCTGCACACCGGTGACTCGTCGTGGTCTCCTGTGCCCTCGCCCGACACACCCATCGAGGCCATCACCACGCTGATGCCGACCAGCGCGATGTTCGCCTGCGCCGACTGGCTCTGGTCCGGGCTGCCGCTGCGCTTCCCGTCGCTGCGCATCCTCATCGTCGAGGGCGGCGTGGGCTGGCTGCCGATGCTGGCCGAGCGCGCCGACTACGCCCTCGACCACCCGGTGGCCGGTGAGGCGTCGTGGGAGGGCGGGCTCAAGCCGAGCGAGGTGCTGCGCCGCAACTTCTTCTTCGGCACGCTCGACGACCACGCCCTGTCGGGCGTGCGGCTCGCGGTCGGGCTCGACCACGTGCTGCAGGAGAGCGGCTACCCGCACTCCGACTCGACCTGGCCCGACACGCAGAAGTCGGTGGCCCGCAACCTCGGCACGCTCCCGCCCGCCGACATCGCCAGGGTCGCCTACGGCAACGCGGCCCGCCTGTTCGGCCACCCGCTCCCGTCACGCGCCTGGCTGCGGATGGAGGAGATCTAGCGTTCTTCCAGGCGCCCCTGGTCTTCCAGGCGGCCCTGGATGATGCTCCGCTCGTGCTCGACATAGCGCCCGCTCTCGCCGAGCAGCGACGACATCAGCCACAGGAAGACACCGAAGTCGTCGGCCACGCCGATGACCATCAGGAATTCGGGCAGGACGTCGATCGGCGAGAGGATGTAGAGGACGCCGAAGCCGAGCATGGCGAGCTTGCCCTTGCCCATGCCGGCGTAGCGCCCGCGCATGACCGCGCCCACCATGCGCGGGATCGCCCGGACCCGGGTCATGAGACCGGGCGATCCGGGTTTGGTCACCTCGCGGTAGGTCCGCAACGCCGCCGCTGCCCGTGCTGCCTTCGCCATCATGTGATCTCCCTTACCCCGGGCTTTCACGACATAACGCGTCAGCCGGGCCACGAGTTCCTAGCGCAGGGCCGTGTGCTCGAAGGGCCTGGCCCGCTCGATCTGCGCCGCCACGCGGATCAGCAGGTCCTCCCTCCCGGCCGCCGCCACGAGCTGTACGCCCACCGGCAACCCCGCCGCGTTCGTGTGCAGCGGCAGCGACACGGCCGGCTGCCCGGTGGCGTTGACGGGCGAGGTGTAGGAGACGACGTAGGCGGTCCTGCCGAACGCCACGCTGAGGTCGTCGGGCGGGATCCAGCCCAGCGGGAACGGCGCCACCCCCATCGACGGCGCCAGCAGCAGGTCGTGGCCGGCGCTCCACCACCCGGCCATGCGGCGGCGGAAGCCGTCCACCCACTGTGTGGCCAGGATGTGGTCGGCGGCGCTGTGCCGGCGTGCCGCGTTCACCATGGCGGCGTTGCGCGGTTCGAGCTCGTCGAGCTCCACCGGCTTGCCGCGCAGCTCGCCCAGGGCCGCCACGTGGGCGGCCAGGTTGTCGGCCACGATGGCGCCGAAGTGCTCGGGGAAGCGCGGGTCGCCGAGCGCCTCGGGGCCGCCGGGCGCGACGTCGTGGCCGAGCGACTCCAGCAGCGCGGCGGCCCCGGTGACGGCCTCGGTCAGCTCGGGCACCTCCGGCACGTCGCCCCGGGGGTGCGTGGTCAGGAACCCGATCCGCAACCTGCCCGGGTCCCTGCCGACCTCGTCGGCCAGCCGGCCGGGCAGGGCGGGGGCGGCGTACGGGTCGCCCGGGTACGGCCCGGCGACGACGTCGAGCGCCGCGGCCGTGTCGCGTACGGTCCTGCTGACGAACCCCGGGCACGAGAACCCGCTCCACCCCTCGCCCATGACCGGCCCCATGCTCACACGCCCGCGCGTCGGCTTGAGCCCCACCAGGCCGCACATGGACGCGGGGACGCGAATCGAGCCGCCGCCGTCGCTGGCGGTGGCCAGGGCGACCATCCCGGCGGCCACGGCGGCGGCCGACCCGCCGCTCGAACCACCCGCCGAGTACGCCACGTCGTACGGATTGCGCGTCGCCCCGAACGCCACCGGCTCCGTGGTGATCGTGCTGCCGAACTCGGGCGTGTTCGTCCGCCCGAGCAGCACGAACCCGGCCTCCCGCAGCCGCACGACACCATAGGCGTCCGCCGCGTTCTCGACGCCGTCGCGGACGAGCGAGCCCGCGCTGTAGGGCTCGCCCGCCTCCCGCCACCCGAGATCCTTCAGCAGGATCGGCACCCCACGGAAGGGCGCGTCCGGCGGGATGGCGTCGATCTCGGCCAGCGCCCGCTCGAAACGGCGGTGGACGACCGCGTTCAGGTCGCCGTCGTGGGCCTCGATGTGCGCGATCGCGGTCTCGGCCAGCTCACGGGCCGACACCTGGCCGTCCCTGACCGCCCGCGCCTGCCCGACCGCGTCCAGCCTCAGCACCTCGTCCATGGTCTACCCCTTCGGCGCCAGATCCCGGACTGCCTGGTCGATGGAGATCTCGCCGCCCGGGATGGGGGCGAGCACGGGAGTGTCGAGCCCGCCCGCCACGTACTCCTGGATCCTGGCCCGGCAGGTGGCGGCGTCGCCGTGCACGATCAGGGCGTCGACCACCTCGTCGGGGATGGCCTTGAGCGCGGCCTGCCGGTCGCCGGCCGCCCACGCCTCGTGCATGGGGCGCAGCACCTCGCCGCGACCGAGCCAGTCGTGGAAGGCGGCGTACACGGGGACGGTGAGGTAGCTCGCCAGCATCCACCGGCCCAGCTCCCGCACTCGGTCGGCGTCCTCGCTGACGCAGACGAACAGGCGGGCGATCAGCTCGGTGCCGGGGCCGATCTCCGCCCGGACCTTGCGCACGTCGTCAGGTGAGAGCCAGTTCGTGATGGCCCCGTCGGCCTCCTCGGCGGCCAGGCGCAGCATTCTGGGGCGCAGCGCGGCCAGCACGATCTTGGGCGGCGTCTTGGGGGCGCGTTCCAGCTTGAAGCCCTTGATCTCGAACGTCTCGTACGCCTCCGAGACCTTCTCCCCGGCCAGCGCCTTCTTCAGGAAGCGCAGCGTGTCGCGGGTGCGCGCGTACGGCTTGGCGAACGTGCCCGCGTTCCACCGCTCCACGATGGCCGGCGAGGACGCGCCGATGCCGAGCACGAACCGCCCCGGCGCCAGGTCGGCCAGCGTGGCCGCGGACATGGCCAGCAGCCCGGGGCCGCGCGTCGAGACCGGCACGATGGCGCTGCCCAGCCTCACCCCCGGCGCCCACTGCGCGGACATGGCCAGCGGCACGAAGCCGTCGGCCCCGTTGACCTCGGCCGACCACACGTCGGTGTATCCGAGCCCGGGCAGCTCCTCGATCAGCTCCCGTGAGTTCGACAGTGAGCGGTCGTAGAAGGGGATGGTCATCCCCCAGTTCTGCGTCATTCACGCCCTCCAGCGCCTGACACGGCGACCCGAGGCCGGCCGCCACACGCGTCCCACCGTACCAACCGCTCGGTATGTTCTCCTATGCGCGCAACTCATGAACCGCGGCGATGAAGTCCTTCGTGATCCCGCGCAGCCCCGGCAGGTGCGACAGCCCGACCAGCCGATCGACGAGCGGCACCGTGACCTCGATCAGCCGGTAGGTCCGCGCGCACCCCGGCGACGTGTCATGCACCCAGAACAGCACCATCCCCATGGACAGCAGCCAGAGCAGCTCGGGCAGCTCCTCGCGCAGCTCGGCGTTCATGCGGTCGCGCGACCCCTCGACGACCTGGCGGTAGATGGCGATGGACGCCTCACGCGCCGGCGACGACTGCTCGCTGAACGGGCTCAGCGGGTTGGTCGGCTCGGCCGCGTGCTTGAAGAACTTCACCGCGAACTCGTGGTACGGCTCCGACACGCGCACCCACTCGCGCAGCACCCCGCTCAGCCTGGCCGCGAACGCCGCCTCCGTCGCCAGGAACTCCCTGCAGGCCTCCTCGTGCTCGGCCTGGGCACGGTCGTAGTAGGCCTGGATCAGCGCCTCTTTGCTCTCGAAGTAGTAGTAGGCGTTGCCCACCGACACTCCGGCCTCAGCGGCGATGGCGCGCATCGTGGTCGCGTCGAAGCCCCGCTCTCTGAACAGTCGCAAGGCCGTCTCGACGATGACCTCTCGGGTGCTCTCCGCTCCTCGGTTCCGGGCTTCGGCCACGCTCGTCACTTTACGTCGTGGAGTGAGGTTAGGTCATGGAGCCGCACGGTGATCACCGCCACAGGGCAAAGTTGCACCTGCGGCATGAGTTATCTCCTGTGAAAGGTGGGATTGTCGTTTCAGGCGGAAGGGCTATTTCCGCGAAAAGGCATCGACATGTGGATACGTGGAACAGTGCGCCTCATCGTAGTCGCGCTCCTCGGCATTGAGATCACCATAATCGCGCTGGCCTCGGCCGCCTCCGCCGCCACCCACCCCGAAGGGTCGACGGTCCAGGGCAGCCTGTACGAGGCCGGTCCCGGCGGCTGGGACGACGGCCCGGCGTACTGGGAGCGGGCGGCCATGGCCGCGGCGCTCTCCGACGCCTACGAGGTCGGGCCCCGCCTGGCCGGACCCTGGGCGTTCGAGCGGCTCATGGAGGCCCGCGAGCGGCTCATGGCCATGCGGGACTGGCCGATCAGCGACTCGCAGTGGCCCGTGTACCGCGAGGACCGGGCGCAGGTGATCCGCGAACGGCCCAACGCCGTCGAGGAGGACCACACGGACCTGGTGGAGGAGCAGCGGCTCACGGCCCACTCGGCGGACGTGGCGGAGGAGCGGCGGCTCAAGGCCCGCTCAGCGGCCGAGAAGCCGCAACGGAGCCCCGTGCACACCAGAGTCACCAAGATGCCTCAGGCCCGGCCGCTCATCGCTCACAAGCGCGCTCACGTCGATCTGACGCGGGTCATGCCCAGGCAGGCCGTCCACATGTCCCACCGCACGGCCAACGGCTGGCTGAAGAGCGCGGGGCTGAAGACGAAGTCGACCGGCAACTGCACGAGCAAGCACATGCACCACTGCACGTCGCTCGACTCCGTGCGGACCAGGACGGTCGCCAAGGCCATCGAGCTGAAGCGGGTGAGCGGCTGTCCGATCATGGTGACGGGCGGCACGGAGAGAGGCCACGCTCCCGGCCACTTCAGCCACGGGAACGGCTACAAGCTCGACATCTCCCACAACGCCTGCATCGACCGGCACATCATGAAGAACCATGACAAGGCCGGGGTGCGCAGCGACGGAGCCGCCCTCTACAAATCGCCCTCAGGCACGACGTTCGCCGACGAGAGCGACCACTGGGACATCCTCTTCCGGTGACAGGGCCACGGCGCCGCACCGGCAAGAGGTGTGACGCCGCACGAGACGCACGGCGTCACACCACCAAGGATCAGAACTCGGCCGCCACCAGCTCGGCGATCTCCGCCGCGTTGAGCGCCGCACCCTTGCGCAGGTTGTCACCGCACACGAACAGATCGAGCGTGTTCGGGAAGTCGATCGCCTGACGGACACGGCCCACATAGGTCGGGTCCGTGCCCACCACGTCGAGAGGCGTCGGGTAGATCCCGTTGTCCGGGTCGTCCATCAGGACCACCGTCGGCGCCGCCTCCAGGACGCGGTGCGCGTCGGCGACCGTGATCTCGCGTGCGAACCGCGCGTGCACGGCCAGGGAGTGCGTCGTGATCACCGGCACGCGGACACAGGTCGCGGAGACCTTCAGGTCCGGGATGCCGAGGATCTTGCGGGACTCGTTGCGGAGCTTGAGCTCCTCGGAGGCCCAGCCGTCACCCTTGTTGGAGCCGGCCCACGGCACCACGTTGAACGCGATGGGCGCCGGGAACGGCGACTCCTCCGGCAGCTTGTTGGCCAGCACCTTGCGTACGTCGCCCGCTGCCTGCCCGACCGTGCGGTCACCGGCCAGCGCCTCGATCTCGTCGTAGAGCCGCGCCGAACCCGCCACACCCGCGCCCGAAACCGCCTGGTAGGAGGCGACGACCAGCTCGGTGAGCGTGAACTCGGCGTGCAGCGCGCCCATGGCCGCCATCATCGACAGCGTCGTGCAGTTGGGGGTCGAGATGATGTTGCGCGGCCGCTCACGCGCGTCGAGCGGGTTGACCTCGGGCACGACCAGCGGCACGTCCGGCTCCATGCGGAACGTCCCCGACTTGTCGATCGCGATGGCGCCGCGCTCGGCCGCGATCGGCACCCACACGGCCGACACCTCGTCGGGCACGTCGAAGATGGCCACGTCGACGCCGTCGAACACCTCGGGCGCGAGGGCCTGCACCACGATGTCCTCGCCCCGGACCTGGAGCACCTTGCCCGCCGAACGCGGGGAGGCGACGAGACGGATCTCGCCCCAGATGTCCGCACGCGTCGACACGATGTCGCGCATGACGGTGCCCACGGCACCGGTGGCCCCGATCAGGGCGAGAGTAGGCCTGCTCATCGTCCACTACCTCCATACACCACGGCTTCGACCTGGTCGGCGTCGAGATCGAAGGCACGGTGGGCGGCCGCCACGGCCACGTCCACACCGTCCTGCCCGACGATCACAGAGATGCGGATCTCCGAGGTGGAGATCATCTCGATGTTGACCCCCGCGTCGGCGAGGGCCGCGAAGAACGTCGCGGTGACGCCGGGGTGCGAGCGCATGCCTGCGCCGATCAGCGACACCTTCCCGATCTGGTCGTCGAACAGCAGCGACTCGTAACCGATCTGGGCCTGGATCTTCTTCAGCGACGTCAGCGCCGTCTGGGCGTCGGCCGTGGGCAGCGTGAACGAGATGTCCGTGCGCCCAGTGGCCGCGGCCGAGACGTTCTGCACGATCATGTCAATGTTGATCTCGGCGTCGGCCAGCGTTTTGAAGATCGAGGCAGCCTCGCCGACCTTGTCGGGGACCCCGACAACAGTGATCTTGGCCTCGCTCCGGTCGTGCGCGACGCCGGAGATGATCGGCTGCTCCATCTCGGTTCCTTCGGTGTAAGGGTCGGAGACGACCCACGTGCCTTCCTTGGTGCTGAAAGAGCTGCGTACGTGAATCGGCAGGTCGAAACGGCGAGCATATTCCACGCAGCGCAGATGCAGGATCTTCGCGCCGCAGGCCGCCATCTCCATCATCTCGTCGTAGGAGATCCTGGGGATCTGCTGAGCCGCCGGCACGATGCGCGGGTCGGCAGTGAAGATGCCGTCGACGTCGGTGTAGATCTCGCACACATCGGCGTTCAGCGCCGCCGCCAGCGCCACGGCCGTGGTGTCGGAGCCACCCCGGCCCAGTGTGGTGATGTCCTTGGTGTCCTGCGAGACGCCCTGGAAGCCGGCCACGATCGCGATGTGACCCTGGTCGATGGCCTCCTGGATGCGGCTGGGCGTCACGTCGATGATGCGCGCCTTGCCGTGGGTGGAGTCGGTGATCACGCCGGCCTGCGAGCCGGTGAACGAGCGCGCCTCGTGGCCGAGGTTGGCGATCGCCATCGCGAGCAGGGCCATCGAGATGCGCTCGCCCGAGGTCAGCAGCATGTCGAGCTCGCGGCCCGGGGGCAGCGGCGACACCTGCTCGGCCAGGTCGAGCAGCTCGTCCGTCGTGTCTCCCATGGCGGAGACGATGACGACCACGTTGTTGCCGGCTTTTTTCGTCGCGACGATCCGCTGCGCGACCCGCTTGATGCAGGACGCGTCGGCGACGGACGAACCACCGTACTTTTGCACAACGAGCGCCACGAGAGTCTCCCGGTTTGGACTGTGAGGTGCCAGTCTACTGGGGGCCTCTCATGCGCCTGATGGCACGTACCAGCGAGAAACCTGCGCTCCGACCTGCCGTCCTGTGCTTTTTCCCAGGTCGGGGCCATGGCGGCGGGCCGCCTGGCAGATTTCTCACTGGACCACTATGTGGACGATCAAACCGTGGTGGTCTCCTCGGCCACGTCAAGGCGCGAATGCGCCGCGAGGGCCTGCAGCGCGCGCATCGCCGCGCCCGCGTGGTTGCCCCAGGTGTTGAAGTAGGAGTATTGCCACCACCACAGCGCCTCGTGGGGCCGGCCCGCGTGATAGTGCCGCAGCCCGTGGATGAGGTCGGCGGCGACCGCGGTCAGGTCGTCGGAGAGCCGGTAGGGGGTGACCGCGGTGTCCTTGTACGGGTCGAACACCTCGGCGTAGTCGTCGACGGCCTCGAGCCGCTCGGCCAGCGCCGTGCGGACGCTGTCGATGTCGGGGTCCTCGCTCATCGGCGGCTCGTAGTTGCCGGCCAGGATGACGTCCTGGTTGGCGCCGAGCTTGGCGCCCGCCAGACTCACCTGGGCGACCTCCACCAGCAGCAGCGACCAGATGGCGTCGCCGCCCTCGCCGCCCGCGACCCTGGTCAGGCCGTCCACGTAGTTCGTCGCGTGCCCGGCGATCTCCTCCGCCAGCGCGCTCCACTGGTCAGACATCCAGCAGCCTCCGTCCTTCGAACGCGCGGCCCAAGGTCACCTCGTCGGCGTATTCGAGGTCACCGCCCACAGGCAGACCGCTGGCCAATCGTGTCACTTTGATGCCCATCGGCTTGACCAGACGGGCCAAGTAGGTAGCCGTCGCCTCGCCCTCCAGATTGGGGTCGGTGGCGAGGATGAGCTCGGTGACACTGCCGTCGGCCAGGCGGGTCATGAGCTCGCGGATGCGCAGGTCGTCGGGGCCGATGCCGTCGATCGGGCTGATCGCGCCGCCGAGCACCTGGTATGTGCCCCGGAACTCGCGCGTCTTCTCGATCGCCACGACGTCCTTCGACTCCTCGACCACGCAGATGACGTGCGTGTCGCGACGCGGGTCACGGCAGATGCGGCACTCCTCCTCGGAGGCCACGTTTCCGCAGACCCGGCAGAAGCGGACCTTCTCCTTGACCTCGAGCAGTGCGTGCGCCAGCCGTTTGACGTCGGCCGGATCGGCCGCCAGCAGGTGGAACGCTATCCGCTGCGCGCTCTTGGGACCGACGCCGGGCAGCAGGCCCAATTCGTCGATCAGGTTCTGGACGACCCCCTCGTACATGCCTAGAACCCTGGCAACTGTCCGAGGCCGCCGCCACCCAGCCCCTGGGCGAGCGGGCCGAGTTTCTCCTGCTGCAGGTCGGCGGCCGCGCGCACGGCGTCGCGGACGGCCGCGATCACCAGGTCGGCGATCGTGTCGGCGGTGTCCTGCGCGTCGCCGGCGTCGATCACGCTCGGGTCGATCTTGAGCTCCAGCAGCTCGCCAGAGCCGTTGACGACGGCCGTGACCAGGCCACCGCCAGATGAGCCCTCGATCTGCGCGTCGTTGAGCTCCTGCTGGGCGCTCACAAGCTGCTGCTGCATGAGCTGGGCCTGCTCCAGCAGCTGCTGCAGGTTGACATCCCCTGGGTTCACCGTCGTGCGCTCCTCGTGGCTCCGCGTTCTTGACTGCCACGAGCCTACGGTGTTTGAGCGGAGTCATGTACTGGGGTGTCCCCACGTTTCGTACACGGGCTGGCTGTCCTGGACGCTCGTCCCACCCCGCGCGTCGCCCGTGGTCGCGCGTTTCCCTCTCGGAACGGTTGTCCTGGCCTGGTTCTCATGTCGTGATCGAGGTCTGTTGTCACCGGAGAGTCATCGTTTCCGCGCCCTTCAGGTCGGGCGCGGTTTTTGGCCGGGTCTCGGCCCCCCTCCAGCGTCCGAGACCCGGCCACCACGTCGGCGGAGCGGCCGCACCACGCCGACGCGTTGATCCGGGACGCTACGCAGAGGAACGTTGCACACACGTTGCGTTCATTCAATCACCCTCTGCAATCCCCCCGAACGGGTTGCGCAGATGGCGCGCACGACGGATGCTCTAGTTGACTACTTGGAGTGACCGATGAGTTACGCCCATCTCGACGCGTACTCCCGCCTTCTACGCGGAGCGCACGAAGCCGCGGCCACCGGCCATGCCTGGCCGGCGTCTCCCCGCCACCTGATCAAGGCCTCGTGGCGCCGCTCGCTGGACGCCGGGATCGACCCAGAAGGCAAGAGTGCCCCACTCGTCTACGACCTTTCGCATATCAGGGACATCCGCCGGACCCACCCCCTGCAGCCGCTCCTGCCCCTGCTCGCCCAGACGCTGTCCGGACTGGCGGGCGAGACCCGCCAAGTCATGATCGTCACCGATGGCGACGGCAGGGTGCTCTGGCGCGAGGGCAGTCACTCGATCATGCGGCGCGCCGACCAGGTCGGCCTGGCCGCCGGACACCAGTGGAACGAGACCAGCGTCGGCACCAACGGCATCGGCACCGCCCTGGCGACGGGCCGGCCCGTACACGTCTACTCGGAGGAGCACCTCATGCGGGTGCTGCACATCTGGTCGTGCAGCGCCGCGCCCATCACCGACCCCGACTCGGGCCGGGTCATCGGCTGCGTGGACGTCAGCGGCACGGCCAGCAGCCTGCACCCCGCCACCGTCGCCCTCGTCGCCGCCACGGCCAAGCTGGCCGAGACGCAGCTCGCCCTGCGCATGCACGAACGCGACGAACGCCTCAGGCGCCGCTACGAGGCGCTACGCGGCCGGCCCGGCATCCTGCTGTCGGCGACCGGCCGGATCATCTCGGGCGACCCCTCAGGCGAGCTGGGCACCCGCGTCCACCTGGGCGAGCACGCGCGCTTCACCGGCCGGCGCCTGATCCTGCGCGACGGGACCGTCGCCCTGCTCGAGCCCTTCGCCGACGGCTTCCTCCTGCGCCCCTCGTCGTCGGCCGAGCCGCCCACCCTGACGCTGTCGTTCCTCGGAGAGAGCCCGCCCTCGGCCACGTTCGGCGACCACGACCGGCCGCTGTCCCTGCGGCACGCCGAGATCCTCGCCCTCCTGGCCCTGCACCCCCACGGCCTGACCGCCGAGCAGCTCTCCTTCCACCTGTACGGGGACGACGGCAACCCGGTGACGATCAGGGCCGAGATCCACCGGCTGCGGGCCCAGCTCGGGGACGCGATCGCGGCCAAGCCGTACCGGCTGACGTGCCCGATCGAGGCCGACTTCCTGGAGCTGCGCGGCCTGCTGTCCGCGAACGACCCGGCCTCACTGGCCCGCGCCTACCCGGGGCCGCTGCTGCTGCGGTCGGAGTCGCCGGAGATCCGGCGCGAACGGGACGAACTCGAGGCCCAGGTGCGGGCGTGCCTGCTGCGGCGGGGGGCGCCTGACGATCTGTGGGCGTATGCGCAGACGTGCAACGGGCGCGACGACTACGAGGTCCTGGAGCGCCTCACTACCCTCTCCCCGACCGACCCACGCTCCGCCGCCGCCCGCTCTCGATTGCTCGCGTAACGGCTCTTACCGCACTTCTAACAGCATCTTGTACGGCGGTGCACGGGAGGGCACTCCCCGCCGTCGTCCCGACCGGCCCTCACTTCAACGCCCCTCGGCCGCCCGGGCTGAGACCGTGACGTCGCCATGTTGCCCGGCTGAGTGGTGCCGTGGCCCCCTCAGCGCGCTCCCCATCGTCGACCGAGACAGGCGCAAGCGTCTTCGTCCCACGCCCTCACACACCGCACCCTGCCCATCGACCCTCGCCCACCCACGCACCTGCCCGGACCCTCACCCACGCGCATCACCCGCCTACCGGGCCTCCACTCCCGCCCACTGAGCACGAGCCGGGCCGTCCGCCCTCGCGCACCACGCGCCTGCCGGGTCGTCGGCCTCCGCACACCACGCTGCTGCCGAGTCGGCCGTCCTCGCGCACCACATCCACCCGTGCCGTCCACCTTCAGCGTGGCCCGCCCGGAGAAGGGATCAGCCCCACCACCGGCCCGCGTAACCGTCGGCCACCCCTTGCAGGCCAGATCCCATGACCGATGACCTGCCCTCACCTGACGTGCCGCCCTCTTGTCGGAGGCCCGTCCAAGCACAGTGCCCGCCATACCCCTGGCCATCCGCCCGCGCACGGCCGGCTCAGGCGTGGTCGATCTCGCCGATCACCTGGGCGCCGAGTTCCCGTTCCAGCAGAGCCATGCCGGAGACCGCGTCCACATCGGCGTCGGCGTCGTTCAGCGGGTCTACCTCATCAACGTCGACGCCCTTGTTGCGGCCCGGGACCGCGGCCGGCCATGCCGCGCCACCGCCGCCCCCCCCCCCCCCCCCCCCCCCCCCCCCCC
>NZ_JBFAIM010000065.1:0-81764 GCF_040654715.1 Nonomuraea sp. NPDC050643 | reverse complement strand
GGGCGGCAAGCAGTGCTCTCATGGGGGTGGCCCTTCGGGTGTGCCGGATGGCCGAACCATAGGATGTCGAGCAGATGGCCGCAATATTTCGACGAAATTGCGCAAAGAAATAACTGTCGATCGCCAGAAGATGAGGATCTTCGCCCTGTTCACGGCCATGACCTGGGCAGGCGGCGCATCCCGACAGAGCGCAAGGCACGACGTCGGGTCCGTGCAAGAAGCCGCAAGACTTGCGCTCCGCGAGCGGGCGCCTTGCGTAAGCGTCCGTGTTTCAGGAGGGTTTCGGACCCTTGACAGGAGGGCGGCCGCGCAGCACTATCTTCAGCACTAACTTTATTCCTAAAGAAAGTCCTCTCACATGGCAGGCACGGACCGCGGCGACCTCACCAGGACGGCGATCCTCGCCCTTCTGGGCACGGTCGGCCCGCTGAGCCGCAGCGAGATAGCCCGCGAACTCGACCTCAGCCCCGCCACCGTCACCCAGCTCACCAAGGAGCTCATCGGGCACGGGATGCTGGAGGAGCTCGATCTCAAGCCGTCGCGCGGCGGCCGACCGGCGCAGCGCCTCGGGCTGGTGGGCAGCGCCGGGCGGGCCCTCGGCGTGAAGGTGACCGCCGATCACCTGGTGCTGGTGGACGTGCGGCTCGACGGTGAGGTGCTCGGGTCCTGGGAGCTGCCGCACGACCCGGCGGCGCCCGACGCGCTGGAGCACCTGGCGGCGGCGGTGGAGTCGGTGGTCCAGGAGATCTCCGGGGTGCCGCCGCTGCTGGGGGTCGGGGTCGGGGTGCCGGGCAGCGTGGACGATCAGGCGGTCGGCACGGTGAACGCGCCGACGCTCGGCTGGCAGGCCATGCCGGTGGGCGATCGGCTGCGCCGCCGGCTCAACCTGCCCGTCCTGGTCGAGAACGACGTGAACGCGCTGGCCGCGGCCGAGCGCCTGTACGGCCGGGGGCGTACGCACCGCGACTTCCTCGTGGTGACCATCGGGCGGGGCGTCGGCGCGGCGATCGTCGCGGACGGCCGCGTCTATCGGGGCGCCCGGGGCGGCGCGGGCGAGTTCGGCCATCTGCCGGTGGACCCGGAGGGCCCGCCGTGCGGCTGCGGCGCCCGGGGCTGCCTGGAGGCGTTCGTCGGCTCGGCGGGCCTGCTCGCCGCCGCCCGCCACAAGGAAACCGGCGACGGGGCGGCCGCGAGCCTCTCCCCCACCGGGACGGACCGGTCTCGGCCGGACGGACGTGACCCGCTCGGGGCGGTGGCCGCGCTCGGAAGGGCCGCCGCCGAGGGTGACGTGATCGCGTGCGAGGTGTTCGCCGAGGCCGGAGCGATTCTGGGCCGGGCCACGGCGGGGCTGATCAACGTGGTGGACCCCGAGGTCGTGGTGGTGCTCGGCGAGGGCACGGCCGACTGGCCGCTGTGGCGGACCGGCTTCGAGCCGGCGCTGCGGGCGCAGCTCTATCCCGGGCGGCGGGACATCTCGGTCGAGGTGGAGAGCTGGGACGACACGAGCTGGGCCCAGGGAGCGGCGGCGCTGGTGCTGGCCACCCCGTTCGACGCCGCCGGAGCGGCCGGCGAGCAGGGCCGCCTGGTCCGCGCCCGCCTGATCGGAGCGGCCTCATGAGCGCCGGCCGGAGCGGCCTCCGCCTGATCGGGGCCGCCTCATGAGCGTCCGGGAGGCCCTGCCCGAGGCCGCGGCCGAGCCGCGGGCCACCCACGCGCGCCCGAGGCGGCGCGGTGGGTGGCGCTACGCCGGCACGGTCGCGGTGTTCCTGCTGCCGAGCCTGATCCCGCTGACCCTCTACACGCTGGTCCCGATGATCGGCTCGCTCTGGACGAGCCTGCACGAATGGGACCTCATCACCGACATGCGCTGGGTGGGGCTCGGCAACTACGTCGAGCTCATCGGCGACCCGGACACCAGGGCCGCGTTCCTGCACACCCTGTACTTCATCGCCGGCTACCTCCCCCTCGTCTACGTCGGCGGCCTGGGCCTGGCGGTGCTGCTCAACCGGGCGATGCCCGCGCGCGGCCTGCTGCGCGGCGTGTACTTCCTGCCGGTGATCACGAGCTGGGTCGTCGTCGCGCTGATGTGGAAGTGGCTGCTCAACCCGGCCAGCGGCATCGTCAACTGGGCGCTCGGCCTGGTCGGCGTGAGCGGGCCCGGCTGGTGGACCGATCCCGACTGGGCGATGCCGTCGATCATCCTCGCCTCGGCGTGGAAGGACCTGGGCTTCGTGATGATCATCCTGCTGGCCGGGCTGCAGGCGATCCCCCGCGAATTCCAGGAGGCCGCCATGGTGGACGGCGCCACGGCCTGGCGCAGGTTCCGGCACATCACGCTGCCCCTGCTGTCCCCCTCGACGTTCTTCGTGGTGGTGATCTCGCTGATCAACGGCTTCCAGGTGTTCGACCAGGTCACGATCATGACGGGCGGCGGGCCGGGCGGCGCGACGCAGGTGGTGGTCTCGCAGATCTACGACCTCACCTTCCGCTACGGCCGGGCGGGCGCGGCCTCGGCCCTGTCGTGGCTGCTGTTCGCGCTCGTGCTGCTGGTGACGATCGTGCAGATCCGGGGTCAGAAGCGGTGGGTGACCTATGGGTAAGGTCCTGCGCTCCCTCGTGGTGGCGCTCGGCGCGCTGGTCATGCTGTTCCCGTTCGGCTGGGCGGTGATCACCTCGATCACGCCGAGCGACGCCGTGCTGGCCGTGCCGCCCGACTTCACTCCCGACGGCGCCGGCCTGGACGCGTACGGCAGGCTGCTGGAGACGCTGCCGTTCTGGCGGATCGTGCTCAACAGCGCCTGGATCGGCGCCGCCTCCACCACGTTGCAACTGGTCACCAGCGCGATGGCGGCCTACGCGTTCGCCCGGCTGCCCTTCCCGGGCCGGGGCGCGCTGTTCGCGGTCTACCTCACGACGCTGATGATGCCGCTGCCGGTGCTGGTCGTGCCGCTGTTCATCGAGATGCGCACGTTCGGCCTGGTCGACACGTACTTCGCGCTGCTGGCGCCGACGATCGCCTCGGCGTTCGGCGTGTTCCTGCTGCGGCAGGCCATCAACCAGGTGCCCCGGGAGTTCGACGAGGCGGCCGTGCTGGACGGCGCCGGCCATTTCCGGATCTTCCTGTACGTGGTGCTGCCGCTGATCCGCCCGGCGCTGGCCACGTTCGCCATCTTCGGCTTCATGGCGAGCTGGAACAGCTACCTCTGGCCGCTGATCATCATCAAGTCGCCCGAGTTCATGACGCTGCCCCTGGGCCTGGCCACGCTGCACGGCCAGTTCACCACGCAGTGGGACGTGGTGATGGCCGGTTCGGTCGTCAGCGTCGTCCCGATCCTCATCTTGTACGTCTTCGCGCAGAAGCACGTCATCGCCAGCGTCGCGCAGAGCGGGCTCAAGTAAAGGAAACCCCCCATGTCACGACACATCAAGATCGCCACCGCCGTCGCGGCGGCAGCGTTGCTCGCCTCCGCCTGCTCGCAGGGATCGGCCACCAAGGGCACGACCGGTGAAGGCGGCAAGGTGACGCTGCGGTACTTCACGTTCTCGGCGGCGCCCGACCACGTGAAGGACCTCGACACGATCGAGAAGGCCTTCGAGAAGGAGAACCCGAAGGTGGACGTGGTCGTCGAGACCGCCCCCTTCGACCAGTACTTCACCAAGCTCCAGACCAGCATCGCGGGCGGCACCGCGCCCGACACCTTCGAGCTCAACTACGAGAACTTCGTCACCTACGCCAGCGCCGGCTCACTGCTCGACCTCGCCACGGTGGCGGGCGACGGCGACCCCTCCGTGTACGCCCAGGAGTCGCTCAACGCCTTCAAGCGGGACGGCAAGCAGTACGCGCTGCCCGCCTCCTTCTCCACGGTCGTGCTCTTCTACAACAAGGACCTGTTCGACAAGGCCGGGGTGGCCCCGCCCACCGCGGACTGGACCTGGGAGGACGAGCAGGCCGCCGCGGCGAAGCTGACGGACAGGAAGAAGGGCGTGTACGGCGACTTCCAGCCGGTGCAGTTCTTCGAGTTCTACAAGACGCTCAAGCAGGCGGGCGGCGAGTTCCTGTCGGCGGACGGCAAGACGTCGGCGTTCAACAGCCCGCAGGGCGTCAAGGCGGCCACCTGGCTGGTGTCGAAGGTGGGCAAGACGATGCCGACCGAGGCCGAGATCGGCGGCACCGCCGACTACGACACGAACCTCTTCAAGTCCGGCAAGCTCGCCATGTGGCACAACGGCATCTGGCAGTTCGCGGGCCTGAAGGACGTGCCGTTCGCCTGGGACGTGGTCGTCGAGCCGGGTGACGCGGCCAAGGCCAGCGCGGTCTTCCACAACGCGGTGGCCGCCTCGTCGACCACCAAGCACGGCAAGGAGGCCTGGGCCTGGGCCCGCTTCCTGTCGGCGTCGGGCACCGCGGCCACCACCCGCATCCAGTCGTCGTGGGAGCTGCCGCCGGTCTCTGACCAGCAGGTGCTGTCCGGCTACCTCAAGGATCCCAAGCCGGCCAACCGGCAGGCGGTCTTCGACTCGCTCAAGTCCATCGCGCTGCCTCCGGTGATCAAGCGCCAGCAGGAGATGCAGGACGCGGTGACCAAGGAGCTGAGCGAGGCCGCGGCCGGGCGCAAGTCCGTCGAGGACGCGCTCAAGGCGGCCGCCGCCGAAGTCGACGCGCTGCTCGGCTGAGCCTTCCCCGTTTCTACGTACTCAGGAGAGATTCGTTGTCCCTCGTCGCGCACAGCCTCGACGTGATCAAGAGATTGCAGGCGCCTTCCGGGGCCTATCCGGCCTCGCCCACCTTCTCCGCCTACCGCGGCTACTCCTGGCTGCGCGACGGCGCGTTCATCGCCGAGGGGGTGAGCAGGCACGGCGACGTGGCCGGCGCGGACGCCTTCCACGCCTGGTGCGCGCGGGTGGTCGGCGACCGCGCGGGCCAGGTGGACACGCTGGTGTCCCGCGCGGCGCGCGGTGAGACGGTCCCGGCCGCCGAGATGCTGCCGACCCGGTTCACGCTGGACGGGATCGACGGCGACGACGACTGGTGGGACTTCCAGCTCGACGGGTACGGCACGTGGCTGTGGGCGCTGCACGAGCACCACGCGCGGCACGGCTCGGCGGTGGCCGGCGTCGAGAAGGGCGTCAGGACGGCGGCCCGCTATCTGACCGCGTTCTGGCGGGTGCCCTGTTACGACTGGTGGGAGGAGCACGTCGAGCACCGGCACGTCGCCACGCTCGGGTCGATCCACGCGGGCCTGCGGGCCGCCATCGCGCTCGGCGTGCTGGGCGCGGCGGAGTCGTCGGCGGCGGCCGAGGCCGTCGAGGGCGTCGAGGACCTCGTGGCGCGCGAGGGCGTCACCGAGCACCCGGCCGGTGGCGGGCATCTGCGGAAGTGGCTCGGCAGTGACGCCGTGGACGGGAGCCTGCTGGCCTGTGTGGAGCCCTTCGGGCTGTACCCGGCCGGGCATCCGGTCGGCGAGGCGACGGTCGCCGAGGTCGAGCGGCGGCTCGCCCGCGACGGCGGCGTCCACCGCTACCTGGACGACACCTTCTACGGCGGCGGGCGCTGGCTGCTGCTGGCCGGGTTCCTCGGCTGGAACCATGCCCGCGCCGGGCGGCGGGCCGAGGCGGTGCGGCATCTGGAGTGGATGGCCGCGCAGGCGACCCCTTCGGGTGATCTGCCCGAGCAGGTGTCCGACCTGCTGCTGGCGCCGGAGCGGCGGCAGGAGTGGCTGGACCGCTGGGGTCCGGTGGCCACGCCGCTGCTGTGGTCGCACGGCATGTACCTCATCCTCGCCGACGAGCTGGGGGTGACGGCGTGATCCGGCACCGGCCCCACGGATCGGGGCATCCGTACGCGGAGACCGAGGACCAGCGCGTCCCGGCCAGGCCGCTGGCCGGCGAGGCGGTGGAGCTGCGGGTGCGCGCGTCGGCGCGGGTGGTCGCCGTCGTGTGCGACTGGGCCGTGGACGGAGCCGCGCCCGTCGAGCTGCCCCTGACCAACCGGGGCGCGCACGACGCCGCCGCCGAGGGCGGCGTGGACGGCGGGCATCTCGCCGCCGCCCAGGCGCGGGCCGCCCGCGCCGCCGCCGGCTCCTGGAGCGTGCGCACCCCCGCCCTCCAGGCCGGAAGCCGGTACGCCTACCGCTTCCGCGCCACGACCGACGACGGCGCGAGCCGCGCCACCCGGTGGTTCGAGGTGACGGCGGCGACCTGGTCGGACGCCGGCGGCAAGCTGGAGGTCACCGGCGCCGACCGGATCGTGCCGGGCAGCGTGCGCTGGCTCGGCGACGGCGACGGCGCGCTCCGGGTGCGGTTCGAGCTGGCGCTGGAGCCGGAGGAGCACGTCGTCGGCTTCGGCGAGCGGTTCGACGCCGTGGACCAGCGGGGCCGGGCCCTGGACGCGGTGGTCTTCGAGCAGTACAAGGCGCAGGGCCGGCACGGGCGCACGTACCTGCCGATGCCGTACGCCATGGTCGTCGGCGGCCCGGCGAGCTGGGGCTGGCACGTCCAGACCTCCCGGCGGACCTGGTACGACGTCGACGCCGCCCGTCCCGGCCGGATCGTCGTCGAGGCCGAGACCGGCCCGGACGGCGAGCTGGGCGTGCGCTTCTACGGCGGCGGCGCGCCCGCGGACGTCCTGCGGGGCTTCCTCGACGACGTCGGCAGGCCCGCCGAGCTGCCGGAGTGGGTGTTCCGGCTGTGGGCCAGCGGCAACGAGTGGAACACCCAGGAGCGCGTGCTGGCCGAGATGGACCGCCACCGCGAGCACGGCATCCCGGTAGGCGCGCTGGTCATCGAGGCGTGGAGCGACGAGACGACGTTCACGGCGTTCCGGGGCGCGGCGTACGAGCCGTCCGAGGACCCCCACACACTGGCCGACTACGCCTTCCCCGCGGACGGGCCGTGGCCCGACCCCAAGGGCATGGTGGACGAGCTGCACCGCAGGGACGTCAAGGTGCTGCTCTGGCAGATCCCGCTGCAGAAGATGCGCCCCCACCCGCGCCACCAGGCCGCCGTGGACGCCCGGCAGCTCGTCGCGCGCGGGTACGGCGTGCGCGAGCCCGACGGCCGCCCCTACCGCAACCGGGGCTGGTGGTTCCCGCTCGCGCTCATGCCCGACCTGTCCTCCCCGGAGGTGCGCGAGTGGTGGACGGCCAAGCGGCGCTACCTGGTCGAGGAGGTGGGGATCGACGGGTTCAAGACCGACGGCGGCGAGCACGCCTGGGGCCATGACCTGCGCTACGCCGACGGGCGCGACGGCGCGGCGGGCAACGGGCTGTTCCCCGTGCACTACGCCCGCGCGTTCGGCGACCTGCTGCGCGCGTGCGGCAAGGCGCCGGTGACGTTCAGCCGGGCCGGGTTCGCGGGGTCGCAGGCCCACGGTGCCTTCTGGGCCGGGGACGAGGACTCGACCTGGGAGGCCTTCCGCTCCTCGATCAGGGCCGGGATCACGGCCTCGGCCTGCGGGATCGTGTACTGGGGCTGGGACCTGGCCGGTTTCTCCGGGCCCGTGCCGGACGCCGAGCTCTATCTGCGGGCGGCGGGGGCGTCGGCGTTCATGCCGATCATGCAGTACCACTCCGAGTTCAACCACCACCGCACGCCCGTCCGGGACCGCACGCCGTGGAACGTCGCCGCCCAGACCGGGGACGAGCGGGTGATCCCGGTGTTCCGGCGGCTGGCCGAGGTGCGCGAGCGGCTGGTGCCGTACCTGGCCGAGCAGGCGCGGGCGGCGATCGGCGGCGGCGCGCCGCTGATGCGCGGCCTGTTCTTCGACCACCCGGACGATCCGGCGCTCTGGCGGCATCCGCTGCAGTACAAGCTCGGCGACGCGCTGCTGGTCGCGCCCGTGACCGAGCCGGGGGTGTCGGAGTTGTCCGTTCACCTCCCCGAAGGCGACTGGGTCGATGTGTGGACCGGACGCCACCTGACCGGCGGGCGGACGGTGAATCTGCCCGCGCCGCTCGACCGCCCGCCCGTGCTGTGCGCGGCGGAGCACTGGTCCCGACTCTCCCCCGTCTTCTGAAGAAGGGCACCCTCCATGAGCCGGTTACGGTCGGCCGCCACCGTCATGGCGCTCGTCCTGCTCGCCTCCCTCGTCTCCGTCCCCGCCTACGCACTCGACGGCATCCACCACAACCCGACCGGGATCGACGACCTCTACTCCAGCGAGCCCACCGAACGCCTCCCGCGCGATCCGATGGCCGGTGAGGCGGTCCGGATCAACGCGACGACGTGGCCGATCGAGTCCGGCCAGACCGTCTGGGTCACCTGGACGAAGAACGGCGTGAGCCAGACACCGGTCGGCGCCGCCTGGGACCACAACAGCGGCAACAACAGCTACTGGCGGATCAACCTGGGCACGTTCGCCCGCGGCGACCAGATCTCCTACACGGTCAACGCCGACGTGAACGGCGGCGGGCAGAAGAGCACCGGCCCGTTCGCGTTCACGGTCACGTCGTGGAGCACGGTGACGAACGTGACGGGGTTCGTGAACAACGGCACGTCGGTGGACGTCACGACCGGTGACAGCGCGGGGAGCTTCACGCCGAAGATCCGCTTCGCGTTCCCCGCGCTCGACCGGTTCAGAACGCAGATCGCCCCCAGCGGCTCAGGTCTCAATATTTCCGGCGTGTCTGGATATGCGGTGACGAACTCCGCGAGCACGTTGACGATCTCCACCAGCTCGCTCGTGCTGAAGATCCAGAAGTCGCCGTACCGCCTGTCGGTCTTCAAGGGCGACGGCACGACGCTGATCACCCGCCAGTACGACCCCGCCACGTTCCGGAACATCGGCTGGGCCAGCGACGGCGCCACCACGATCACCAAGATCGAGGACCACTTCATGTCGCCGGCCGGCGAGCGCTTCGAAGGCTTCGGCGAGCGCTACGACCGGCTCGACCAGCGCGGCACCGACGTGCACAACTACGTCTACAACCAGTACCGGGACCAGGGCGCCACCCGCCGCACCTACCTGAGCGTGCCGTTCTTCCTGAACTCGGCCGGGTACGGCGTCCACGTCGCCGGCACCCGCTACGCGATCTTCAACCTCGGCACCCACCTGAGCGACCTGGCCGGCTTCACCGTGGACACCGGCGGCGGGCTGGACTCGACACTCGACTACCACTTCTTCGCCGGGACCCCGGCCGAGATCGTCGACGACTACACGGCGGTCACCGGACGGCCGCAGCTCCCGCCGAAGTGGGCGTTCGGGGTGTGGATGTCGGCCAACGAGTGGAACACCCAGGCCGAGGTGACCGCCGAGCTGGCGAACCTGGACACGTACCGGATTCCGCACACCGCGATGGTGCTGGAGCAGTGGAGCGACGAGGCCACGTTCTACCTCTGGCACGGGGCCACGTACACCCCCAAACCGGGCAGCGGCAAACCGGCGTACGCGGATCTGACGTTCCCGGCGGGCAGCGCGTGGCAGAACCCGAAGGCCATGGTCACCAGCGCCCACAGCAAGGGGATCAAGATGATCCTCTGGCAGATCCCGGTGTTCAAGGAGAACTTCGACACCAACCCGCCCACCGCGCCGCAGCAGCATCTCAACGACAAGGCGTACGCGCAGGCGCAGGGATACGTCGCCGAGAACGCCACCAACGGCCCCTACCGGATCCCGACCGGCCAGTGGTTCGGCGACAGCATGATCCCCGACTTCACCAGCACGGCCGCGGCGAACTGGTGGATGAGCAAGCGCGACTACCTGATGGACGAGGTCGGGATCGACGGCTTCAAGACCGACGGCAGTGAGGCCGTGTTCGGCAGGGGCGTGCAGTTCGCCGACGGCCGCGAGGGCGACGAGATGCACAACGCCTACCCCAACAGCTACACCGGCGCCTACAACTCCTACGTCAAGGGCAGGAAGCCGGACGGCACGATCTTCAGCCGGGCGGGCACGACGGGCGCCCAGAGCACGTCGATCTACTGGGCGGGCGACCAGAACTCCAGCTTCTCCGCCTTCCAGGAGGCGGTCCGGGCCCAGCTCAGCGCCGGGCAGTCGGGGGTGCCGTACACGGCGTGGGATCTGGCGGGCTTCACCGGCGACTTCCCCAGCGCCGAGCTCTACCTGCGCTCGGCGGCGCAGGCCACGTTCTCGCCGATCATGCAGTACCACTCGGAGAAGGCCAATCCCGGCGCCTCCGAGGCCCGCACGCCGTGGAACGTGCAGGCGCGCACCGGGGACACGAGCGTGGTGCCCGCCTTCCGCAAGTTCGCGAACGTGCGGATGAACCTGATCCCGTACCTGTACACCGAGGCCAGGTCGAGCTCGGCGACGGGTGCGCCGATGATGCGGGCCATGAGCTTCGCCTTCCCCGGCGACGCGACGGCGGCGGCGCAGGACCAGCAGTACCTGTTCGGCTCCCAGCTCCTGGTGGCGCCGATCACCACGCAGGGCGCCACCGCCAAGAACGTCTACCTGCCCGCGGGCGAGTGGTACGACCTGTGGAACGGCGGCCGGTTCACCGGGCCCGGCACCAAGACCTACAACGCGGGCCTGGACACCATCCCCGTCTACGCCAGGCCGGGGGCGATCATCCCGCTCAACCTCAACGCCGACTACCAGCTCGGCGGGGAGATCGGCAACAGCGTGGACACCTACACGAACCTGGCCTTCCGCATCTATCCGGCAGGATCGACGTCGTACGCCTACTTCGAGGACGCGGCCAACGCCACCCGCACGATCGGTTCGGCCGAGAACTGGGCCGGCCACGCGGTGACCGTCACCGTGCCCGCGCTCACCACGACCAGCACGCTGCAGGTCGCGAGCACGAAGCCGGCGTCGGTGACCGGCGCGAGCGCGCGGGCGAGCCTCGCCGACCTCAAGGCGGCGGCCGAGGGCTGGTGGTGGGACCCGGTGCAGCAGCTCACCCACGTCAAGCTGGCGAGCGCCGCCGCCGGGCGGACGATCACGCTCAACGGCGTGGACAAGGCCGCCTACGAGGCCGAGTTCGCCGCCGGCACCGGCACGTCCACCAACACCGACCACGCCGGGTACACCGGCACGGGGTTCGCGGACGGCTTCGCGAGCTCGGGTGACGCGGTGACGTTCCAGGTCAGGGCGGACGCGGCGGGCAGCCACCAGCTCAAGTTCCGCTATTCGACCACCGTGGCCTCGACCAGGACCGTGTACGTCGACGGCGTCCCGGCCGGCACGCTCTCGCTGCCCGCCCTGGCCAACTGGGACACCTGGGGCACGGCCACGCTGACCACGTCGCTCACCGCGGGCGCCCACACCGTCAAGATCGCGTACGACGCCTCGAACACCGGTGGGATCAACCTCGACAACCTGGTGGTGGCCCGGCCATGAAACGAGCGCTCCTCTTCCTGACCACGCTGCTCCTGCCGTTACTCGTGCCCCTGCCCGCGCAGGCCGCCGTCCAGCGGGTGCAGTTCACCAGCGGCTCGACGTACCTGATCGCCGAGTTCCTGGACGACGACCTGGTGCACTTCGAGCTCGCCAACGGCACGTCGCCGGGGACCGGCTCACCGCTCTTCACCACGCCGCAGGTGGCCAAGACCGACTACACCGGGCCGGCGAGCTTCACCCAGTCGGGCAACACGCTGACCACGGGCGCGATGAAGGTCGAGGTCACGGCCGGGACGCTGTGCGTGAGGGTCTCCGACCCGGCCCGGCTGCTGTACGAGGCGTGCCCGCGCAACCTGGCCCAGGCGTGGAAGGGCCTGACGATCACCAAGGGCTCGATCCAGAACGCGTACGGGCTGGGCGAGCAGTTCTTCATGGGCGGCAGCGCCGACGGCGACTGGGTGGGGCGCAGCCGTACCCCGGGCGGGCCGTACGGCAACGCCATGGCGTACGACACCGACAACGGCCCGGTGGGCAACGCCCAGATCCCGGTGCTGTTCGGGGTCGGCGCCGCCAACCTGAACTACGGCCTGCTGCTCGACCAGGTCTACAAGCAGGAGTGGAACCTGACCGGCGACCCGTGGACGGTCGACACCTGGGGCGACCAGCTCAGGTGGTACACGATGACCGGGCCGGACCTGCCCGACCTGCGCAAGGACTACATGGAGCTGACCGGCCGGCCGCCGGTGCCGCCGAAGAAGGCGTTCGGCATGTGGGTGTCGGAGTTCGGCTACGACAACTGGGCCGAGATCGACAACCGGCTGTCGGGGCTGCGCACGGCGAAGTTCCCGGTGGACGGCTTCGTGCTGGACCTGCCGTGGTTCGGCGGGGTGACGGCGGGCTCCGACAACACCAGGATGGGCACCCTCACCTGGGACACCACCGCCTTCCCCAGCCCGTCGGCGACCATCGCCGGCTATCAGGCGAACCAGGGCGTCGGCCTGATGACGATCGAGGAGTCGTACGTCGGCAGGAACCTGCCCGAGCACGCCGACCTGGCCTCCCGCGGCCATCTGGTGCGGGCCGGCTGCGCGTCGTGCGCGCCGACGTACCTGACCACCAACGACTGGTGGGGCCGGGGCGGCATGATCGACTGGACGCAGAACGCCGCCGGCGACTACTGGCACACGCTCAAGCGGCAGCCGCTCATCGACGCCGGGGTGCAGGGCCACTGGCTGGACCTCGGCGAGCCGGAGATGTACGACGCCGGCGACTGGACCTCCGGTGTCCTGCCCGGCAAGCACGCCCACGCCGACTACCACAACGTCTACAACCTCAAGTGGGCCGAGAGCATCGCCCGGGGCTACTCCGCCACCACCAAGCGCCCGTTCATGCTGGCCCGCTCCGGCGCGGCGGGCATGCAGCGGCACGGCGTGGCCATGTGGTCGGCCGACATCGGCTCCAAGCTGACCGCGCTCGCGCAGCAGCAGAACGCGCAACTGCACATGTCGATGTCCGGCATCGACTACTACGGCTCCGACATCGGCGGCTTCCGCAGGGAGATGCTGAACTCGGACCTGGACGAGCTCTACACGCAGTGGTTCGCCAACGGCGCGTGGTTCGAGGTGCCGGTGCGCCCGCACACCGAGAACCTGTGCAACTGCGCGCAGACCTCACCGGACAAGATCGGGCACACCGCCAGCAACCTCGCCAACCTCCGCCAGCGCTACGAGCTGACGCCCTACTACTACTCGCTGGCCCACCGGGCCTACAGGTTCGGCGAGCCGGTCGTGCCGCCGCTCGCGTACTACTACCAGAACGACTCCACCGTGCGCGAGGCCGGCCACGAGAAGCTCATCGGCCGTGACCTGCTGGTCGGCGTCGTCGCGGGCGCGGGCGAGCGCGACCGGGACATGTACCTGCCCGCCGGCACCTGGTACGACTACGCCACGGGCGAGAAGCTGACCAGCACCGGCCAGTGGTTCACCGACCGGCCGCTGTGGGTGAACGGCGCCTTCCGGCTGCCGGCCTTCGCCAGGGCGGGCGCGATCCTGCCCAAGATGCACGTGGACGACAAGACCATGAACGTCGTGGGCAAGCGGACCGACGCCACCACCAGGAACGAGCTGGTCGCCCGCGTCTACCCCGACGCCGCCGCCACGAGCTTCACCCTCTACGAGGACGACGGCGCCTCGACCGGCTACCAGAGCGGCGCCGTGCGTACCACGCAGATCGGCCAGCAGCTGACCGGCGGCACGGCGACCGTCACGGTGGCCGCCTCCAGCGGCACCTACCCGGCCGCCCCGGCCTCCCGGTCGAACGTCGTCGAGCTCGTCGCCGACACCCAGGCCTCGGCGGTCACGCTGAACGGCGCCCCGCTGACCCAGCACGCCACCAAGGCCGCCTTCGAGGCGGCGGCGAGCGGCTGGTACAACGCGGGCGGCAACCTCATCGTGGCCAAGTCGGCGAGCACGGCCGTCACCACGGCGAAGACGTTCGCGTTCACGCTCGGCCAGCCTCCGGTGTCGGCCGTCTTCAGATGCGACAACGGCACCACCACGCCCGGCCAGTCCGTCTACGCGGTCGGCAGCGCGCCGCAGCTCGGCACGTGGTCGGTGGCCGGGGCGGTCAAGTTGTCGCCGACCGCCTACCCGACCTGGACCGGCACCATCGGCAAGCTCCCGCCCGGCACCACGGTCGAGTGGAAGTGCGTCAAACGGCAGGAGGCCGGCTTCCCCGACACCGCGGACCAGTGGCAGCCGGGGGCCAACACCGTCCTCACCACCCCGGCGAGCGGCACGGCGGGCACCACGACCGGCACCTTCTGACCACGAGCACCGGCTACCCCTTCCCCGGCCGGCGCAGGCGGACGGGACCGAACAGGCCCGTCGAACGCTGGCCGGGGAAGACGAAGTGGGTCGGACTGGCCTCGTCGAGGTACGGGGCCAGGGTGCCCAGGACGAGGACCTCGACGACGTTGTCCCCCTCGTCCAGCTCGACGTCGAACACGTACGGGGAGCACACCCGGACGCCGCAGGGCCGTCCGTTGACCGTCACCTCGGCGGTGCCCCTGACGCGGCCCAGGTCGAGCAGGCCCGGTCCGGCGGGGGCGGCGAGCGTGGTGCGGTAGCGTACGCCGCCGCTGTACCCGGCCAGCCCGCGCTCCTCCCAGTCGCCCAGCCGCATCCGCCCGGGGCCGCAGGTGAACCGGACGGGTCCGGTGAAGGCCGCGCCCCCTTGCGCGCCCGGCGCGGTGCGCACGCGGATCTCGACGTCGCCCGGCCCGCCGCCGAGCTCGGCGCGCAGGTCGACCCGGCCCGAGGCGTGCACCTCGACACCGGTCGCGCCGGGCGGGGCGTCCAGCAGGAAGCGCTCGGTACGCGGGCCGGCGCCGGGCACCGCGAAGACGGCGGGCAGGGTTGGGGGCAGAGCGGCGGGGCCCGGGTCCAGCCAGCCGGCCTCCGGCAGGGGGTGGGGGCGGGGCAGCAGCCAGAGGGCGGCGGGGTCGCCGTGCTGGCGGCGGCGTACCCGGGGACGCGGTGACCAGCCGGGGCCGGAGACGGCCAGCCCGTCGGCCAGCACCCAGCCGCCGGACTCGATCCGGACGGTGTTGGCGCCCTCGCGCAGCAGGTGGGTCACGTCGTAGCGGCGTACGCGGGGGATGTCCGCCTCGGCGTAGGGGTCGAAGCCGCCCTGCCTGCCTGCCTCGACGCCGTTGACGACCACCCGGCAGAACGAGGTCGAGGCCACCTGCAGCACCCCGCCCCCGGGCGCGGAACCGTCCGGGGATGCGTGGACGACCGTTTCCAGTGGTGTGCCGGCGATCCACTCCGGGCGGGCCGCGGCGGCGGGGTCGGCCAGCAGGCAGACGTAGGCCCGCAGGTCGAGCTCCTCGTCCGGCACGAGCAGCAGTTCGAGCAGGTGCTCGCCGGGCGGGACGGGCGAGCGTGAGACGGCGGCGTAGCCGGGGTCGTCGAGCGGCTGCTCGGCGCCGTCGATCCAGAGCGTCTTGACCGCACCGGCCCCGACGGCCGCCCAGGCGGGGCCGTCCGGGACGGTGACGACCGTGCGGAAGCGGACCTCGGTGCCCGCCCCGACGCGGCCGAAGGCCAGGAACTCCACCGGCACCCGTCCCTTCGGCCCCAGTGTGTCCCGGTGCACGGGATCCTTGCGCAGTCCCCGGGAGAGCGACCACACGGACGGCGTCCACGGCCCGGCGCCGACGCGCTGCTCGCCGCGCGGCCCAAAGGTCACGTCCACCGGCTCGCCGTCCGGCGTGCGCAGCGTCCGGCATTCGACCCCCGCGCCGCCGCCGAAGTCGGACCAGGTGTCGTCGAGCGTCGGCACCAGCTCGACGTCCCACTCGTCCCCGAGCTCGGCCGCCACAAGGTACTCGGGGCGCGGCGCCGGCTCGGCCGAGGTGCCGTCGAACACCAGCAGCGCCGCGGGCCCGTCGTCGAACGGGACCACGACCCGCACGGCGTCCCCGTCCCTGGTGCACGGCAGCGCCACCGGGTCACCCCCGGCGAAGGGACGCAGCAGCAGGGGCGTGCCCGAAACGCCGCGGACGGTGACCGGCATCTCGCGTGCGTAGCGGCCGGGGTCGAAGTCGATGACCGCGTCCAGCCAGCCCAGCTCCACCCCGCGCTCTTCGGGCCGGCCCACGCCGATGCGGCTGGCCATGGGGAAGGCCGCGGGCAGGAACACCAGCGTCGTCTCCCCGTCCTCGCGCACGAGTGCGGGCACGGGTGCCTCGACCCGCCGTTCCAGGTCGGTCAGCGCCGCCCCCAGCCGGTCGGCGCTCTCGACGAACCGCGCCCCGAGCCCGGCCACGGCACCGGGCCAGGCGTCCAGACGCGTGTCCGGAGCGGGTTGTCCGTCCGGCGGGGCGCTCACCGAGAGCTGCCCGCCCGGCGCGCTCACCGGGGGCCGCTCGCCCGGCGGTGTGCCGACCGTGACCAGCAGGCCGCCGCCCGCGGCGAACTCCGCGAGCCGGGCGGCGACGTCCTCGTCCAGCACCGTGACGGCGGGCAGGATGACGGCGCGGTACGCCTCGGTGGAGACGGTCAGCCGCCCGTCCTTGACGACCGCGCGCCGCACCGAGTCCTCGTCGATGACGTCCGCGTCGAGGCCGAGCCGGTCCAGCACGCCGGGCTTGGTGGCGAACCAGGCCATGTCGCCCACCAGCTCGCGGTAGACCTCCTGCGCCCGCGCCGCCGCACCGGCCGTATCAGCGCCGGCACCATCGGGGCCGGTCCCGTCCGTGGCGACCCCGGTCTGGGCGGTGGCGGTGGGCAGGAGGACGGCGACGTCGCAGGCGTGGCGGCCCAGAGACAGGGCCGCGCACAGCCGGGTGACCGCCTCGGCGAAGACCCGGTGGTGCCGCCAGTACGGCTGCCGCCAGTCCGTGGACGGCGGCGCCCACTCCCACCAGCCGCGCTTGGTCGTGTAGTAGACGGCGTGCGGGTTGTACAGGGTGGCCCCGGCCCGCAGCCACGGCAGCAGCCAGTCGAACGTCTCCTCCAGGGTGCCGCCCCACCCGCTGGAGTGGAACGCCTCGATCCACGTGCGCGGCCGCCCGTACAGGTGGGCCAGGGAGGAGTGCAGGCGGGCGTCGCCGTGATGGTCGGAGCCGGGCGCGCCGAACCAGCGGTGGGTGCGCGCGTAGTCGGCGTACAGTCGCACGCCGTCCACGGGATGGCCGGCGCGGGCGGGGTCCTGCTGGTCGCAGCCGTGCACCAGCCCGTGCCGGGCGTGCCAGTCGGCCAGCGGCCGGAAGAACGCCTCCTCGGCCAGCTCGGCCCGGGTGAGCTGGTACGCCCGCCAGTCCGGCTGGCTCAGGCTGAACGGCCGCCCGCGGCGGGCGAGATGCTCGGCGGCGAACCGCTCGGACCAGGTGGGCAGGGTGGGCAGCTCGTCCTGGAACGACCCGGCGATCACCTTGCCGAACCAGTGCCCGACCCGCCGCTCGAACTCTCCATGCACCCGCTCCAGCAGCACCGCGCAGGCCTCGCGCGACAGGTAGTCGAAGCCCCGCGACGTCACCGACCCGTCGGGGGCGAGCCACCGCCCGGCGAACTCGGGGCGCTCCTGCACCAGCCGCGCCTGAAGGTCGGCGCCGGAGAAGCCGAGCTGGTCGTAGAACCACAGGTGCGCGCCCAGCTCGTACGCGTCCTCGCACACCCCGTCCAGCAGCTCCCACCACGCCTCCGACAGGAACGGCGGGTCGTCGGCGTCGGAGCCGAACAGCGGGCCGGAGGGGGCGAGGTTGAGGATGACGAGGTTGTGCACGCCACCGGCGACCAGGCGCTCCATCTGCCAGCGCAGCCGGTCGCGGCGCAGCGGCTCGCCGCTCCACCACCAGATGGCCGCCGGGGAGAACGCGCGGGGCGGCTCGCGGAAGGTCTCGAAGACGTTCATCCCTTGAGCCCGCTGGAGAAGCCCTTGATGACGTAGCGCTGCAGCAGCAGGAACACCACGACGATCGGCAGCGCGCCGAGCACGAGGCCGGCGAAGACGAGGCCGTGCTGGGAGACGTACTGGCCGACGTAGGCGAACACGCTGACCGGGACGGTCTCGAAGCCGGACCCGCCGAGGTAGATCAGCGGGGTGAAGAAGTCGTTCCAGACGAAGACGGCGTTGAGGATCAGCACCGTACCGGTGATCGGCCGCAGCAGCGGGAAGACCACCCGGGTGAAGGCCGTCAGGTGCGAGGCTCCGTCGATCTGGGCGGCGCTGGCGTACTCGCGGGGCAGCGCGCGGATGAAGCCCGTGTAGAGGAAGACGGTGAACGGGAGCTGGATGCCGGTGTAGAAGAGGATCATCCCGGCGTGCGTGCCGATCAGCCCCAGGTCGGTCACCAGCTCGTACAGGGGGATCATCCCGAGCTGGAAGGGCAGCACGATGCCCAGCAGGAACAGCACGTAGAGCCCGTAGCCGAGGCGGGTCCGCACCCGGGCCAGGAAGTACGCGGCGAAGGAGCCGAGCGCGACGAGCGCCACCAGGCTGACCACGGTGATCACCGTGCTGTTGACCAGGGACGGGCCGAGCGCGGCGGCCGACCAGGCGCTGGCGAAGTTGCCGAGCGTGGGCGGGTCGGGCAGCGCCAGCGGCGTCTGCGAGATCTGGGCCGGGTCCTTCAGCGACAGAGAGATCAGCGTGTAGACGGGGAACATGAACGCCACCGCCGCCGCGATCATGACGATCTCCAGCGCGAACGTCCTTCTCACGCGGTCACCTCCCGGCTTCGCAGGTAGTAGACCTGGACGAGCGACACCGCGGCCACGAACAGCGCCAGCACCAGGGCGATGGCGGTGCTGTAGCCGAACTTGCCGAAGACGAACGCCTGCTTGTACAGCACGGTCGACAGGGTCTCGGTGGCGTAACCGGGGCCGCCGTTGGTGGCGGCGAAGACCTGGTCGAAGAGCTTGAGCCCGCCGATCGTGGAGAGCATCAGGTTGATCGTCACGGCGGGGGCCAGCAGCGGCCAGGTGACGTACCGGAAGCGCTGCCAGGTGCCCGCGCCGTCGATCATGGCTGCCTCGTGCAGCTCACGCGGCACGCCCTCGAGGCCGGCCAGGAAGATGACCATGCTGTAGCCGGCGTACTGCCACACGACCATGCCGGCGATCGACCACAGCGCGACCGACGGGTCCCCGAGCCAGTCGACCCGCAGGCCGAGCAGCCCGTTGAGGCCGGAGGCGGGGTCGGGGTTGTAGATGTACTTCCACAGGAAGGCCACCATCACCGGGCTGACGACGACGGGCGCGAAGAAGACGACGCGCAGCAGCGCCCGGCTCTTCAGCTTGACGTGCACGCCGAGCGCCAGCAGCAGGCCGACGCCGTTCTGCACGACCACGATGGCCACGGTGAGCAGCAGCGTGTTGCCGATCGAGCCCATGGCCTGCTCGTCGCCCAGCAGGGTGCCGAAGTTCGCCAGGCCGACGAAGGACATGTCCTGGCCGATGCCGCTCCAGTCGGTGAACGCGTAGATCACGCCGGCGATCGCCGGGTAGAGCACGATCAGGGCGTACACCGCCAGGGCCGGCGCGGCGAACCACCAGGGCGGGGCGGCGGCGTCGAAACGCCGCCGCCGTGCGGAGCGGGCGGGACGGGCCCGCCCTGCGGTCACGGGAGTCACTTGCGGTAGGCCTCGTCCATCTTCTTCAGCGCCTCGTCGATCGTGGCGTCGCCGGCCAGCAGCTCCTGGACGACCGCGAAGTGCACCGGCTGGACTTCGGCGTTCGGCCAGCGCTGGTCCATGAAGGGCACGGCGCGGTCCTTGGTGAACGGCAGGAACGACTGGACGGCGGGGTCGATGCTGGAGCTCGCGTCCTGGGTCAGCGGGATGGCGGCGATGGCCTTGGCCCAGGCGTTGATGTTCTCCTGGCGGCCGAGGAAGTCGACGAACGCCTTGGCCTCCTCGACGTTGCGGCCCTTGGCCGCGGCCCCGAGCCCGACGACGACGCCGGCCGGGATCCACACCGCGTTCGCGTCGTCGGCGCCCGGCACCGGGAACATCGACAGGTCGTCGGGCGAGGTGGCGGCCTTGCGGAAGTCGGGCAGCACGGCCGAGACCTGGATGGCCATGGCCGCCTTGCCGGTGGCGACCATGGAGGTCTGCTGCTCGAACGTGGTGCCGTTCGGCTTGTCGTTGAAGTAGCCGCGCTTCTGCAGCTCCAGGTACATCTCCATGGCCTGCCGCCAGCCGGAGTCGGCGAAGCTGGCCTGCCCGGCGAGCTGCTTGTCGTCGAACGTCGGGTCCTTGGCGTAGACGGTGGAGGGCACCAGCGCGTACGTGATGAGCTGGGTGACCCATGGTGTCTGCGCGCCCAGCGCGATCGGCACCACCCCGGCCTTCTTCAGCTTCTCGCACACGGCCAGGAACTCGGTCCAGGTGGTGGGCGGCGCGTCGATCCCGGCCCGCTCGAAGACCTTCTTGTTGTACACGGCGCCGATCACCGACGATCCGGCCGAGTAGATGTAGGTCTTGCCGTCGAGCTGGAAGGCGGGCTTGAACCCGGCGGGGATCGTCTTCGTCCACGCCTGCGCGGACAGGTCGGCCAGCAGCCCCGCCCCGGCGATCTGCGACATCGACATCGCGCTGCCGTTGCCCGGGTAGACCACGTGCAGGTCGGGAGCGTTCCCGGCGCCGAGCTGGGTGCGCACCGAGGTCTGCACCTGATCGGTGGGGGCGAAGGAGGCGGTGACGCGCACGGCCGGTTTGGCCTTCTGGTAGGCGGCCACCAGCTCGTCCATCGGTGTCTTCTGGTCGGCCACGCCGACGAACTTCAGCTCGGTCGTGGCGCTTCCACCCGTGCTGGCGGTGGTCTCCGGCCTGGTGGAACAGGCCGTGGCGAGCGTGGCCACGGCCAGACCGCCCATCATGCGCAGGAACTGGCCACGGCTCACCCTGGCGTGGTGCAGCAGGTCGGTCATGTCGCTGTCTCCTCGGTCGTGCGGAAAAGCTGAGATCCCCGAGAGCTGAATGCGAACGTTTTAATCGATGTTAAGTTCACAAACAATCGTGTTAAAAGTAGCGGTGGAGGGAGGTTACGAGTCGCCCGAGCGGGGTGTCAAGGGTAGGATTCGCAGCCGTCCGAAAGGGTGAAGACATAGGTGAACTCGCGTCAGCACACCTCCACCAGGTCAGCGCGATGGCACGGCATGGCCGAGCACATCGTGCGCCGGGGTTCCGCCTCCGTCACCGAGCTCGCCGAGAGCTTCGGCGTCAGCCTGATGACCGTCCACCGCGACCTCGACGAGCTCGAACGCCAGGGCATGGTGCGCAAGGTCAGGGGCGGCGCGACCGCCCAGGCCAGCAACGTGTGGGAGAGCAACATCGCCTACCGGCTCAAGGCGCACACGGCCGAGAAGGATGCCATCGCCCGGGTGGTGGCCGGGCTGATCGAGCCGGGCAGCTCGGTGATGCTCGACGACTCCACCACGGCGCTGGCCGTGGCGCGCCACCTGGACGAGCTGGTCCCGCTGACCGTGGTCACCAACTTCATGGAGGCGATCAGGCTGCTGGCGGGCCGGCGTGACATCCGGCTCATCGCGCTGGGCGGTGAATATCACGCCACCCATGACTCCTTCCTCGGGCTCGGCTGCGTCGACGCGGTCGAGGCGGTCAGCACCGATCTCGTCGTGGTCTCCACCTCGGCCGTCTCCGACCAGTACGCCTACCATCAGGAGCAGGAGATCGTGCTGGTCAAGCGGGCGATGCTGCGCTCGGCGGCCCGGCGCGTGCTGGCCGTGGACGGTTCCAAGCTGGCCCGGGTGGCGCTGCACCGGGTGGCGCCGCTCGACGACTTCGACGTGGTGGTGGTCGACTCCAACGTCCCGGCCGACCTGCTCCAGCGGCTGCGCGACCACCACGGGGACGTCCAGGTGGCCCAGATGTAACACGAATATGCGTTATTTGTAACTTGCATCTTGTTAAGAGCTCGCCTGCTTGCTACAAAGTGAGGGCTTTCGCCCCCCAGACTAGGAAGCAGCATGCCTCAACCCTCACGCCGAGGCTTCCTCGGGATCGGCGGCGCCGCCTTCGCCCTGGCCTTCGGCTCCGGCCTGGCCGACCCGCACACCGCGCGGGCCTCGGCCAGGAGCCTGGCCAGGAGCGACTACCCGTTCCAGCTCGGCGTCGCCTCCGGCGACCCGCTGCCGGACCGGGTGATCCTCTGGACCCGGCTGGCGCCCCGGCCGCTGGAGCCGCTCGGCGGGCTGCCGTACAGCAGGATCCGGGTCGATTGGGAGATCGCCGAGGACGAGGGCTTCACCCGCCGCGTCCGCGACGGCTCGGCCTGGGCCACCCCCGAGTACGGCCACTCCGTGCACGTGGACGCCAAGGGCCTGCGCCCGGGCCGCGAATACTTCTACCGTTTCCGCGCCGGCGGCGAGCTCAGCCCGGTCGGCCGGACCAAGACCGCCCCCGCGCCGCGCAGCAGCCCCGACGCGCTGCGCCTGGCGTTCGCCTCGTGCGCCCTGTGGCAGGACGGCTTCTACACCGCTTACCGCCACCTCGCCGACGAGACCCCCGACGTGGTCTTCCACCTGGGCGACTACATCTACGAGTACGGCATCGTGCCGATGGGCGGCAACCGGGCCACCCCGGTGCCCGAGCAGTTCCGGGTGCAGTGCGACACCCTCGACCGCTTCCGCGTCCAGTACGGCCTCTACAAGAGCGATCCCGACCTGCAGGCCGCCCACCACCGCGCGCCGTGGATCGTCACCTGGGACGACCACGAGGTGCTCGACAACTGGGCGGGCCGCTTCGGCCCCGGCGGGGAGGTCACCGAGCAGGACTACCTGGTGATCCGCGCCAACGCCTTCCGCGCCTTCTGGGAGAACATGCCCGTCCGCGTGCCGTCGGTGGAGGGCCCCGACGCCCGGATCTACCGCAGGTTCACCTTCGGCGACCTGGCCGAGTTCAACGTGCTCGACACCCGGCAGTACCGCGACGACCAGGTCTGCGGCGACGGCCAGCAGGTGGACTGCGCCGACCGGCTCGACCCGGCGCGGCAGATGCTCGGCGCCGAGCAGGAGCGGTGGCTGCTCGACGGCCTGGGCGAGTCCCGGGCGAAGTGGAACGTGCTCGCCCAGCAGATCGCCATGATGCAGCTCGACTTCGACGCGGGCCCGGCCCAGCGGCTCAGCATGGACCTGTGGGACGGCTACAAGGCGGCCAAGGACCGCGTGCTCACCGGCATGGTCGACCGCCAGGTGAGCAACCCGGTGGTGCTGACCGGCGACATCCACTACAACCTCGCCGGCGACCTCAGGACCGACTTCGACGACCCGGCCTCGCCCGCCATGGGCGTGGAGTTCGTCTGCACCTCGATCAGCAGCGGCGGCAACGGCAACCCCGCCACGGGCCTGCCGCCGGGCGGCAGCGACCCGGTCAACCCGCATCTGCGCTTCTCCAGCTACCAGCGCGGCTACGTCTCCTGCGAGGTCACCCGCGGCCAGTGGCGCTCGGACTTCAAGGTCGTCCCGTACGTCGACCGCCCCGGCGCCCCCGTCTCCACCCGAGCCAGCCTGGTCACCGTCGACGGTGCCCCCGGCCTGCACGCGCTCTAGAAAGGAACGGATCATGCGTATCCTCGCCGCCGCGCTGGCCGTCGCCATCACCGTCACCACCACGGCCGGCGGCCTCGATCCCGAGCCGCCCCCGCAGTCGTTGTCCGTCAAGGTCAGGCCCGGCACGTCCAAGGGCTCGGGCCGGCTCGTCCCGATCGCCGGCGCGGACAGGCTGGTGGCCCCGCTCGGCGTGGACCCCGCCTGCCCCGCCAAACTCGAGATCGGCATGCGGAGCGACGCCAAGAAGCCCTCCTACGCCACCATGCAGGTCGAGATCGACGCGCCGCTGACCGCCTCCCGCCCGATGCTGACCAGCTACCTGCCGCCCGGCTACGAGGTCGGCGCGAAGCTGCTGGTCGCGGTGCCGCCCGGCACCGCGCAGGGCACGTACGGCCTGCGCCTGCGCACGCCCTCGACCACGCTGAAGGTGCCGGTCGAGGTCGTGCCCGTGGACGGGCTCGACAACGGCGGCAACCTCGCGCTGCGCCGCCCCGTCACCGCCTCCTCCCAGCACACCAACGCCAACTACCCGCCGTGCAGCGTGGCCGACGGCGACCGCTCCTCCAACGGCTGGGCCGGCGGCAACGGCTGGAACGACGCCACCGCCAGGGCCTGGCCGGACACGGTGGCCGTCGCGCTCGGCAGTGCGCGGCCGGTGTCGCGGGTGGAGGTGTACACGCTGGACACCGAACGCTATCCCGCCTCCCGCTACGGAGTGCGTGACTGGGACGTGCAGGCCCAGGTGGGCGGGCAGTGGCAGACGGTCGCCCAGGTGCGCGGCAACACGGCGGGGAACGCGCGCTCGGAGTTCACCCCGGTCACGGCGGACGCCGTCCGCGTCGTGGTGCTGGCGTCGAACGGCGCCAACGACTACACGCGCATCATCGAGATCGAAGCCTACTGAGCGGCCCTGGAGAAGCAGGGAAGCCCGCTGAAAGGAGCACATCCGTGACCACCGGCACGTTCACCCGCGTCACCCCGCGCCGCATCAAGGTGGGGCTGGTCGCCGGCGGGCTGGGAGCCTACTGGCCGCAGTTCCCCGACCTCCTCCCCCAGCTCCAGCGCTCGGCCGACCGCGTCTCGGAGCGCATGCGGGGCTTCGACGCGGAGGTGGTGGACGTCGGTTTCATCTCCGACGCCCAGGAGGGGGCCGAGGCGGCGGAGAAGCTGCGGGCGGCAGGCTGCGATCTCATCGTCGGCTTCCTGACCACCTACATGACGGCGACCATGCTCGTGCCGATCGCCCAGCGCAGCGGCGCGCCCGTGCTGCTGATCAACCTGCAGCCCACGGAGTCGATGGACCACGCCACCTTCGACACCGGCCAGTGGCTGGCCTACTGCGGCGCCTGCCCGCTGCCGGAGATGGCCAACGCGTTCACCCGCTGCGGCATCCCGTTCCGGTCGGTCTCCGGCTACCTGGAGGACGAGCGGGCCTGGGAGCGGATCGGCCGCTGGGTACGGGCGGCGGGCGTGCGCGCCGCGCTGCGCCACGGGCGGCACGGCCTGATGGGGCACCTCTACCCGGGCATGCTGGACGTGGCCACCGACCTGACGCTGGTGAGCGCGAACTTCGGCGGCCACGTGGAGGTGCTGGAGTTCGACGACCTGCGGGTGCGGGCGGAGAAGGTCTCCGACGCCGAGGCCGGTGAGCGGGTGGCGCTGACCCGCGAGGTGTTCGAGCTGGCGGACTCGGTCAACGAGGACGACCTGGCGTGGGCGGCCCGCGTGTCGGTGGGCCTGGACCGCCTGGTCGAGGACTTCGGGCTGGACAGCCTGGCCTACTACCACCGGGGCCTGGACGGCGAGATCCACGAGCGGCTCGGCGCGGGCATGATCCTCGGCGCCTCGCTCCTCACCGCCCGGGGCGTGCCGGCCGCCGGCGAGTACGAGCTGCGCACGTCGCTGGCCATGCTGATCATGGACCGGCTGGGCGGCGGCGGCTCGTTCACCGAGTTGCAGGCGCTCGACTTCGCCCGCGGCCACGTGGAGATGGGCCACGACGGCCCCGCCCACCTGGCGATCAGCTCCCGCCGGCCGCTGCTGCGCGGGCTCGGCGTCTACCACGGCAAACGCGGGTGGGGCGTGTCGGTCGAGTTCGACGTGACGCGCGGCCCGGTGACCGCGTTCGGGCTGCGGCAGGCCAAGGACGGGAGCTACGGTTTCGTCGTCTCGGAGGGCGAGGTCGTCGAGGGGCCGCTGCTGCAGATCGGCAACACCACCTCCCGCGTCGACTTCGGCTGCGACCCGGGCGAATGGACCGACGCGTGGAGCGCCAGCGGCATCTCCCACCACTGGGCCCTGGGCACGGGCCACCGCCTGGCCGACCTGCGGGCGGTGGCCGACCTGCTCGGCGCGGAGGTGACCCACGTCCAGCCCTGAAGCCCGGCCCCGGGTTCAGGTGCCGAAGTTGCTGACCATCCGGTAGTAGAGGTTCGAGGTGAAGGTGCACGCCCGGTGGTGCGATGACGGGAGCTGGGACTCGCAGGCGGCGTACATGTCCTGCAGGAACATCCAGTCCACGTACCGTTTGACGTTGTAGCCGAAGAGCCCCATGGCTTTGGCGTTGCGGTAGCCGAAGTCATGGCGGTGGCAGGCGTCCCGGAAGTCGACCCGCCTGTTGTAGATCCACGGCTGGTCCCGGGCCCAGCTACAGCCGTCGTTGTCCCAGTTGAAGCCGTAGGTCGAGTAGTAGCTCCGGTTGAAGAGCCCGTCGTTGAACCACGCCCGCCCGTGGCGCCGATCATCGTGAGGTGGTTGTACATCTGGACCTTCGGCATGAGCACCATGGCCGTCCGTGAGCCGCCCTCGTGCTCCCCCGCCGGGTTGACGGCCGCGACCTTCACCTCGTAGCGGATCGGCGCCACCCACTTCAGGGTGGCCGAGGTCTTCGTGGTGGGATACCTGCTCCTGGTCCACGGGCCGTTCCAGGGGAACGAGGGACGCCAGTACACCCAGTACATGACGCCGGGCGTCCTGCTGGCGGTCCAGAGGAGTTTGATGCCGCCGATGGCCGAGGTCGCATGGAGGTTCTCCGGCTCGTACGGGTAGGCGTGGGTGGGGCCGCCCCAGACGGTGTTGCTCGCCGCGCTCGTCCCCCACCGGTTCACGGCGACGATCCGGAAGTCGTAGGAGAAGCCGGTCCAGAGCGGGTAGGTCAGGCGGGCGGTGGTCCCGATCGTGGGGTAGGCGAAGTAGTACCAGGTCGAACTGCCCGCCGACCTGAAGTGGGCCCAGTAGTACGCGTAGGGCGTGTCGCTCGGGTCCCAGGTCAGGCTGACGTAACCGTACCCCTCGCCGGTGACGCGCAGGTTCTTCGGCGCGGTCGGCGGGGCCGAGGCGGGGCCGGTGGTGATCGTGTTCGACGGGCCGCTCATGCCGTCGCGGTTGTTGGCGACGACGCGGAAGTCGTACGTGAAGTCGTTCCACAGGGGGGTGGTCAGGCGCGCCGAGGTCGCGCTGGTCGGGTAGGCGAAGGTGAACCAGGTGGAGCCGCCCTGGGAGCGGAACTGCACCCAGTAGAAGACCGGCTCCGACGACCCGGCGTCCCAGTCCAGGTCCACGAAGCCGTCGCCGGTGCGGACGGCCCGCAGGTTCCTGGGCGCGGCGGGCGCGGCCTGCGGGGCGACGGGCGCGACCTTGGCGACCGGCTTGGCCGAAGGCTTGGCGTGCGCCGACAGGACGGCCGGCGCCGCCACCGCCGCCGTCATGCTGGCGGAGGCCGCGCGGGCCGCCTGGTACGCGGGCGACGGCGACCTGGCCCGCGACGTCGCGCACCGGCTGAACACCCTGACCGCCACCCCTTCCCCCCTCGCCCGCACCCTGACCTGCCTCACCGACCTCCTCCGGGGAGAGCCGGCCGCCGGGGTCCCCCGGATCCGGGCGCTGATCCAGTCGGCCCGCCGTTCCCCGCCCGCAGACCCCCGCCTCGCCCTTGTCGTCGCCTCCGTCGGCCTGGCCACCCCCGACCACCGCGCCTCGTACGACCTGGCCGTCGCCCTCGTCACCACCTGCCGCACCCGCGGCCTGGTCGGCTCGCTCCCCGGCGCGCTGCTCGTCCGGGCCAGGGCCCAGACGTTCCTCGGCCACCACCGCCAGGCGGAGAGCACCGCCGTGGAGGGGCTCCACCTGGCCCGCGACTCCGGTCAGCGCCACACCGCCGGCCACCTCACCTGCCTGCTCGCCTGGCTCGCCGCCGTCTCCGGCGACCCCTCGCGCCGCACCGCGCCCCAGGGGCACCCGCACGACGACGCCGTGGGCGCCGCTCTGCTGAACTGGGCCCGGCCGGACCCGGCGGCCACCGCGTTCCATCGCTTCGACGCCTGGGCCGTCCAGACCGGCCGGCCCACCCCCGAGGCGCTGGCCCACCGCTGCCGGGCGCTCCTCCTGCCGCCCGGCTCCCCGGACGACGATCGCCAGGGGCACTTCGAGGCCGCCCTGCGCGCTCATGGCCTGGACCCGCAGGCGTACGAGCAGGCGAGAACCGAGCTGGTCTACGGCCGGTGGCTGCGCCGTACCCGCCGCAAGCGCGCGGCCCGCGAGCTGCTGCGCGCCGCCCGGGAGCGCTTCGAGCACCTCGGCGCCCGTCCCTGGGCCCGCCGCGCCGCGGGCGAGCCCTCCCCCGCCCGTACGGGAAGCCCTGTCCCCCGCGATCTGCTCACCGCCCAGGAGCGTCAGGTCACCCGGCTGGCCTCGCGCGGCGTCAGCAACCGCGACATCGCCGCCCAGCTCTTCCTCAGCCCTCGAACGGTCGGCAACCACCTCTACAACGCCTTCCGCAAGCTCGGCATCACCTCCCGCCGGGACCTCGGCGTCCTGCTCGGCCACGACACGCCGTGAGGTGATGATCGGGCACGTCGCGATCAACGCCGCCGAACGGGTGTCCGGGGCCCGCCGTCGCGCCGCGATAACGAGTCCCGGCCGCGCGGCAAAGCAATTGTTTGCTTGACAAGCATTTCCATCCGAGCCAAATTCATAATCGCGATGTCTTTCGTCTTTCGGATTCTGGGACCACTCGAGGTGGTCGGCTCCAATCGACCGATGACGCTCACGTCAGCGCGCCAGCGCGTCGTTCTCGCCACCCTGCTCCTGGAGGCGAACCGACTGGTATCGGTCGATCGCCTTATCGACGCCGTCTGGGACGACAATCCTCCGAGTACCGCGCGGGGCCAGATCCAGACGTGCGTTTCCCGCCTGCGGCGCGCGCTCGACGACGCGGGCCTGGACGACATGATCGAGACGCGGCCGCCCGGATACCTGTTCCGGGTCGGCGACGGTGCTCTCGACATGCACGTGTTCGAGCGCCTGCACGCCGAGGGAAGGAGCGCCGCCCAGGGCGAGCGGCTCGAGGAGGCGGTCGAGACGCTGCGGCGGGCGCTCGCGCTGTGGCGCGGGACGCCGCTCGCCGACGTCGACAGCCGGCTGGTGCGCTCGGCGGGGACGCGGCTCGCCGAGAGCCGGCTGAGCGTCATCGAGGAGTGCGTCGAGGCGGAGCTGCGGCTGGATCGGCACCACGAGGTCATCAGCGAGCTGATGGCCCTGGTCGCCGAACATCCGCTCAGGGAACGGCTGCGCGCCCAGCTCATGACGGCGCTCTGCCAGGCGGGACGGCCGGCCGAGGCCCTGGAGGCGTACCTGCTGGCCCGCAACGAGCTGGTGCAGGAGCTGGGCATCGAGCCGGGCGAGGAGCTGCGCCAGCTCCATTCGGAGATCCTCTCCGGCGGCTCGCCCTCGCTGCACACGCCCGCGCGGCCCCCGGCGGAGCCGCTGGTGATCACCCAGCCCGCGGCCCCCCGCCTGCTGCCCTCGACGATCACCGACTTCGCCTGCCGCGAGGAGCTCGCCGCCGCGCTGAAGGACAGCCTGTACGCCGTCGACGACAACGCGCCCGCCATGAAGATCGTCGCGATCTCCGGCAAGGGCGGCGTGGGCAAGACCACGCTCGCCCTCCACGTGGCCCACGCGGTGGCCGAGATGTTCCCGGACGGCCAGCTCTACGCCGAGCTGCGCGGGGTCGACGCGACGCCCACCAGCCCCCAGAGGGCGCTGGAGCGATTCCTGCGGGCGCTCGGCGTGCCGGGCGCGGTCGTGCCCAGCACGCTGGGGGAGTGCGCGGAGATGTACCGGGACCGGCTCGCCGGACGGCGGGTGCTCGTGCTCCTCGACGGCGCCGCCGACGAGGAGCAGGTGCGGGCGCTGCTGCCGGGCAGCGCCTCCTGCGCGGTGATCGTGACCAGCCGGGCCCGGCTGGCCGGCCTGCCGGGCGCCGGGCAGATCTACCTGGACGCGCTCGACACCGAGCAGGGCATGCAGATGCTGGAGAAGATGACCGGCCGCGAGCGGACGCGCGCCGAGCCCAGCAACGCCCTCACCCTGGTACGGCAGTGCGGCGGCCTGCCGCTCGCCCTCAGGGTGGCCGCGGCGCGGCTCACCGCCCGCCCCCACTGGACGGTCGGCCAGCTCACCGAGCGCCTGAGCGACGAGGAGCACCGTCTCGACGAGCTGGTGTACGCCGGCCAGGGCATCCGGGCCAACATCGCCGTGAGCTACGAGAGCCTGGACCCGCCGGCCAGGCGATTATTCCGGGCCCTCGCGCTCCCCGCCACGGCCGAGTTCCCCGGCTGGATCGCCGCGCCGCTGCTGGACTGCGACGTGGACGAGGCCGCCGAGATCCTGGAGTCCCTGGTGGACGCCCAGTTGGTCGACGTGCGGCGCATCGCCGGTGGCGGCGCCCGCTACCGTTTCCACGACCTGATCAGGGTGTTCGCCAGAGAGCGGATCACGCTCACCGACCCGCCGGAGGAGCGGGCGCTCGCCCTCCAGCGCGTGCTCTCGACCTGGTTGTTCCTGCTCGACGAGGCGCACCGCCGCGAGTACGGCGGCGACTACACGATCATCCACGGCCCGGCCCCGCGCTGCCCGCTGCCCCCGCACTGGGTGAACCGGGAGCTGGAGCGGCCGCTGGACTGGATGGAGTTCGAGCGCGCCTCCCTGCTCGGCGCGATCGGCCAGGCCGCCGACATCGGCGCGACGGACATCTGCTGGGACCTGGCGCTGACGATGACCACGCTGTTCGAGGCCCGCAGCTACTTCGACGACTGGCGCGACACCACGGAGGTGGCGCTGCGGACGGCGCTGCAGGGCAGCCGCCTCGGCGAGGCCGCCATGCTGTACTCGGGCGGCACCCTGGCCCTGTTCCAGCGGCGGCTGGACGAGTCGGCGGCACAGCTCCTGGCGGCCCGGCGGCTGTTCCTGGGCCTGGGCGAGCGGCACGGCGCCGCGCTCGCCCTGCGCAACCTGGCCTTCCTCGACCGCGTGCACGGGCTGCTGGACGCGGCCCTGGCCAAGTACAGCGACGCGCTCACCGCCCTGCGCGACGTGGGCGACCTGGCCTGCCAGGCGCACGTGCTGTGCGGCATCGGGCGCATCCGTCTCGAACGCGGCCAGCACGGCGACGCCCGCCTCTGCTGCGAGCAGGCCCTGAAGATCGCCGAGGTCATCGGCAGCCGCCGTACCCAGGCCCAGGTGCTCGAACTGCTCGGCGAGGTCTACCTGGGGCTGGGCGAGACCGCCCTGGCCGACAGGACCTTCCACGAGGTCTTCGACATCGTCATGGAGACCAGCGACCCGCTCGGCCAGGCGTACGCGCTGTACGGCATCGGCATCGCGCAGACCCTGCGGGGCGACCACCCGGCGGCGGAGACGTCACTGCTGAACGCGAGCGCGCTGGCGCGGCAGAGCGACGAGCAGTTGCTCACGGCCCGGGCCAGCCTGGCGCTCGCCGAGCTCTACCTCGCCATGGGGGAGGCCGGCCGGGCCGGTGAGCCGGCGGCGGAGGCGCGGCTGCTGTTCGAGAGGCTGGACGCGAACCCCTGGCATGCGCGTACCCTCGACCTCCAGGACCAGATGTCCATGGACGAGGGCAGCGCATAACGGCGTGAGATTCAACCCCAATGGGTGTCGCGGACGGCTCGCGCGACCATGACCGGCTCCTAAGATCTACGGACAGTACACGCCCCACGTAAGGGCGGGGCGGTGTCGCCCCGCTGTCGCCTTACTTTCCCCCTGGGCGGCTTTTATGCCGAAGCCGATACGACCGTGACAGCCGGGCGATAGCCGCGCCGGTCACCGTGCCTATGTGGACTCGACACATCCCTTGACCGGCCGAATCCGCAGCGGCCCCGGCCGGGTGCTGCACGAGGAGGTCCTGGCGCCGCAGTTCGCCTCCGAGGCGGCGGGCAACCTGCCGTGGTACGTGCTGATCGAGAAGGTCCTGCTGCTGGAGTACGTCAGGATGGGAGTGCTCAGCGCCGAGGAGGCCGGACGGGTGGCCGCCGCGCTGGCCGGCGTGACGCCGGAGGTCCTCGCCGCCGACCCGGAGACGAACATGTCGGACCTGGCGTTCGCCCTCGAACGCCTGGTGACCGCCCGGCTGACGGTCCCCGTCCCGCAGTGGCACGTCGATCGCAGCCGCAACGACCTGCAGGCCTGCGCGCACCTGATGGCGGCCAGGGCCGAGCTGCTCGAATCCGCGGCCGCCCTGCTCCAGTGCGCGCGTGCCGCCCACGCGCTCGCCGGGCGCCACACCACCTCGCCGATGCCCGGCTACACCCATCTGCAGGCCGCCCAGGTGATGACCCCCGGCCTCCACTTCTCCGCGCTCTCGGCCGCGCTGGTGCACACGCTCGGGCGGCTGCTCGCCACCTACGACGGCATCGACCTGAGCCCGCTGGGCGCAGGCGCCATGACGGGCCAGGAGCTCCCCTTCGACCGCGCCAGGATGGCGAAGCTGCTCGGGTTCGCCGCCGCCCAGCCGCATCCGCTGGTCGCGGTGGCCTCCCGGGCCTGGCAACTGGAGATCGCGGCCGAGCTGTCGATGCTGGGGCTGACGCTGAGCAGGTTCGTCACCGACCTGATGACGTGGGGCGGCAGCGAGCACGGTTTCATCGACCTGCCGGACGAGCTGTCCGCCATCTCCTCCGCGATGCCGCAGAAGAAGAACTTCCCGATCCTGGAGCGCATCCGCGGCAGGGCCGCCGTGCTCACGGGCGGATACCTGGACATCGCCCTGATCCAGCGCGCCACCCCGTTCGCCAACTCCGTGGAGGTCGCCAAGGAGGGCGGCGGGCAGCTCTGCGGGCTGTGGCGCACGGCGCGGTCGGTGCTCAGGCTGCTGACCGCGGTGCTGGAGAACCTCACCTGCCGGGAGCGCCGCATGAAGGCGGCCTGCGAGGAGGCCTATCTCGGGGCGTTCTCCCTGGCCAACCTGCTCACCCTGCGCCAGGGGGTGCCATGGCGGACGGCTCAGGTGATCGTCGGTGAGTACGTGGTCGCCGCCCCGCCGCCGTCGCGGCCCGACCCCGCGCTGCTGAACAGGGTCGGCGCCCGGCACGGCCACCCGGTGCGGATGGCCAAGGACCTGCTCGTCGAGGCGTTCGACCCCGAACGCGACCTGGCGCGCAAGTCGCTGCCGAGCACGGTGCGGCGGCTGCTCGCCCAGCAGGAGGCCGAGCTGAAGCGGCTGTCGCGCCAGTGGGACCGGCGCGGAGCCACCGCGCTCGGAGCCGCCGACCGGATCGAAGAGGAGCTGAGGGCATGCCGTACGACGACGTGATCGACGCGATCGGGCACACTCCGCTCGTCAGGCTCACGCTCGGCCGCGACACGGGCGTGCGCGTGTACGCCAAGCTCGAGCTGCAGAACCTGTACGGCATGAAGGACCGGGTGGCCAAGCGGACCATCCTGTCGGCCAAGGCCACGGGCGAGCTGCCCGACGACGCGCCCATCGTGGAGAGCTCGTCGGGGACGATGGCGCTCGGCGTGGCCCTGGTGGGCACGGCGCTGGGCCATGAGGTCCACATCGTCACCGATCCGCGGATCGATCCGATCACCCTGGTCAAGCTGCGCACGCTCGGCGCCCACGTGCACATCGTCGAGGCGATGACCGGCCATGGCTGGCAGAGCGCCCGGCTGGAACGGCTCGAGCTGCTCCTGCGCGACCTGCCGGGCGCGTTCTGGCCCAGGCAGTACAGCAATCCGGACAATCCGCTCGCCTACGAGGCGCTCGCCGCCGAGCTGTCCGGCGACCTGGACACGATCGACGTCCTGGCCGGCACCGTGGGCAGCGGCGGATCCATGTGCGGGACGGCCAGGACGCTCCGCCGCTCGCTGCCCGGTCTTCGCGTGGTCGGCATCGACTGCGTGGGCAGCGCGATCTTCGGCCAGCCGGACCGGCCGCAGCGGCTGCAGAGCGGCCTGGGCAACAGCCTCATTCCGCCCAACGTGGACCACGCGGTGTTCGACGAGGTGCACTGGCTCAACGACAGGGAGGCCTTCGACAGCACGCTGGAGCTGGCCGCCGAGCAGAAGATCTTCGCGGGGAACACCTCGGGCGCGGTGTACCGGGTGCTGCGGCATCTGAGCGAGCGGGAGCCGCCGGGCAGCGTGGTGGTGGGCATCCTGCCGGACCGGGGCGACCGGTATCACCAGAGCGTCTACGACGACGCGTACAGGAAGGCGCACGACCTGCCCGCGATGCCGGCCCGGCGCGCACCCGTCGAGGTGGAGCCGGGGACCGTGGTGGGCGCCTGGTCGTACCGCGTGTTCAAGGGAGGCGACCGTGCGACGTCTGATCTTCGTCGAGGCCAACACGACCGGGACCGGCATGCTCGCGATCCGTACGGCGCGGCGGTTGGGCCTTGACCCGGTCTTCCTGACCAACCGGCCGGAGCGGTACGGCGGGCTGGGCGAGGCGGCTCCCGAGGTGATCGTGTGCGAAACCAACGAGCCGGCCGAGCTGTCCGCGGTGCTGCGCCGCCTGGGCCGGGACCGGCTGGCCGGCGTCACGACCACGAGCGAGTTCTACCTCGGCGCCGTGGCGGAGCTGGCCGAGCGGTTCGGCCTGCCGGGCAACTCGCCCCGCGCGGTCGGCCGGTGCCGGAACAAGGCCCGGGTGCGGCAGGTGCTCGACGCCGCCGGACTGTCCACGGTGCGGTTCGCGGTGGTCCGGGAGCCCGGTGACCTCGGGCGGGCGCTGCGGGTGACGGGCCTGCCGTGCGTGGTCAAGCCGGTCGACGACTCGGGCTCGCAGAACGTGCGGGTCTGCGGGACGGCGGAGGAGGCGGCCACCCAGGTGGCGGTGGTGCTCGCGGTGCGGGCCAACGTCCGCGGGCAGGCGAGCGCCGGGCTGGCCCTGGTCGAGGAGTACGTGCCGGGGCCCGAGTTCAGCGTGGAGCTGTTCGGGGGCAGCCTCGTGGGCGTGACGGAGAAGGCGGTGACGCCGGCGCAGTGCCTGGAGTGGCGGCACGTCTACCCGGCCGACGTCGATCATCGCAAGGCCGTCGCGGTCGCCGGGCGGGCGCTGGAGAGCGTCGGCGTGCGGTACGGGCCCTCGCACGTGGAGGTCAAGATCGCCGATGGCCGGGTGGAGATCATCGAGATCAACAACCGGCTGGCGGGCGGGATGATCCCGGAGCTGATCCGGCTGGTGGACGGGGTCGATCTGCTGGAGGCGCAGTTGCGCTACGCGGCGGGCCTGCCCGCCCGGGAGGCCGTCGTGACGAGCGACCGGCCGGGCTACGCGGGCATCCAGTTCCTGACGGCGGGGCGGGCCGGGGTCGTGGAGGAGATCGCCGGGGCCGGGGAGGCGCGGCGCATGCCCGGTGTCGCCCAGGTGAGCGTCACCGGGCGGCCCGGCATGACCGCCGGGGAGCCGAGGAGCGCGTACGACCGGCTGGGGTTCGTCATCGCCACGGGCGTCTCACGCGCGCAGGTGCTGGACCGGCTGGCGGCCGCGGCGGGCAGGATCACCGTCCGCAGCCGGGCCGTCAGTAGCCCAGCTCCCGGTCGACCGATCCTCGAAGGGGCCGCCCCGCCGCTCGGCACGCTATGTTCTCCCTGACCAGCGCGGCGAAGGCGGGCATCGCGTACGGCAGGTCGTCCGCGCAGTGCGCGGTGACGAAGCAGTTGGGCAGCGACCACAGCGGATGACCGTCCGGGAGCGGCTCGGGCGCGGTGACGTCCAGCCCGGCGGCGGCGAGTTCGCCGGCGGCCAGCGCGCGCACCAGCTCGTCCGTCACCACCAGCTCGCCCCTCGCCACGTTGACCAGGCAGGCGTCGGCGCGCATCAGCCGCAGCCGGCGCGCGCCGATCAGCCCGCGCGTCTCCGGGGTGAGCGCCGCCGCCAGGACGACGACCCGGGCGGCGGGCAGCGCCTCGTCCAGGGCTCCGGCGGGCAGCACGCGGGTGGCGCCCGGCATCGCCCGCGCGTCGCGGCGGACGACGGTGACGTCCGCGCCGAACGGGCCGAGCAGCTTGAGCAGTTCGCCCGCGATCGAGCCGCCGCCGACGACCAGCACGTCCTGGCCGGTCAGGGTGACCGGCGGCTGCGGCAGCCACCGGCCGGCGCGCGCGGACCGGTCGGCGCCGCGCAGGCAGATCATCGCCAGCATCAGCGCGTGCTCGGCCACGGACGGGCCGTACACCCCTCGCGCGCAGGTCCACTCGCGCCCGTCGGCCATGCCCGGCAGGTACGCCTCGACCCCGGCCCAGGGCAGTTGCACCCACGTGACCTGGGGCGCCTCGCGCAGGCAGGCCCCGAGGCGGGCGGGGTCGTCGCCGAGCCAGACGAGCGCCTGCGCGCTCTCCTTCGGCACGACGACGCCGCCGCCGGCGTCGATGGCCGCGGCCAGGGCGGGCGGCGCGGGTTCGGGCAGAACGGCCACGCGGAGCATCAGATCACCAGTCCCCCGTTGGGGCACAGCACGGCCCCGACGTAGTAGTCGGCCTCCGGAGAGGCCAGGAAACAGATCGAGGCCGCGATCTCGGCGGGCCGCGCCCACCGTCCCGCGGGGATCGCGGCCTGCCGGCCGGGGTTGTACGCGACGGGGTTGGCCATCAGCATCGGCGTCTCGGTCATCCCGGGCGCGACGACGTTGACGCGCACGCCGTAGGGGATGAGCTCGCGCGCCAGCGCCTTGGACAGCCCCAGCACGCCGGCCTTGGCCGCGCAGTAGTGCGCCAGCCGTGCCTCCCCGGTGAAGGCGAGGTCGGAGGAGATGTTGACGATCCGCCCGGACCGCCGGGGGATCATGCTCCTGGCGACGTACTTGCAGCACAGGAAGACGCCGGTGAGGTTGACCGCGAGCACGCGGTCCCATTCGTCCTCGGCCAGCTCGGCGCTGTCGGCCCTGGACAGGATCGCGGCGTTGTTGACCAGCAGGTCGATCGGGCCGGCCGTCTTCTCGACGTGTTCGACCATCTCGCCGACCGCGGCGGCGGCGCTCACGTCGGCCTCGACCGCGAACGCGCCGGTGCCGGACAGCTCGGCGGCCAGCGCTTCGGCCTGCTCGGGCCGCCGCCAGTGGTTGATGGCGACGACGGCGCCCTCGCGGGCCAGGGCCCTGGCGGTCGCGGCGCCGATCCCGGTGGCCGCGCCCGTGACGAGGGCGACCTGGCCGGTGAAGCGCGCGGGGCTCACCGGCTCGCCCCGCCGGTCAGGGAGGGCTCCCGGACCAGGCGGTCCAGCAGCTCCAGGTAGACCTGGCGGTAGACGATGCCGTACCGGTCGGCCCTGGTGTGGGCCTGGGCGTGCACGTCGAGGGGCGCCTCCGCCGGCCACTGGTTCTCGACGATCGGATGGTCCTCGGCGAAGATCTGCCGTTCGTACTCCCACATCTCCTCGATGGACACGCCGTGCGTGGTCGCGACCACCTCGTCGATGCCGACGACCCAGAACTGCCGCACCCGGTCCCCGTCGGCGGTGATCGGGGTGGCGAACTGGGCGACCAGCCGCCGGCCTCCGTCGGGGAAGCGGGTGCGGATGTAGGTGAACATGGGCAGCGCCAGGTGGTAGGTCAGCGTCTGCCCGGTCGCGAGCGGGGTGTTGCCGTTGAGCGCGCTGCCGCCGAGGTCGGTGCCGAGCGTCCAGCGCAGCTCGTAGCCGTCCCGCTCGACGTGGTACGGGGCCACCTCGCGCCGCACGTTGTGCCCCATGGTCTCGGTGTGCACGAACGGGAAGTGGGCCATGTCCCGGAAGTTCTCGGTGAGCTGCCGCATGCCGCAGGCCAGGTCGGTGGGCACGCCGAAGCCGTACTGCCAGCCGGGGACGGCCCAGTCGGCCAGGGTGGGCAGCGGCAGCACCGGCTCGCCCAGGCAGGCCCACACGTGCCCGTAGGTCTCCCGTGTGGGATAGGTGCGCAGCGCCACCCGGGGCGGGCGCGCGCCCTCCGGCAGCGAGGGCACCTCGACGCACCTGCCGCTGCCCGCGCTGAAGAGCCAGCCGTGGTAGGGGCACTCCAGCGCGCCCTCGCGGATCCGGCCCATCGGCAGGGCCGCGCCCCGGTGCGGGCAGGCGGCGTCGGCCACGGTGGTGACGCCGTCCACCCGGTAGACCACCAGCGCGCGGCCCAGGATGTTGCCCGCGATCACGCCGCCGGTCAGGTCCTCCGACCGCGCGACGGGGAACCAGGTGCCCTCCAGCAGGGTGCGCTCTCTCGGATCCATCATGAGGCCCTCGCGATCAGTTCGCCGTCCCTGGTGAGCGTCTGGACGGCGCCGGCCGCGCCGGCTCCCGGCCGTACCGGCGCGCCCATCGTGTGCAGGGTCAGTTCGAGCGCCGCGATCGTGGCGAGGACGTCCAGGGTGTCCACGTACCCGCAGTGGCCGACGCGGACGACCCGGCCGGCGAGGGGGCCGCCGCCGCCCACGATCTGCACGCCGTAGTCCTGCCTGACGCGCCGCACGACCTCCTCGCTGTCGATGCCGGCCGGCATCAGCGCGGTGGTGACGGTCGCGTTGCGGTCCCGCGCGGGCGCGAGCAGCTCCAGGCCCATCCCCTGGAGGCCGGCCCTGGCGACGCGACCGAGCAGCACGTGCCGCCGCAGTGCCTCGTCGAGCCCCTCCTCCAGCAGCAGGCGCAGGGCCTGGTCGAACTGGACGAGCAGGCTGATCGCCGGGGTCCAGGGGGTGCGGGGGATGTCGGAGTCGTAGGCCTGCCGGGTCTGCGTCCAGTCGAAGTAGAAGCGCGGCAGCCGGGCCTCGGCGTGCCGCCGCCAGGCGCGCGGGCTGACGCTGGCGAAGGCCAGCCCCGGCGGGGTCATCAGCGCCTTCTGCCCGCCGCCCACCACGACGTCCACCCCCCACTCGTCGGTGCGCAGCTCGCAGGCGCCGACCCCGGAGGCGGAGTCCACCACGGTCAGGACGCCGGACGCCGCGGCGGCGAACGCCTCGACGTCGTTGACCACTCCGGTGGAGGTCTCGCAGTGCACGCAGATGGCGGCGGTGATGGCCGGGTCGGCGGCCAGCGTCTCCGCGACGCGCGCGATGTCCAGGTCGTCGCCCCAGCCCGCGGAGTGCTCGACGACGTCGAGCCCGAAGGCGCGGCACATGTCCACCCACCGCCGCCCGAAGGCGCCGTTCTCGGCCACCAGCACCCGTTCTCCCGGGGAGAAGAGGTTCTGCACGGCGCCTTCGAACGCGCCGGTCATGCTGGAGGTGAACACCAGGACCTGGTTCCTCGTGCGCAGCACCCGCCGCAGGTTGTCCACCATGCGGGTGAACAGCCCCGCGAAGTCGTGGGTGCGCTCGTCCTCGATGGGCAGGCAGGCCGCGGCCGACACCTCCGGCGGGAGCGGAGTGGGGCCGGGCACCATCAGCCGGTGCTTGCTGAGCACCGTCACCACCTCTTCTGTTCGATCGCGTTCCTGATCGCCGCCGCGGTCACGGCCACGTGGGGCGGCCGCAGGCAGCCATGGTGATCTCCTGGCACGTCGAGGACGGTCCGCGGCCCGGTCAGGAGCCCCGACCAGCCGTGGTCCGGCACTCGCCGGCCGTCGCCCGCGCGGCTGCCCACGGCCCGTACGAGCGTGACCGGGCCGTCGAACGGCCGGTCGAGCCGGTAGCCGGTGATGGCCCGCACGTTGGCGGCGAACACCCCGGCCGCCGCCCGGAGGCGGTCGGGCGGCAGGTCGCACGCCCGTCGCAGCAGGTCGTGCCGGGCCTCCACGCTCATCCCGCGCACGGTGTCGGCGTCGATGCCGAAGTCGGCGCCCGCGGTCAGGCCGAGGTCCTCGGCGAAGAGCGCGAACGTGCCGGCCTCGTCCAGCCCGCCGGGCACGGCCAGGTGGGGGGCCCAGCTATCGATCATGAGGACCTCGTACGAGCCGCTCGCCTGCCGGGCCATCTCGAGGGCGATGACGCCGCCCATGGACCAGCCGCCCAGGAGGCGGTCCGGCGGGAGGCCGGCCGTGTCGAGCGCGTCGAGGTAGCACTTGGCCATCTCCTCCACGCTCTCCAGCGGCGGCTCCGCGCCGTCGGCGCCGCGGGCGGTGAGCCCGTACACCGGGCGGTCCCGGCCCATGAGCTCGGCCAGGCCCGCGTAGCACAGGACGGAGCCGCCGACCGGGTGGACCAGGACGAGAGGGCGGCCGGGCCCGCCGGGGCTGAGCGTCGTCAGCGGCCCGGCGGAGGCGGGGCCGGGGCCGCTCTCCAGCAGGGCGGCCAGTTGCTCGACCGTGGGGTGCTGGAACAGGTCGGCGGGGGCGAACACGTGGCCGAGCTCGCTCTCCACCCGCGCGGTCAGCTTCAGCACGTCGAGCGAGTGGCCGCCCAGGTCGAAGAAGTCGTCCCCGGCGCCGACGCGGTCGAGGCCCAGCACCTGCTCCCAGGCCCGCCCGAGCGCGGCCTCCAGCTCGGTGCGCGGCGCGACGTAGGCCGTGGCCGACTGGCGGGCGCGCACGCCCGCCACGGGGTCGGGCAGGGCGTCGCGGTCGAGCTTGCCGTTCGGGCTGAGCGGCATGGCGTCCAGCGTGAGGAAGGTTTCCGGGATCATGTACGCGGGCAGCCGCCCCGCCAGCCGCCCCCGCAGGAGGGCCGGGTCGGCGGTGCCCACCACGTAGGCGACGAGCTGCTCGGCCGTCTCGTGCTTGATCACGACCGCCTGGTCCACGCCGGGGTCGGCGCGCAGCAGGGTCTCGATCTCGCCGGGCTCGATGCGGTGGCCCCTGAGCTTGATCTGGAAGTCGGCCCGGCCCAGGTATTCGAGCTCTCCCCCGGCCAGCAGCCGGCCCCGGTCGCCGGTCCGGTACATGCGCGCCCCCGGCTCCGCCGCCAGCGGGTCGGGCAGGAACCGCTCGGCGGTCAGGCCGGGCCGGTCCCGGTAGCCCCGGGCGAGCAGGTCGCCTCCGACGTACAGCTCGCCGGCCACCCCGACGGGCACCGGGCGGAGGTGGTCGTCGAGCACGTACATGGTGGTGTTGTCGGTGGGGCGGCCGATGGGCACGACGGGCGTGGGCGGCAGGCCGGGGCCGATACGGCGGTGGCTGCACCAGACCGTGGTCTCGGTCGGGCCGTACATGTTCCACACCTCGTCGGCGCGCCCGATGATCTCGGCGGCCAGGTCGGTGGGGAGCAGCTCGCCCGAGGAGACGACGCGGAGGCCGGGGGTCGGCTCCCAGCCCGCCTCGACCAGCAGGCGGTAGGTGGCCGGGGTCGCGTTGAGCACGTTGGCGCCCGAGCGGGCGCGCAGATCGAGCAGCGCCTTGCCGTCGCGGGCCTGCCGCTCGGTGGCGAGCACGACGCGGGCGCCGGCGGTCAGCGTCGCGACCAGCTCGTACACCGAGATGTCGAACGCGGCGGTGGTCGGGGCCAGCACGATGTCGCGGGAGGTCAGCCCGGGGGTGCGGCGGACGTAGGACGCGAACGTGCTGAGCGCGCGGTGCGGGATCTGGACGCCCTTCGGCCGTCCGGTCGAGCCCGAGGTGAAGATGATGTACGCCAGATGGCCGGGCGTGACCTGGTGGACGGGGTTCGTCTCCTCCCCCGGCGCGTCCTCCAGCGCGATGACCGTGTCCACCCGCCCCGCGAACCTGCCGCCCTGCGTCGTCAGCAGGACGGGCATCCGGGAGTCCTCGATGATGAGGTCCAGCCGCTCGTCCGGATGGCCGGGGTCGAGGGGGACGTAGCCGCCGCCCGCCTTGAGGACGCCCAGAATGGCGGCGACGAGCATCGGCGAGCGCTCCGCGCAGATACCGACCGGGGTGTCCGGGCCGACGCCGAGGGCGCGCAGCCGGTGGGCGAGCCGGTTCGCGCGGCGGTTGAGCTCGTCGTAGGTGAGGGTCTCGGCGCCGAACTCGACGGCGATCGCGCCGGGGTCGCGCGCGCACCGCTCCTCGAAGAGCCGGTGGGCGGGCGTGCCGGGGATCGGCTCGAAGGCCGGGTTGAGGCCGGCGATGGCGGCCCGGTCCGACGGCGTGAGCAGCGGCAGCTCCGCGATCGGCGCGTCAGGGGCGGCCAGCACGCCCCGCAGCAGGGTGGCGAACAGGTCGGCGAAGTGCCGCACGGTCCCGTCGTCGAACAGCGCGCTCCGGTACTCGATGGTGGAGCGGGGCCGCTCGCGGTCGGCCCAGACCGTCCACGTCAGGTCGAACTTGGAGCTGCCCGTCCAGATCTCCTCCAGCGGGTCCATCTCGAGGCCGGGCACGTCCCCGTGCGTGGCGTGCTCCTCCACCGAGAACAGCACCTGGTAGAGGGGGTTGTGGCTGAGCGTCCGGTCCGGCCTGAGCCGGTCCACCAGCACGTCGGCGGGGACGTCCTGCTGCGCGAACGCCTCCATCGAGGTGCGCCTGACCTGCGCGAGCACGTCGCGGAAGGTCATCTCGCCGGTCAGCTCGGCCCGGAGCGGCAGGACGGTCATGAACAGGCCGATCAGGTCCTGCAGCTCGGCGCTGACGCGGCCGGCGCTCGGCACGCCGATGGTCATGGACGACTGGCCGGTGAGGCGGTGGACCAGGACGGCGAAGGCGGCGAAGAAGGTCATGAACAGCGTGCCGCGCTCGCTCCTGGACAGGTCTTTGACGGCTTCGAGCAGGCCGGGGTCGAGGGGGATCTCGGCGGCGGCCCCCCGGTGGTCGTTCACCGCCGGGCGGGGCCGGTCGAGAGGCAGCTCCAGGACGGCGGGCGCGCCGGCCAGCCGCCGGGTCCAGTAGGCGATCTGCCGGTCGAGGCCGCCGCCGTCCAGCTCACGGCGGCAGCGTTCGGCGTAGGGGCCGTACTGCACCGCGACCGGCGGCAGCGCCGGTGACCGGCCGCCGAGGAAGGCCGTGTAGTGGGCCCAGAGCTCATCGGTGAGCACCCCCATCGACCAGCCGTCCACGACGATGTGGTGCACGTTGACGATCAGGACGTGCTCGCGGCCGGCGAGGTGGACCACCTCGAGCCGGATCAGCGGGCCCTGGTCGAGGACGAAGGGGCGGGCGGCGACCTCCGCCGCGATGCCCGCCAGGTCCTGCGGGTCCGCCCAGGTCTCGTGCCATCCGGGTGTGAGCTCGGGCAGCACCTCCTGGGCGGGCACGCCGTCGTCGGCGACGACGAACCTGGTGCGGAGGATCTCGTGCCGCTCGACGACGGCTTCGAGCGCCCGGCGCAGCGTCCGCGTGTCGAGGTCACCGCGCAGGCGCACCATCCAGGGAACGCTGTAGAGCGGCAGGTCGCCGACCAGGCGGTCGAGGAACCACATGCCGCGTTGCTTCGGGGACAGGGGGTACGTCCGCCGCTCGGCCTGGGCCGGCCATTCGAGCATCTGGGCCCGTCTGCCCGGCGGGAGCGCCGAGAGGCGTTCCGGTGTCAGCCCGTCGGCGGGCGCAGGCTGCGCGGCCGCATGTCCGTCCATATCTCCTCGATCCGGCTGATGCATTCCGCTTTGCTGCCACGAGTCCCCTCCACGGTCCAGCCCGGTGGGATCTCCCGGCCGGCCGGCCAGATGGAGTACTGATCCTCGTGGTTCACCACGACGTGAAAGACCATGGCCTCAGCCTCCACACCCCCGCTATCGCCCGGCTGTCCCGCCCCGCCGGGATCGGTGCCGCGCTCGGATGGCCGGACGATAGCGGCCGGACATCGGCGCGCCGTTGGGTGTCTGCCAGAGACCGATCCAGGGACGGATGTCCAGAGACGGAGACGGAGGTCCGCAATGGCGGGACAAGTGCTGAACGGGACCGAGGAGGAACTGGTCAGGATCTGCGAGAAGGTCCTCCAGCGCGACGGCATCCGGCCCGAGGACGACCTCTTCGACCTCGGCGCGACGTCGCTGACCTTCATCCGCATTCTGGTGGAGGTCAACAAGCGCTTCGACGTCGGCCTGACCGGCGCGGAGCTGGGAGAGGACGCGTCGATCCAGCGGCTGGGCGCGTGTGTGGCGACCGCGAAGAACCCGACGTAGGGATGAAAGGCATGCAAACCACCAAAGAGCAGGCGCTCTCTTCCGATGAGCTGGCCAGGTTCCACGCACAGGGCTACTTCGGCCCCTTCACGGTCTACGACGTCGAGGAGATGAAGGCGCTGTGGCGGCGTGAGCGGCTGCTCATGCTGGACCGCAGCCACGCCATCTACCAGGACGAATACGCCACCTCAGGCAACACCAACATCGCCAACTACGACCGCCACCTGGACTCGGAGTTCCTGGCCAGGCACGTCGGCAGGCAGGAGATCGTCGACCGGGTGAGCAGCGTCCTCGGGCCCGACCTGCTGTGCTGGCGCACCGAGTTCTTCCCCAAGTACCCCGGCGACGAGGGCACCGACTGGCACCAGGCCGACACCTTCGCCAACGCCTCGGGCAAGCCGCAGATCGTCTGGCCCGACGAGGTGAAGAAGTTCGGCGGGACCATCACCGTCTGGACCGCGTTCACCGAGGCCAACGTGGACACCGGCTGCCTGCAGTTCATCCCCGGCACCCACGAGCGCATGATGTACGACGAGAACAAGGTCATGAGCTACAACCCCGGCGCCATCAACGCGACGGAGAAGGAGGGCGTGCGCCGCGGCTTCTTCGGCTACGACTACCGCGAGCTCCAGATCGACCCCGACTGGAAGCCGGAGGAGCAGCGGGCCGTCTCGATCGTGCTGCGCCCCGGCCAGGCCGTCATGTTCTGGTCGACGCTGCAGCACGCCTCGCACCCGCACAGCGGCAAGACCGACGAGATGCGGCTCGGCTTCGCCTCCCGCTACGTCCCCACGGCGGTCAAGATCTACCCCGACACCGACGTGATCGAGGAGTACGGCGGCAGCGTCTCGCTCGAGAGGTACGGCGCGGTCCTGGTCGCCGGCGAGGACCGGTACGGCCACAACACCCTCGCCACCCGGACCACGCGGGGACACGTCTTCGACCACCGATAGGCACCAGGCAGGGCACCGCGCCGGTCGTACCCGGTGCGGCGCCGGCCTGTGGAGGGACACATGACCAAGCAGGGCGGCGAGCTGACCTTCGTCGGCGCCGGAGACGTCGATCACCTCGATCCGGTGAACGCCAACTACACGGCCACCTCGATCATCGAGCGGGCCTACACGCGCCAGCTCGTCACGTACCCGTCGACCAACGACGTCGCGGAGGCGGGCCGGCTGGTGGCCGACATGGCCACGCGCGTGCCGGCCGCCGAGGGCGTGACCTACACCTTCACCATCCGGGAGGGCGTCCGCTGGGACACCGGCCCGCCCCGCCAGGTCACCGCGCAGGACGTGGTGCGCGGCATCAAGCGGCTGGCCAACCCGCTGGCCCCCTGCCCGCTGCTGCAGTATTTCACCGAGACGATCAAGGGACTGCGCGACTTCGCCGCCAAGTTCAGCGAGGCGGAGTCGATCGCCGGATATCTGGAGGGCAACGAGGTCGAGGGCGTACGCGCGGAGGACGACCGTACGGTCGTGTTCACCCTCAACCATCCGACCCCGGACTTCCTGGACATCCTCACCCTGCCGTTCGCCTCCGCCGTCCCCGTGGAGTATCTCCGCCACCTGCCCTCCAGCCCGGAGCAGGACCAGCACATCATCTCCAACGGCCCCTACCGGATCACCTCCTACCTGCCGGGCCGGGAGATCCTGCTCGACCGGAACCCGGCCTGGGACCAGGCCACCGACGAGGTACGCGGCCAGTACGCGGACCGGATCCGGGTGGTCCAGGGGCTGACCCAGCGGGAGGCGTTCGACCGGGTGCTCGACGGCCGCGCCGACGCCCTGTGGGACGTGCCGCCGCCGACCTCGGAGCTGCCCGCCCTGTACGGCGACCCCCGGCTGCGCACGATCGCCAACGGCCACCTCAACCCGTGTCTCATCATCAACCTCGTCAGCCCCAACGCCGACGGGGCGACCGGCCGGCTGAAGGTCCGCCAGGCCCTGCACCACGCCCTGGACAAGCCCGCCATCGTCGAGGTCCTCGGCGGCCCGCGGCTCAACACCGTGACCGACCACCTGCTGCCGCCCTGGAACGACGCCCACCGGGACTTCACCCTCTACCCGCCGGACCCGGCCCGGGCCCGGCGGCTGCTCGCCGAGGCCGGCTACCCGGACGGACTGACGCTGAGGATGATCCACCGCGACGCGGGCAACCACCCGGCGGTCGCCAGGGCTGTCCAGGCGGGGCTCGCCCGCGCGGGCATCACGGTGGAGCTGCACCCGGTGCCGCAGGCCGCCTTCTACCCCGAATACCTGGAGGTCGCCGAGAACGCGCGCCGCGGCGTGTGGGACATCACCGTCCAGGGCTGGCTGCCCGACTGGCAGGGCAACAACGCGCGCACGTACCTGCAGCCGCATTTCGACAGCTCCGGCATCCACCGGGACGACGCCACGTACGGCGTGGTGTACGGCTGCTACCGGAGCGCCCGGACGAACGAGCTGATCGGGCGGGCCGTCACGGCGCCCACCGTGGAGCTCGCCAACGAGCTGTTCCACCAGGCGGAGCTGCAGGTGCTCCAGGACGCCGCCGTCGTGCCCATCGCCTGGCAGCGCAGCACGACGCTGCACTCCGCCCGGGTGCGCGGCTTCACCGGCTTCCCCAACTACCTGGGGGATCCGACCCGGATGTGGATCGAGGAGGGGAGCACCTGATGGAAGGGCCGGCCGATCCCCGGTGCGACGTGCCGGTGCCGATCCACTTCGAGCGGCAGGCCGCGGCCACGCCCGGCGCGGTCGCCGTGGTGGACCCGTCGGGCGAGCTGACCTACGCCGAGCTCGCCGCGCGGGTGAACGCCGTCGCCGCGCACCTGGCCGGGCTCGGCTGCGGCCCGGGGCAGCGCGTCGGGGTCATGCTCGGCCACTCGGCGGACCTGCTGGTCGCGCTGCTGGCCGTCCTCAAGACCGGGGCCGCGTACGTGCCCCTGGAGGAGGGCTATCCGCGCGCGCGGCTGGAGTTCATCCGGTCCGACGCCGCGATCGGCCACGTGGTCACGGACCTGGGCCCCGGGAGCGAGGACGCCGCTCCGGGGCCCTTCGGCCCGGCCGGCGCGGACGACGTGGCCTGCGTCCTGTACACCTCGGGCTCGACCGGCACGCCGAAGGGCGCGCAGATCACGCATCGCGGGCTGTCCAACCTCGCGCACGCGGCCGGCGAGGAGTTCGGCCTCGGCCCCGGCGACCGGTTCCTCATGCTGGCCTCGGCCGCGTTCTCCGCCTCGCTGGAGGAGCTCTTCCCGCCGCTCCTGCGGGGCGCCACCGTCGTGTTCCCGCCGGACCGGGCCGCGCTGTCGTCGGTGGACGCGCTGCTGGAGGTGGTCGAGGAGTACGGCGTCACCGCGCTCATCACGCAGACGGCCCTGTGGCACGTCCTGGTCGACCACCTCACCGAGACGCGGCGGAGCCTGCCGTCCCCGGTCCGGCTGGTGGGGGTGAGCGGCGAGCGGATGCTCGAGGAGTCCTTCGCCCGCTGGCGGAGCCTGGGCGTGCCGCTCGTGCACATCTACGGCCCGACGGAGACGACGGCGACGGCCACGTACTGCACGGTCCCCGCCGGGGACGGGCACGCGTACGCGACGCCGCCCATCGGCCGGGCGATCCTCAACACCCGGCTGTACGTGACCGACGAGCGGATGGAGCCGGTGCCGCCGGGCCGGCCGGGAGAGCTGTACGTGGGTGGCGGCTCGCTGGCCCGGGGCTACCTGGGGCGGCCCGGCCTGACCGCGGAGCGGTTCGTTCCCGACCCCTTCTCCGGCCTGCCCGGCGCGCTGCTGTACCGGACCGGCGACCTGGTGGAGGAGCTCCCCGACGGCCAGTTGCGCTTCCTCGGCCGGGTGGACGGCCAGATCAAGATCCGCGGTCATCGGATCGAACCGGGCGAGGTCGAGGCGGCGCTCGTCCGGCACCCGGCGGTCCGCCAGGCCGTGGCCGTGGCCAGGGAGGACGTTCCCGGGCAGCGGCGCCTGGTCGGCTACGTCGTGGCGGCCCCCGGCTCGGTGACCCCCGCCGGGCTGCGGCGTTTCCTCGGCGACCGGCTGCCCGCCGCCCTGGTCCCGTCGGCGTTCGTCCGGCTCGACGCGCTGCCGCTGACCGTGCACCGGAAGGTGGACAAGGCCGCGCTGCCCGCGCCGCCAGCCGACCGCCGGGAGTTGCCGGCGGAGTTCGTGCCGGCCGGCAGCCCGCTGGAGAAGGAGCTGTGCGAGCTGTGGGCCGAGCTCCTCGGTCTCGACGCCGTCGGGGTCACCGACGACTTCCTGGAGCTCGGCGGCGACTCGTTGCTGGGCAGCCGGATGGTGGGCCGGATCCTGGCGCGCCACCACGTACGCGTGACGCCGCGCCACCTGTTCGAGGAGCGCACGGTCCGCGGGCTGGCCGCGCTCATCGAGACCCTCCCCCGCCACGCGCCCGGCCGGGTGGAGCCGGCCACGCGCCCCGCGCCCGCCTCCCCCGCCCAGCAGGGGCTGTGGCTGCTGAGCCGGCTGCTGCCCGGCAGCCCGGTCAACAACTCTCCGTGGCAGTGCCGGCTGCGCGGGCCGCTGGACCCCGCGACGCTGCGCGCGGCGATGGAGGAGGTGACGCGCCGGCACGAGGTGCTGGCGTGCGCCTACCCCGCGATCGACGGGGAGCCGACGCAGGTCGCGTCTGGGCCGCCGGAGTGGCGCGAGGCCGATCTGAGCGGACGGCCCGGGGCCGTGGACGAGGCCCGCCGGCTGGCGCTGGCGCTGGCCCGCCGCCCCTTCGACGTCGCGGCGGGGCCGCTGCTGCGCTTCCTGCTCATCCGCTTCGCCGACGACGACCATCTGCTCGTCTGCAACGTGCACCATCTGATCATCGACGTCCGCTCCCTGGAGCTGCTGCTGCACGACCTCGCCGCCGTCTACGAGAGCCTGCGGCACGGCCGGCCGCGACCGCCGGTCCCGGCCCCGCGCTTCGCCGACCTCAGCGTCCGGCTCACCCGGGCGCAGGCCGAACCGGCCTTCCAGGACGGCCTGGAGCACTGGGCCGAACGGCTGTCCGGCCTGGAGCCGCTGCGGCTGCCCACCGATCCGCCGGACCGGCCGCGGCCCGGCTACGACGGGGGCGTCCACGAGTTCCGGCTGCCCGCCCGGCTGTTCGACGGGGCCAGAGCGCTCGGCCGGCGCCATCGGGCGAGCACGTTCATGGTGTTGCTCGCCGCCTACGTCGCCTGGCTGCACCGCTGGACCGGCGCGCGGGACGTGGCGGTGGTCACCCCCTTGGCCGGGCGGACGCTGCCCGAGGCCGAGGAGGTGATCGGCATGTTCATCGTGACGGCCGCGCTCCGTACCCGGGTCGAGGGCGATCTGACGTTCGGCGCGCTGGTCGACCGGGTGCGCGCGAGCGCGCTGGCCGCCTTCGAGCACCAGGACGTGCCGATCGAGCGCGTCGTGGAGAGGCTGCGGGCGGGCCGGAAGAACCTGTTCAGGGTGCTGTTCGCGGTGCAGCGCGAGGCGTCGCACGAGGTCCGCTGGCCCGGCGTCACGGTGGGACCGGTCGAGGACGTGCCCACCGGGACGGCCAGGCTCGACCTGTCGCTCATCTTCATCGAGCGGCGGGACGGCGTGGCGGGCCGGGTGGAGTATCGCGACGCCGTCCTCGACGAGGCCGCCGCCGTGCGGATCAAGGACGACTACCTGGCGGTCCTGGAGGCCGTGCTCGCCGACCCCGGCAGGACGGTCGGCGCGCCGCTCTGATCGATCGGGTCCGCCAGGGCCACGACCACCTCGCGGGGGCCTTCGTAGGGCTCGCGGCTGTGCGCGGTCAGGATGTTGTCGATGACCAGCACGTCCCCGTCCTGCCAGGGCTCCCGTACGGTGTGCCGGTCGTACGTCTCGTTGATCAGCCCGACCACGTCCGCGCCGATGGGCTCCCCGTCGCCGAAGCAGGTGTCGAAGGGCAGCCCGCCCGGCCCGAAGACCATGAGCAGATAGTCGCGCACCTCGGGATCCATGGTCCAGCCGTTGAGGAAGGCGACCTGGTTGAACCAGCACGGGTCGCCGGTGAGCGGATGGCGGACGATCGCGGGCCTGGACTGGCGGGTCCGCAGGCCGCCGTCGTCCTCCCAGCGGGTCTCGATCCGGTGGGCGCGGCAGTACGACTCCACCAGGGCGCGGTCCTCGGTCCCGAACGCCTCCTGCCAGGTGAGCCCGACGAGCTCGTTGTAGTGGCGGGTCAGGCACCAGCCGGTGCGGGCGAAGCGGTCCACCAGCCCGGCGGGCAGGGCGGCCAGGACCGCGCGGGAGTCCGCCAGCGCGGTCGCGCCGCCGGATGATGGCGCGCGAAGGCAGATCTGGATCATGAGCCTCGGCGGCGCGGTCGTGTAGCTCAGCTCGTGGTGCATGCACATCGGCTGGTCGGGGGGCCACTTGGCGGAGGAGTAGAGGCTCCCGCCGAGCCTGTCGCGGGGCGCGAAGCCCTCGCGCTCCTCGATGAGCCGCGGCGCGACCAGGGCGGCGGCGGTCGCGGCCTGCCCGGCCGTGCCGGCGTCGAGGCCGCGCAGGCGTACGGCGCCGTGTTCGAGGACCAGATCGTGCACCAGGTCGTGGAGGGCGGCGGGGTCGATGTCACGGGTGTGGAGCAGCGGCACGGGAGGCACCTCTCTGCGCGAGCAGCAGGACGAGCGCGGCCAGGGCGCTGAGCATGGGCAGGGCCAGGGCGACGCGTACGGGGAAGGCGGCGAGCAGCACGCCGCCGACCGCGAACCCCAGGCCGTTGAAGGTGTAGAGCCAGCTGAAGCCCTCCTGGCGGCGGCCGGCCGGCAGCAGCGACTCCAGGGCGAAGGAGCGGATGGCGTTCAGCGGGGCGGTCGCCACGCCCACCAGCACGACCGCGCCCAGCAGCACGATCCAGTCGGTCGCCAGGCTGGCCACGACGATCATCACGGCGACGACGACGAGCAGCGGCGCGGCGCGGGCGGCGGAGCCGCCTTTGAGGCGCCGGGCCAGCCCGGCGTAGGCCAGCCCGGCCGCCGCGCCGCTGACGGCCAGCGTGGCGATGATCCCGCCCGCGCCGAGCGGCCCGGCCCTGAGCTGCTGGGCGAGCGCCAGCGCGGCGGTCTCGATGGTGCCGAGGGCCTGGCCGAAGGCGAAGCTGACGGTGAACCAGGCGATCGTGGGCAGGGTCCACAGGCCGGTGCCGCCGGGCCCGCCCGCCGGTGTGCTCTCCTGCGGGTTCCCGATGTCGGCGCGGTTGAGGAAGAGCAGGACGGCCGACGCCGCCGCGGCGACGGCCATCGCGTGGACCCCGGCCGAGGGGCCCAGCAGGAGGGCGGCGGCGACCACCAGGGGCGCGGCGGCCACGGTCATCTCCACCATGGTCGCGTCGATGGACAGCGCGCGTTCGAGCAGGCCGGACGGGACCGCCGAGCTGAGGCGGTGGCGGACCGCGCCGGGAAGCCCGGCCAGCAGCGCCCCGGACAGGGCGCAGAGCACCGCGAGGAGGGGCAGGCCGGCGCCGGCGGCGCCGGCGAGGCCGAGCACGACGAGCATGGCGGCGCCGACCGCGGCGAAGGCGGCGGCGGCACCGGCACCGGCGCCGCCGCCGCGGTCCAGCAGCCGGCCGACCGGTCCGGCGAACACGACCTGGGAGAGCATGAAACTGCTGACGAGCACGCCGCCGGTCTTCGCCGAGTCCACGGTGCTCGCCGTCAGCCCGGTGAACGCCAGCGCGGCCATGAGCACCGGTGATCGGGCGAGCTGGGCGGTCAGTGACCAGAGCCAGAAGGAGCTGCGGCGCAGCAGGGACAGCAGCGCCGTGTCGGACCCCTCAGACCCCATCGGATGCCCCTTTCGCGCGGCGCGCCTGCGCGGCCAGCAGCCAGAGCCCCTCCTTCAACTGCCCGAGGGAGCCGCCGAAGCCGACGCGTATCCGGTCGGCGTGGCCGAAGCATCGGCCCGGCACGACCAGCACACCGTGGTCGCGGGCCAGCCGGGTGCACAGGTCCGTGACGTCGGCGAGGCTCTTCAGCCGAGGAAACGCGCTTACTCCTCCCCGTGGCACGGGCAGCGAAACCAGATCGGCGTGTTCCCGCGCCCACTGGAGCAGCAGATCGCGTCCTTGCCGCGCCTGTTCCATGCGCGGCGTGAGGAAGCGGCCGGCGTCGCGCAGCACGGCGGCGGCTATCGCGTCGTTGAGGGGGGAGAGGTTGAGGGTGAGGTAGTCGCGTACGCGGACCATCTCGGCCAGCAGCTCCCTGGGGGCGAAGCACCAGCCGACCCGCAGGCCCGGCAGCCCGTACGCCTTGGACAGGGTGCCGAAGGAGACGCACCTGCCGAGGACGCCGGCCGGGTCGGGCAGGGGCGGCTCGTCGTAGACCAGCTCCGCGAACGCGCCGTCCCAGAACAGGTGGCAGCCGTGCTCCGACACCAGCTCCAGCAGGTCCTGGTACTGCCCGGGGGTGAGCGTGGTCCCGGTGGGATTGTGCGGGAAGTTGACCACGATCGCGCGGGTCCGGGGGGTGAGCAGCCCGCGCAGCGGTCCGAGGTCGGGGACGAAGGAGCCGGGCAGTTCCCAGACCTTGAGCCGGGCGCCGAGGGCCTCGGCGATGGAGACCAGCGACTGGTAGACCGGCCGCATCACGACGATCTCGTCGCCGGGCCGGATGAGCGCGGTCATCGACAGGAAGATGGCCTCGCTGGAGCCGCTGGTCACCATCACCTTCCCGGCGTGGCCCGGGGCGAAGCGCGCCGCCACGGCCTCCCGGAGCTCCTGGCTGCCCAGGCTGGGGCTGTCGCGGAAGTCGATCAGGTCGAGCTCCTCCCAGCCGAGCCCGAGCATGGCCCGTACCTCGCCGAGCGAGTACGTCTCCACCCCCGAGCAGGAGATGTCGAGGCGCGCCTGGAAGTAGCGGTCGCGCAGCCAGTCCTCCAGCAGCGCCGGCGCGATCTCTCCGATGGCCATCGGGATCAGCCGATCACCCGGTCGTGGGCGGTGGCCCGTCCCGGCCGGGTCCGCCGCAGGTCGGTCACCACGTTGACCCGCTTCAGCCAGCGGTCCTTGCCGTCGTAGCGGGGCTGGAACGGGCGCCGGCCGTGGACGGAGTTGTTGTTGTCGATCAGGCAGGCGTCACCCGGGCTCAGCGGGATCTCGTAGAGGTTGCCGTCGAGATGGCGGGTGATCCAGGCCAGCGCGCGGGCCGAGTCGGCGTCGTCGGCGGCGGGCAGGACGAAGTCGCGGTCGATGCGCAGGACGGGCGCGTCGAGGTTCCCGGACAGGATGGGCACGCGGGGCGGGTCCACCCGCAGCCCCTCGAGCCGGTCGAACGCCTCGGCGGAGGCGTAGTGCTGTTTGTCGCTGTTGTTGTCCGGGTCGTGGGACAGGTCGGGCAGCAGGGTGAACCGGTCGTCGGCGAGGAGCTCGGCGATGTCATCCGGCACTTCCGACATGTCAACATAGGAGACGGTGGTGGCCGTGCTCGTGGGCGAGCGCAGGCAGTACAGGCCCACGTAGTCGGCCCGGTACGGCGAGAACGCGTCCTCCGTGTGCCAGCTCAGCTCCCGCTTGCTGCACGAGCTCACCAGGCCGTCCTCCTGGCCCGGGGTCGGCACCACGTCGGTCACGACCCGGCCGTCCTGCTGCGTGGCCCAGCCGATCATGTCGCCGAACAGGGCCCCGTACAGGACGAGCAGGAACCCGTACACGCGGGAGCCCGGCGTGTCGGCGTCGCGCCAGTGCCAGGGGGTGGGCTCGATGGCCTCGTCGTTCACCAGTCCACCGGAGAAGAGGACGGCGTGCTTTCGGTCGTCCAGCCTGGCCGTGTTCGCCAGCCTCCGTACGCCGTCCGGCAGGTCCTGGGCGATGTAGCCGGCGTCGGCGAGAAAGCTCGGGTCGCCGGGAGACTCGTACCGCCGCCGGCACGCATGGGCCAGCGCGATCGCATCGGCCGCCTCGTCCACCGACAGCGCGTGATGGTGGACGAAGTGCCTGGTCTGGGTCGTCGTCATGCGGTCACGCTGGATCGCCGCGGTATCGCGTGCCTCTCCGGGGGCTGTCTCACGCCCTCCGCGACGGCGGCGGCCGTGATAGCGGGCGGACAGCTCAGCGATAAGCGCCGTGCCGACGCTTGCTCCGTGAATGACGCAGAGACCGCGGGCCGCATTCCGCGCTGGACGTCCCCGCACACCGACACATCCATGGGCCTTCGACAGTCGTGGTGGCCGGACGGGCTGGCGGCGCGCGTGCGGCGCTGGGCCCGCGGCCACGACGTCGACGTCAAGACCGTGCTGCTCGCCGTGCACCTCAAGGTCCTGAGCACGATCACCCGCGAGCCCGAGGTGATCACCGGTTACCGTGCCGACGCGTCCGTTCGGACGTACCGGCTGCCGATCCCGGACGGAACGTGGCACGACCTGGTCGGCCTCGCCGCTCGGGAGCGCCAGGAGGACGGGCCGGGCGGCGGAGGGCCGTACGAGTCGCTGCTCGACCTGTCGGGGATGGACGGCGGCCGGCCTGCCGAGCCGGCCGACGAGATCCCGCTGCAGGTCTGCTTCTCCGGCCGGGGAGAGCGGGTGCTCATGCGGTTGCGCCACCGCCTCGATGTCCTCGACGGCGACTACGCCGAGCGGCTGGCGGGCTACTACATCACCGCGCTGCGACTGCTCGTCGCCGACGCCGGGCAGGACCACGACGGGCAGAGCCTGCTCTCCGAGCACGAGGTGCGCTTCCAGCTCTACGGCCTGGCCGGCCGGACCGAGCCCGCGCCCGCGCGGCTGTTCGTCGAGGCATTCGAGGAGCGGGTACGCCTCGCGCCCCGCAGGCTCGCCGTCGCCCACCACGACCGCCGCTGGAGCTACGAGGAGCTGGACCGCCGCGCCAATCAGGTGGCCCACGCCCTGCTCGACCACGGCGCGCACGCCGAGGACGTGGTCGCCGTGGCGATGGAGCGCACCCCCGAGTGGGTGGCCGCGCTGCTCGGCGTGCTCAAGGCGGGCTGCGTCTACCTGCCGATCCGCCCCGACTTCCCGGCCGAGCGGGTCGCGAAGCAGCTCGCCAGGAGCGAGTGCCGGCTCGTGGTGTCACAGGAGGGGTCCCCGCACGGGGCGGCGCGTGGCCGCGCGTCGATCGAGCTGGACAAGGTGTTCGCCGCGCCGTACTCGACGGCGGCCCCGGGCATCGTGCTCAAGCCCGCCCAGCTCGCCTACATCTACTTCACCTCGGGCTCGACGGGTGAGCCGAAGGGCGCGATGTGCGAGCACGCCGGGCTGATCAACCACCTCCACGCCAAGATCGAGGACATGGAGCTGGGCGAGGGCGACGTCGTCGCCCAGACCGCCTCGCAGTGCTTCGACATCTCGCTGTGGCAGCTCGCCGCGCCGCTCCTGGCCGGCGGATCGGTGCGCATCGTCGACACCGACGACCAGCTCGACGTCTCCCGGTTCCTGGCCGAGACCGCCGACGTGCACGTCCTGCAGGTGGTCCCGTCCTATCTGGACGTGCTGCTGTCCGGTGAGCACCGTGACCTGGGCGCCGTGCGCTCGGTCTCGGTGACCGGCGAGGCGCTGAAACTGGAGCTGGTGCGGCGCTGGTTCGCCCGCTATCCCCGTATCAGGCTGGTCAACGCCTACGGCGCGACGGAGGTGTCCGACGACACGATGCACGCGGTGCTGGACGGCCCGCCCGCGCGTGACTTCGTGAGCGTCGGCCGGCCGCTGCGCAACGTGTGCGTCTCGATCCTGGACGACCGGCTGCGCCTGGTGCCGCTCGGCTCGCCGGGTGAGATCGCCTTCTCCGGGGTGAGCGTGGGCCGGGGGTACATCAACGACGCCGAGCGTACGAAGCACGCCTTCGTCGCCGACCCGTACCGGCCGGGCACCCGCATGTACCGGACCGGCGACTTCGGCCGCTGGCTGCCGGAGGGCACGATCGAGTTCCTCGGCCGGCTGGACGAGCAGGTCAAGGTCCGCGGGTTCCGCATCGAGATCGGCGAGATCGAGAACCGGCTGCTCACGATCGCGGGCGTGCGCGGCGCCGCGGTGGTCGTCGACGAGACCTCCCGCCTCGTGGCCTTCTACGGCGCCCCGGAGTCCGTCCGGCCCCAGACGCTGCGCGACGCCCTGGCCGCGTCCCTGCCCGACTACATGGTGCCGACGTACTTCCACCGGCTGGACGCCCTGCCCATGTCGGAAAACGGCAAGGTGGACAAGAAGCCCCTGCGCCTGCTGGCGGCGACGATCGGCCACGCCGGCGGCGCGTACATCGCCCCGGCCACCGGCACCGAGCACCGCATCGCGACCGCGTGGGCCGAGGTGCTCAACGTGCCGCTGGAGCGGATCGGCCGCGACGACGACTTCTTCGAGCTCGGCGGCACCTCGCTCGCCGCCGTCCGCCTGGTGGTGCGGCTCGACCGGCAGATCTCGCTGAAGCAGCTCAGCCGCTCGCCCCGGCTGCGCGACCTGGCGGCGTCCATGACCCGCGGCTCGCGCGACGAGCTGCTGCAGCCGCTGTCCACCGGCGCGCGCGAGCCGGTCGCGACCCTGGTCTGCTTCCCGTACGCGGGAGGCAACGCGGTCAACTTCCAGCGGCTCGCCCGGGAGCTCCAACCCCGCGGCATCGCGGTGTACGCGGCCGAGTTGCCCGGCCACGACTTCGGCTCCCCGCTGGCCGGGGTCGGCGACGTCGCCAGGCGCGTCCACGACGAGATCATGAAGCTGCCCATCATGCCCGTCCTGCTCTGGGGTCACGGCGCCGGGGCCGCGCCGGCCGTGGAGACCGCCAGGCTGCTGGAGGAGAGCGGGCGCGAGGTGGCCCGGGTGTTCGCCGGCGCCTGCCCGCTGGGGCCGGTCGAGCGGCTGGAAGCCGAGATCGCCCAGGTGTCCGGGCTGGCGGAGCGCGAGCTCATCGAGCGGCTCCGGGAACAGGGCGCGTACGTGGAGCTCGACGGGCTCAAGCCGGAGCGGCTGGCGCTGGTCGGCGCGGCCTACCGGCACGACGTCCGGGCCGCGGGCCGCTACCTGATCGAGGCGCAACGCGACCCCGGGGCCCATCGGCTGGCGGCGGCCCTCGACGTGGTCGTGTCCGCCGACGATCCCCAGCCGGTCGACCGCTGGTCTCTGCTGTCACCCGAGGTGACGGTCCACGAGCTGGCGGAGGGCGGCCCGTACTTCATCCGGACCAGGGCGGCCGACGCCGCCGCGATCGTGCTGACAGCCGTACCGGCGTGGGGGTGACACCATGAAGACCGCCGAACAGACGCGGCCGCACAGGTCGTACCGAGGAGTGGTCGGGGTCGGCACGGCCTTCGGCACCTTCGGCGAGCTGCTGCAGGGAACCGTGCCGGAGCCGGACGGGGACTTCCTCGTGACGCTGCCCATCGCCCGGTGGAGCATGGCCACGTTCCGCAGCGACCCGTACTCGCGGGAGCTGCGGGTGGAGCCCGCCCACAAGACCAAGGCGCTGCGGCTCACCGAGATGATCATCGACGCGACCGGAGCCGACACCGGCGGCGTGCTCACGCTGGAGAGCGGGCTGCCCGAGGGCAAGGGCATGGCCAGCTCGTCGGCGGATCTGGTCGCCACGGCGCGGGCGGTGTCGAACGCGCTGCGCGCCGACCTGCCGTGCCGGCGGATCGAGGAGATGCTGCGCCGGATCGAGCCCACGGACGGCGTGCTCTATCCGGGCGTCGTCGCCTACCACCACCGGACGGTACGGCTGCGCGCCTACCTCGGCACCCTCCCCCAGCTCACGGTGATCGCCATCGACGAGGGCGGCCAGGTGGACACCATCGCCTTCAACCGCATCCCGAAACCCTTCTCCCCCGCGGACAAGCGCGAATACGCCCGGCTCCTCGACCGGCTCGGCGCCGCCGTGCGCGCCGGGGACGTGGCCGCGGTCGGCGAGGTGGCGACCCGCAGCGCGATCATGAACCAGGTGCTGCAGCCGAAGCGCACGCTGGCCCCGATGCTGGACATCTGCGCGGCCCACGGCGGGCTCGGCGTGGTCAACGCCCACAGCGGGACCACGCTCGGCGTCCTGCTCGACACCGCGGATCCCGACTATCCCGACAAGATGGTCGCGATCGCCAGCGACTGCTACGCCCTCGCCGGAAACGTCAGCGCCTACTGCGCCCTCACGTTCGAAGGCCCCTCATGACCCCCGTCGCGACCCTGACCGCGGGCCAGTTGCTGCTGTTCCTGCTTCAGGTGAGCCTGCTGCTCACGCTCGCCCTCTGTCTCGGCCGGCTGGCGGCGCGCCTGGGCCTGCCGGCCGTGGTGGGCGAGCTGCTGGTCGGCGTCCTGCTCGGTCCTTCGCTGCTCGGCCACACCTTCCCGCAGGTCTCCGCGTGGCTGCTGCCCCGCGACCCCGCGCAGTTCCACCTGCTCGACGCGTTCGCGCAGGTCGGGGTGTTGCTGCTGGTGGGGCTCACCGGCATGCAGATGGACCTCGGGCTGGTACGCCGCAGGAAGGCCGCCGCGGCCTACGTCAGCCTGGCCGGGCTGATCATCCCTCTCGGCCTGGGCGTGGCCATCGGGTTCCTGCTGCCCGCCTCCCTGCGGGGGCCGGCGGCCCAGCCCGTCGTCTTCGCGCTGTTCCTCGGCGTGGCGATGTGCGTCAGCGCGATCCCGGTCATCGCCAAGACGCTGATCGACATGAACCTGCTGCACCGCAACATCGGCCAGCTCACGCTCACCGCGGGGATCATCGACGACATCTTCGGCTGGCTGATGCTCTCCGTCGTCTCCGCCATGGCCACCCAGGGGGCCCGCGCGGGCCACGCCGTCCTGTCGCTCCTCTACCTCGTGATCACCGTGGCCATCGCCGTCCTCCTCGGCCGGCGACTGGCGGGGGGACCGCTCGGCTGGGCCGCCCGCTCGGGCGAGCCCGGCGCCGGGCTGGCGGCCGTCGTCGCGATCATCCTGCTCACGGCCACGGCCACGCACGCCATGGGCCTGGAGCCGGTCTTCGGCGCCTTCGTCGCCGGCATGGTCCTCCGCGCGTCGGGAAAGGTCCCGCCGAGCGCGGAGAGCGTGCTGCGGGTGATCGTCCTGTGGGTCCTCGCGCCGATCTTCTTCGCCACGGCGGGGCTGCGGATGGACCTCACGGCGCTGGCCGACCCACGCGTGCTCGGCGCCGCGCTGATCGTGCTGGCCGTGGCCATCGCCGGCAAGTTCATCGGCGCCTACGTCGGCGCGCGGGCCAGCCGGCTCACCCACTGGGAGGCCCTGGCCCTCGGCGCGGGGATGAACGGCCGCGGTGTCATCGAGGTGATCGTGGCCATGGTCGGGCTGCGCATCGGGGTGCTCAACACCGCCGCCTACACCATCATCATCCTGGTCGCCGTGGTCACCTCGCTGATGGCCCCGCCGCTCCTGCGCTGGGCGTTCGCGCACATCGAGCGGTCGGCCGAGGAGGGGCTGCGCGAGATGGAGGCCCGCGCCAGGATGTCGGCCCAGCCGCGCGCCTGAAACCGCCGCGTCGGTGCCCCCCGCGTTACGGCGGCGGGGCATTGACGTTTCGCGGACGATATCTCATGATCGCAGCAGGCCGATGTCAACGTTGACTTATGTCAACGTTGACATCCGTGATCATTCGAGATGGAGGGCCCTGACCTCATGAAACGGCTCACTCGATGCTTAACCGCGCTGGTCTCGATCACCGGACTGGTCGCGTTCTCGTCCGCCACGCCCGGCCACGCCGGCGACGCCGCCGACTACCCCGAGTTCCCCTATCAGCCGACGACGTACAGCGAGCCGTACCGGGGTCAGTTCCACTTCAGCTCTCAGGGCGGCTGGATGAACGACCCCAACGGGCTCCTCCACTATAAGGGCACCTATCACTTCTTCTACCAGCACAACCCGCACGGGCTCGGCTGGGACACCATGCACTGGGGGCACGCCACCAGCACCGACCTGGTCCACTGGACGCAGAAGCCCATCGCGCTCGAACCCGGCGTGCACCCCGGCGACCTGTGGTCGGGAGCGGGCGTCGTCGACTCGGGCAACACCTCGGGCCTGCGTACGGGCACCGAGGACCCGCTCGTCGTCTTCTCCGGCACCAACGGCGTCTCCGTCTTCTACAGCCTCGACGCGGGCCGTACCTTCCAGTCCTACGACGGCGGGCGCAAGGTCGTCACCATGCCGGGCACCAGCCGCGACCCCAAGGTGCTGTGGCACGCCCCCACCAGGCGGTGGGTGATGGTGGTCTGGTCCGACGAGGGCGGCAACGGCGTCAACGTCTACACCTCACCGAACCTGCTCGACTGGACCCACCGCAGCAGGTACGCGGCGGACTGGCTGTTCGAGTGCCCGGACCTGTTCGAACTGGCGGTGGACGGCGACGGAAAGCGCAGGAAGTGGGTGCTCACCGACGCGAGCGGCGAATACGTGGTCGGCGACTTCGACGGCACGACGTTCGCCACCGACTGGCGGCAACCGCAGCGGATGGACCACGGCGGCAACCACGCCGGCGGCTCCTTCTACGCCGGGCAGGTCTTCAACAACATGCCGGACGACCGGGTCGTGCAGATGGTCTGGATGGGCGGGAACCAGGGCGCCACCTGGACCGGGAACGCCAGTTTCCCCGCGGAGCTCGGGCTGCGCACGACGCCCGCAGGCCCGCGCCTCACCCGCCGGCCGATCGAGGAGATCGGCGAGCTGCGCTACCGGACCTCCTCCTGGCGCGACCGCAGGCTGACCCCCGCCTCGGCGGCGGCGCTGCTGCGCACCCAGTCCGTGGACACCTACGAGGTCGAGGCCGAGTTCGACCTGAAGGGCGCGACCGCCAAGCGGTTCGGGTTCCGGCTGGACGTGCGGCCGGGCGGCGCGGCGGGGAGCGAGGTCCTCTACGACACGGCCGCCCGCACGCTGATGGGCGCCCCGCTGGAGCCGGTACGCGACCGCGTCAAGATCCGGATGCTGGTGGACCGGGCGCAGCTCGAGGTCTTCGGCAACGACGGCCTGGCCTCGATCACCAGTAACGTCGCCTTCGACCAGCGTCCGGACACCAGGGGCCTCTCCCTGTACACGGAGGGCGGCGGTGTCCGGCTGGTCTCACTCGACCTCCACGAACTCGCCCCGGCGTGGGGCATGGGCGAGCCGACGCTGGTGCACAACCTGCCCGGCCAGTGGCGCGTGGTCAACGGCTCGTGGACCGACGTCGCGGCCGGCAAGCAGGGCTCGGCGGGCGGCGACGCGTTCTACCTCAGTGACCGCACGGGGGCGGACTTCACGTACGAGGGCGACGTCCGGCTGGTCTCCGGCACCGCCGCGGCGCTCACCTTCCGCGCCGATCCCCAGGCCAAGGGGCACTACACGGCCAACATCGACAGCCGGGCCGGCGTGGTGAAACTGTGGCGGCCCGGCCGGGACATCGCCACGTACAAGACCTCCGTCGTCGCCGGCCGGGTGTACCACCTGAAGGTGGTGGCCAAGGGGGCGAGCATCAAGGTCTACCTGGACGGCGGGGCCACGCCCGTCATCGACGCGACCGACGACCAGTACGCGAGCGGCCACTTCGGCCTCAACGTCTTCGACGGCACAGCCCAGTTCCAGAACATCCGGCTGAACTGACGTCATCCCGAGGACCCGGCGGGCGGCATCACGACCCAACGACCACACCTCCCACCACAGTCCACCCGCCGGACACTCACCCAGGCAACACGCCCCCGCGCCCAGACAAACCCGAAAACCGCGCCGCACGGACAGGCGGGCGCACGGACAGGCGGGCGCCCCGACCCGCCGCTCACCATCGCGGTCCGCTCCACCGCACACGGCGAGGCTCCCGGCGGCCGGGTCGGGCCCGCCCGACGCGACGCGAGGGCCTGGCCTGCGCGAGACCCGGCGCGTGAGCCCGGTCGCGGGCCGTGAGGTGGAAGGGGTGTGGTGGCCGGGCGTCATCAGGTGACCGGAAACGTGGGTGTCGGAGAGACCCCTCGCGCCGAAGCCCGGCCTGCGCAAGGGACCAGCCTAAGCGAGGCCCGGCCGGTGCCAGAGCTCCCGGCTGCGAGAGCCTGGCCTGCGCAAAGGCCCGATCCGCACAAAAGCCGGCCTACGCGACAGCCCGGCCGTCGCAAGGGCCCGAGTTGCGTGCGAGCCCGGTCGTGGGTTGTGGTGGCCGGGTGTTACCACGTGATCTGGAATGTGGCGTCGGCGCGGCCCTGGGGGTCGGTGATCGGGTCGATCCGGAGCAGGTGGCCGGAGTGCCGCAGGTAGCGGTCCGGGTAGTTGTGGGAGCGGAAGGACGTCCAGGCGCCGTCGGCCAGGCCCGCCGTCCGGTGGAAGGTGGCGTCGGCCCGGAACGTCGCGGTGTTGTCGTTCGGGTCGAGCCTGAGCGCGAAGCCGGAGTGCCGCAGGTACCTGCCGGGCAGGTTCACCGACTCGAACGACACTCCGGCCGCGTCGGCCAGTCCGGGCACCAGCCGCCACTGCTGGTCGGCCGTCGGGTCCATCGGGAAGGGGTCGACCCGTGCGACGTTGTTCGCGTGGCGCACATACCGGTCGGGCAGGTTGTACGACTTGAGCCGGTTCCACTGCGGCGCGCCCCACCGGCCGACCAGCGCGGCCCGCTCGGCCTCGGTGATCGGGGTGATGGTGGCGTGCTTGGCGTTGATGGGCGGGGTGTAGGCGCGCTGGCCGAGCGGCGACCAGGCGTTGCCGTTGACGTTGGCCGACTGCCAGGCGTAGAAGACGGCGTTGGCCGGCGAGAACGAGTCGCCCCACGGCCAGTACGTGCCGCTCGTGTTCGACCTGACGAGGATGGGCGCCTCGATGGCGCCACCCTGCCGCAGCCCGCCGGTCAGGGTGGTGAAGCTGTTCGGCGCGCCCGTGGTGGAGCGGGCCACGTAGAGGTTGCCGTCGGCGAGGTTCTTGTAGGACAGGTAGAAGGCGCCGCCGTCCACGAGCACGTCTCCGTCGAGCACGTTGAAGCCCGGGTCGAAGAACACCTGGGGTGTGCCCATCGTGACGAAGTCGGTGGTGTAGTTGACCATGAACACGTCGCGGGTGCCGTTGTGCGCCGAGTAGATGACGGCGTACTGGTTGCGCGACGGCACCCAGAACGCCTCCGGCGCCCACGAGTGCGTGTTCATGCCGTGCAGGCGCACCCGCCGGTAATTGCTGAAAGCGGTCAGGTTCGCCGAGTCCCACACGTGGATGTACTGGTTGTCGAGGTTGAACACGCGCCCTTTGAGGTCGGTGGCCAGGACCACGAACGTGCCGTCCTGTTCACGCAGGATGTACGGGTCCCGCAGCCCCTGCATGCCGGCGGTCGGCGTGGCGACGGGGTTGTTCTGGTTCAGCGGCATCCAGGTGAGCCCGTCGGAGCTGACGGCCAGGTGCAGGGCGTAGCTGTCCCCCGACTGGTTCGGCGACTCCTTGAAGTACCCCATCACGTAGGCCGCGTACGCCGCCGCCGACGCGGGCCGCTCCACGACGATGATCGAGCTCAGCACAACGGTCAGTATCGCGAGGATCGTTCGGCGCAGGACCACGGCGGACACCTCCGGCAATTTCCTGTTAGCGCTAACATTCGATCGCCCAGCTATTTCCGGCACGTTTCCGCAGAGTGTCAACACTCTAAGCAAAGATGTCAATACCTGTTTGTCAGGCGGCAGCGGCGCTATTCTGTGGGCTCCATCACGCCGTCGTGAACGACATGTCTCCGCCCTGAAATGTTAACGCTAACAGCCATTCCTTCCGGAAGAAGGTCTCCATGATGTTGCGGATGGCGGCCGCGCTGGCGCTCCTGGTCATCCACAGCGGCAGCCACAGCGGCAGCCACACCGGCACCCCACCGCCCCCCGCGTACGCCGCCGCGCCGCCGACCGGCGCCCACTCACTGGAGTCGGTCGACCATCCGGGCCGCTACGTGCGGCATGCCGATTTCCTCGGCCGGCTCGACCCGGTGACCTCGGCCGCCACGACGCAGACCAAACTGGACGCCACCTTCACGATCGTGAACGGCCTGGCCGCACCGCACTGCGTGTCGTTCCAGGCCAGGGACGGCCGGTTCCTGCGGCACCGGGACTGGCGGCTGCGGACCGACGTCAACACCGGTGACGCCGCCTTCCGGGCCGACGCCACGTTCTGCGCCACGGACGGCTCAGCCGCCGGGTCGCTCTCGTTCGCCTCGTACAACTACCCGGAGCGCCGCGTCCGGCACCGCGACTTCGCGCTGTGGCTGGACCCCGACCAGCGCAGCGCCGGCAGCTCGTTCCGGATCACCGCGCCGTGGGCGCCCAGGACGGCCAAGGGGCCGGTCATCCCCGGACTGTTCGCGGACCCGCACCTCGCCGCCTTCGACGGCCGCTACTACCTGTACCCCACGACCGACGGGTACGCGGGCTGGCGCGGCACCTACTACAAGGCCTTCTCCTCGGCCGACCTGGTGAACTGGACCGACCACGGCGTCATCCTCGACCACGGGCCGGACGTGTCGTGGGCGGACGACTCGGCCTGGGCCCCGGCGGTCGCCACCCGCGACGGCCGCTACTACCTCTACTTCAGCGGCGGCCGGGCCACCGGCGACACCACGAAGCAGCTCGGCGTGGCGGTGGCCGCCTCCCCCACCGGCCCCTTCCGCGACGCCCTCGGCCGGCCGCTGGTCGCCGGGGGCCGGGTCGCCGGCGGCCAGGCGATCGACCCGATGGTGTTCACCGACGACGACGGGCGGTCCTACCTCTACTGGGGTCAGGGCGTGGCCCGCGTCGTACGGCTGAACGCCGACATGGTGTCCTACGATCCGGCGCAGGTCCGCGTCATCACGCCGGCCGGCTACAACGAGGCGCCGTTCGTGTTCAAGCGCGACGGCACGTACTACTTCATGTGGTCCGAGAACGACACCCGCAGCGAGGACTACCGGGTCGCCTACGCCACCGGTGCCGGCCCGCTCGGCCCGTGGACGCCGCGCGGCGTCGTGCTGCGCAAGCGGCTCGAGGCGGGCGTCAAGGGCACCGGCCACCACTCCGTGGTCCGGGCGCCCGGCACGGACGTCTGGCACATCGCCTACCACCGCTTCGCCGTCCCGGCCGGCGACGGCACCAACCGGGAGACCACCATCGACCGGATGGAGTTCAACGCGGACGGCACCATCCGCCCGGTCGTGCCCACCCTCTGAGAAGGAGACGCGCATGTCGAGAGCCTGGTCCCGGATGGGCGCGGTGCTCGCCACCGCCTGCCTGCTGTTCACCTCCCTCACCCCGCAGCGGGCGGCCGCCCTCGAGCCGTTCACCGGATACCTGATGGCGCACTTCACCGGGGAGTCGGCGAACGGCGAGCAGATCTACCTCGCCCACAGCGACGACGGGCTGCGCTGGACCGACCTGAACAACGGCCAGCTCGTCCTGCGCTCCACGGTCGGCACGCGCGGCGTACGCGACCCCGCCCTCGTCCGCTCCCCCGCCGGCGACCGGTACTGGATCGTCGCGACGGACCTGCGCATCGCCGGCGGCACGTCGTGGGGCGACGCCGCGAACCGGGGCAGCACCTCGCTCGTCGTCTGGGAGTCGCGCGACCTGGTCACCTGGTCGGCCCCGTGGCTGATCAACGTCGCCGGCGGCATCTCCGGCGCCGGCAACGCCTGGGCCCCCGAGGCCATCCACAACCCCGCGACCGGCGACTACGTGCTGTACTGGGCGACGAACTCGCCCCGCAACGGCGTGACGAAACACCGCATCTGGTACGTCCGCACGAGCGACTTCCGCACCTTCACCGCGCCCCAGCTCTACATCGAACGCGGCGGCGGCCAAGGCCTCATCGACACGCAGATCATCGACGTGCCCACCGGCGTCGGCGGCTACCGCTACTACCGGGCCTCGGCCGACGGCCACATCACGATCGAGGCCGCCAACGCGATCCTCGGCTCCTGGACGACGCTCGGGAACCTGTCGCACATGGGCATCTCCAACGGCACGGGCGGCGGCAACGTCGTGGAGGGCCCGATGTGGGCCCGGTTCAACGACCGCGACGAGTGGGCGCTGTGGCTGGACCAGTTCGCCACCGGCCGCGGTTACATGCCGATCACCTCGGCCAACCTGGGCAGCACGCAGAACTTCCGTACGCGCTCCGACTACGGCATGGGCGCCAGCCGCAAGCGCCACGGCTCCATCCTCAACCTGACCGCCGCCGAGGAGGGCCGCGTGCTCGGCCGCTGGGGCGGCACGGTGCCGGTCAACCGCATCCAGTCCTACAACTTCCAGGACCGCTACGTCCGCCACGTGAACCTCGACGTGCGCATCGACGCGAACGTCAGCCCGGCCCAGGACGCCCAGTTCCGGCTGGTGCCCGGCCTGGCGAGCGCGTCCGGCCACGTGTCGTTCGCGTCGGTGAACTTCCCGGGCTACTACCTGCGGCACTACGGCTTCGACTTCGTGCTGGCGCCCGACGACGGCACCGCGACGTTCGCCGGCGACGCCACGTTCCGCCAGGTCGCGGGGCTGGCCGGCTCGTCGTGGACGTCGTTCCAGTCCTACAGCCATCCCGACCGCCACATCCGGCACTCCGGTTACCTGCTCCGGCTCGACCCGATCACCGACACGCAGGGCCGGGCCGACGCCACGTTCAGGGTGACGTCGTAGCCGGTGCGACGACGAACCGGGTGGTGGCCCAGGCCGCGTACAGCAGGGGCGAGGCCAGGACGAGCAGGCCGAGCACGGGCTTGACCAGGATGACGGCCACGACCAAGCCGAGCACGACGAGGACGGCCGCGGACAGGTACCAGCGACGGGCCACCAGGAAGAGGACGGCCGGCGTTCGCGGCCGCTCGTCGATCGAGGTCAGGAGGGCGAACGTCAGCGACATGACCAGCGCCGCCGCCGTGCAGAAGAACGGCACGAGCGCCGGCCCCCACGCCGTCCGGGCGACGGTCACCGCGTCCACCGCCAGCACGCTCACGACCGCCGCGCCCGCCGCCCAGACGGCCAGGGCGCGCGGGGCGGCCCGCCGATAGGCGCCCCAGAACGCGCGCAGCACGCTCGTGGAGCCGCGGTTCAGTGCCTCGAAGCAGCCGAACGCCCCCGCCAGCGCCGGCCCGCACGGCAGGGACAGCACCGCGAAGAACGGCCAGGACGCCAGCGGGTCCCGTACGATCGCCAGCGCCGCCAGGAGCGGGGCGCAGGCGATGGCGAGCAGGACGTTCGTCATCAGTGCGACGTAGACGGTGGCGAACACCTGCTCGTAGGTCTCCTGGCGGGCCGGGCGCAGCAGCCGGCGGACGGCCCCGCCCTCCCCGTGGCCGCTCATCCCTTGAGTCCGCTCGTCGCGATGCCCTGGATGAAGTAGCGCTGCCCGAACAGGAAGATGACCAGGATGGGCAGCACCGACAGCACGGCGCCGGTCATGATCATCGCGTATTCGGCATCGTACTGGCCGACGAACGAGCGCAGGCCGAGCTGGACGGTCCACAGCTCGTTGCTCGTCAGGTAGATGAACGGTCCCATGTAGTCGTTCCAGGTGTTGACGAAGGTGAGCAGGGCCAGGCTCGCCAGCGCCGGCTTGGACAGCGGCAGCATGATGCGCCGGTAGATGCCGTACTCGCTGAGCCCGTCGATCCGCGCGGCCTCGCACAGGTCGTCGGGGATCGACATGTAGTACTGGCGCATGAGGAACACGCCGAACGCGCCGAACGCCTGCAGCAGGATGATCGACCAGTACGTGTCCGTCAGCTCGGCCTTCTGCATCATGATGTACTGCGGCACCATGTACGCCTGCCACGGCACCGCGATCGTCCCGATGTAGGCGAGGAACAGCGCGTCCCTGCCGGGGAAGCGCACCTTGGAGAAGCCGTAGGCGGCGAAGCTGCCGGTCAGCACCTGCAGGCAGGTGACCGTGACGGACAGGAACGCCGAGTTGCCCAGGTAGGTGAGCAGCGGGATGCGTTCCCAGATCTCGGCGAAGTTCGACCAGCGCAGTTCGTCCGGGATCCACTGGATCGGCACCGCGAAGACCTCGTTGTCCTGTTTCAGCGACGAGGACACCATCCACGCGAACGGCACCAGCACCAGCGCCGTCACCACGATCAGCCCGGTGTAGGCGAGCACGCTGCGGGCCAGGCTCCGGCTCCGGGGCGGCGCGGTCATGTGGCGCTCCTGCGCTCGTTGATGCGGAACTGGACGACGGTCACCGTCAGCACGATGACGAACAGCACCAGGGCGATGGCCGAGGAGTAGCCGAACTGGCCCTCCCTGATGCCCTCGCGGAAGATGAGCTGGGCCAGCACCAGCGTGCTGCGTCCCGGCCCGCCGTCGGTCATGACGAGGATCAGGTCCAGGACCTTGAAGCTCTGGATCGTCAGCATGACCAGGACGAAGAACGTCGTGGGCCGCAGGCACGGCAGCGTGACGCTCCAGAACCGCTGCCAGGCCGAGGCGCCGTCGACCCTGGCCGCCTCGTAGTACTCGCGCGGGATCGTCTGCAGTCCCGCCAGGTAGAGCACCATGTAGTAGCCCATGTCGCGCCACACGCTGGTGACGATCACCGCGGGCATGGCCCAGTCCGTGCTGGCCACCCACCGGGGCGGGTCGGTCAGGCCGAGCGCCTCGAGGACCTGGTTGACGGGTCCCGCCGTCGGGTTGAACAGCATGTTCCACACGACCGCGACGGCGACGAGCGAGGTGATGTAGGGGAAGAACGCCGCCGTGCGGAAGAACTGCACGCCGCGGATCTTCCGGTTGAGCACGAGGGCCAGGCCGAGCGCGGCGACGAGCGTCAGCGGGATGTGGCCCGCCGCGTAGAAGAGTGTGTTGCGGAGCGCGACGTGGAAGTTCTCGTCGCCGAGCAGCCGGGTGAAGTTGTCCAGGCCGGCCCATTCCGGGCTGCCGTAGGAGTCCCATTCGAGGAAGGCCAGCGCGAACGCGGCCAGCATCGGCACGAGCGTGAACAGGGCGAAGCCGACGAAGTTCGGGAGGATGAAGCTCCACCCGACAAGGATGTGGTGCCGGCCGCGTCCGCGGCGGGGCGGGGCGGCCGGCGTCGGTTGCGTCATGGCAGGAGTCATGCCTAGTTGAGCACTTCGTTCTTCACGCGCTCGTTCATCGAGCGGATACCGTCTGCCACGGACTTGTCCCCGACCATGATCAGCTCGTGCTCCTCGTTGAGGATCGTGTCGATGTCGGAGGTCTTGTCGCTGACCGGCATCTCCAGGTTGACCTTCTCGGGTTCGAAGGCCTTCTTGGACAGCTCGTCGGCCGGCATGCCCTCGAGGGCGAAGTAGGCCTTCGTGATCTCCGGGCTCTGCAGCGCCGGCACCACGCCGACCTTGGTGATCGCCTCGGCGCCCGCCTTGCTCGCGGCGAACTCGACGAACTTCTTCGCCGCGTCGGCGTGCTGGGCCTTCTTGTTGACGGCGAACGCGGTCGGCGAGCCGAACGTCGTCGTCCCGGTCGCGCCGGGGCGCTGCGGCATGGGGGCCAGCGCCCATTCGACGTCGGTGGCGCCCTTCTTCCTCGCCTCCAGGATGCCCGAGATGTACCAGGTGCCCATCGGCATCATGGCGGTCTTGCCGCTTTCGAACATGCTGCGGTAGTCGGCCTGCTGGGCCTTGGCGGTGCCGAAGTCGAGGACGGCGCCGGCGTCCTGGAGGCCCTTGGCCACGTTGTACTGCTCGGTGAAGAAGGTGTAGTCGCCGCCGAGCTGGTCGCCGCCGGTCTGCGCCGCGGAGATGGCCTGCACCACCGACCGCCAGGTGTGGTGGTAGGCCCCGTGGATCTTCGCGCCCCCGTCGCCCGAGGTGAGCTGTTTGGCGAGCTTGGCGTACTCGTCCCAGGTCAGCGGGTCGGGGAGCTTGACGCCCGCCTTGTCGAGCAGCGTCTTGTTGTAGTAGAGCAGCCAGAAGTCCTGCCGGTACGGCAGCGCGAAATAGGAGCCGCCGACCTTGAAGGCGTCCAGGCCGGCGAGCCCCGCGGTGTCGACCGACCTGACCGTGTCGGAGATGTCGAGGAGCTGGCCGCGGCTGGAGTAGCGCGAGTAGTCCGTGACGTTCTTCATCGTGATCACGTCGGTCTTGTCGCCGCCCGCGAGCATCGTGGTGACCTTGTCGGGATAGTCGTCGGCCAGGATGTCCACCGGCTTGACGGTGATGTTCGGGTTGGCCTGCTGGAAGGCGTCGAAGAGCGCCTTGAACTCGGGCGTCTTCGCCAGGTTCCAGACCGTGACGCTCAGGGTGATCTTTCCGTTGGGGTCGGCCGGTTCGGGGTCGCCCGAGCCGCAGGCCGCGATGGTGAGCGAGAGCGCGGTCACGAGGCCCAGGCCCCTCACCGCCCGCCGCCGTGCCCCGGTCTTTCCTGACGTGATCATTGATCCGGTCTCCTCTCCGTCACACGGGGGTTTCTCAGGCGCTGACCGCGAACTCGTCCGGGGTGACGGCCGTGCGGAGCGGCCTTCCCGACAGGTGGCGTTCGAGTTCGTCGAGAGCGCTTTCGCTCATCCGCCGGGTCTCGTTGCCGAGAGAGCCGGCGATGTGGGGGGTGATCATGACGTTGGGCAGCTCGTACAGCACCGAGTGGGCCGGGAGGGGCTCGGGGTCGGTGACGTCGAGGATGGCGTCGAGACGCCCGGAGGCGCACTCGCGCTCGATGGCGGCGGTGTCCAGCACGGCGCCGCGCGCGGTGTTGACGACGGTCGTGCCGTCGCGCAGCAGGGCCAGTTCGGCGGCGCCGATGAGGTGGCGGGTGGCGGGGAGCGAGGGGACGTGCAGGGTGAGCACGTCGCAGCTCCTGAGCAGCTCGGGCAGCGCGACCAGCCGGCCGCCCGCCGTGGCCACCTCCTCCCCGGCCGCGTACGGGTCGGCGACCAGGACGTCCATCTCCAGGTCGCGCAGCCGCTCCACGACCCGGCGCCCCACGCGCGAGAAGCCGACGACCCCCACGGTGCGGCCCCGGTTGGACAGCTCGCCGCGGCCGGTCACGTACGACCAGTCGTCGCGGTGCGTGCGGGCGTCCTGGGCCAGGAACGGCGCCTTCTTCCCGGCGAAGATGATCGCGGCGAGCGTGAACTCGGCGACCGGGATCGCGTTGGCGTCGGCGGCGCTGGTCACGAGGATGCCCCGGCGCCAGACCTCGTCGGTGACGAACGGGCGCACGGTGCCCGCGCAGTGGAAGATCGCCCGCAGCCGCGGCGCGTCGGCCAGCCGCTCGGCGGTCAGCGGCGGGCAGCCCCACGACGTGACCAGCAGGTCGCTCTCACGCAGCCGCCGCCGCGCGGCCGGGGTGTCGAGGTCGGGGGTCCAGATCGGGTCGGGAAGCTCGACGAGAGCGCTCAACCGGCGGAGCTGCCGCTGCCCGAACTGCACGCCGAACGTGTCCGGGTCCATGACCAGCAGGGCCCGGGATCTGGTGGTCAACCTCGTACTCCTTGGGGGTGCGGTTCCGTGCCGTCCCACGACAGGGGGCGGCCTTCCTGTTTCGGTCAACGCACGATCAGGTTCGCTCATCTGTGATCGGCTGACGTTGGGTCGGAGTTAAGCGCGATCGGAGTGAGCTCGTCAAGAGGCAATCGGATCAGACTGATCAGCAATGTTCGACTTAGATCACGACTGCTCAACGAAAGGGGTGGCACGCCTTGACGCGCATGGATGCCGCTGGAACCATCACCGGCATGGTCACGTGAACATGGCGCGCCCGGAACGCGCGGGCCGCGCGATCAGGACGACGAGCCGCGCACGATGAGCTGCGGGCCGACCACGACCCGGTGCGCCGGTCGCCCGGGGTCGCGCAGGCGCTCGATCAGCAGGGCGAACGCGGCCCGGCCGATGTCGGCCTTGGGCGGGCGGATCGCGGTCAGCGGCGGGTCGCACAGCTCGGCCACCTCGTCGTCGTAGGTGACCACGGCCAGGTCCGCGGGAACGCGGATGCCGCGATCCTGGCACCGCTCCACCAGCGAGATCGCCTCCGGATCGGAGTGCACGAGCAGGGCCCGCGTGCCCGTCGCCAGGCACGCGTCGAGCACCTCGTCCATGGCCGGCGCCCAGCCCGGGTCACGCCGGTCGACCGTCCGGGCCTGCGGCGTGCCCTCCGTCTCCAGGCCCAGCTCCTCACAGGCCAGCCGCCAGCCGGCCCGCACGTGCGGCGCCGTCGGGCTGCTGATCGTGGTGATCAGCCCGACCCGCCGATGCCCCAGCACCGCCAGGTGCCGCACGGCCATCGCCGCGCCCAGGGCGTGATCGCTCACGACGGACTCCATCGCCTCGCGGTAGGGCCCCACCACCGCCGCCCGCTCGATCAGCACCACCGGCACCCCGGCCGTCTGCAGCCAGCGGACCAGCTCCTCGCCCTCGTCGCTCTCCGTCGTGGGCGCGACCAGCAGCCCGTCGACGCCCACCGAGTCCACCAGCGAGGCGAGCTGGCGGCGCTCGTCGGCCACCTGGTAGGTGGCCCCGCGCAGCACCACCCGCACCCCCACCGCCCCGGCCGCCTCGCGCACGCCGCGGATGACATCGGGGTAGTAGTAGTCCAGCGACGGCACGACCATGCCCACGACCATGCCAGCCGTCATGCCGGCCGTCATGCCGGCGGTCGGCTCGTGCTCGTCGCCCGTCCCGGCGGACGGCACGACCTCCCGCGCCGCCTCTCGGGCCGTCTCCCATGCGGGCCGGTCGCGGGCCGGCCGCTCCGCGAGCGCGGCGCCGCCGCGGACCCGGCGCACGGCGCCCTCCTCGGCGAGCAGGCCGATGTCGCGCCGGATCGTGATCGCCGACACCGCCAGCTCGGCGGCCAGATCGTGCACCCGCATGATGCCGCGCCGCCGCAGCAGCTCCAGCAGCCGTGTGCGGCGCTCGTCCGGCAACTGCCCCTGCGCGTCCTGGCTCGACATGGGCACGCCTCCGGCTTGATCGTCTTCGGCGGGTGATGCGCCGATGGCCACGTTGGTCATGCTCCTCCTCGCCGCGGCCATAGTACCGATCGAATCTGATCAAAGGTGAATTAACCAGCAACTCACGGGTGGCGGTGGGCGGCGCCCGGGTGGGTGGGGGGCAGGCGGTGCAGGCCGGGGCCGAGGAGGCGTTCGCGCAGGGTCGCGTCGTCGTAGGCGGTGCGGTAGCGGCCCCGTCGCTGCAGTTCGGGCACGACGAGTTCGATGAAGTCCTCGGCGGTGCCCGGCGACAGGTACTGCATGAGGTTGAAGCCCGTCGCGCCGGTCTCGTCGGCCCAGCGCTCGATCTCGTCGGCCACGTGCCCGGGGGTGCCGGCGACGAAGAACGGGCCGCCCTGGCCGATCCGGCCCACGGAGTCGAGCACGTCGCGCACCCGCAGGCCGCGGCCTGTCAGCGGGCGTACGGCCCGCTCGGTGAAGTCGCCGCCGCGGGCCACGATGTCGTCGATCAGCTCGTCCGGGTCGTAGGCGGCCAGGTCGATGCCGCTGCCCCGCTGCGCCAGGAAGCCCTCCGGCCTGATGTGGCGCTGCAGGTCGGCGACCTTGGCGTCCACCTCCCGCCGGGTGGGGGCGACGATGACGGACGCGCTGGGGAAGAACGTGATGTGGCGGGGGTCGCGGCCGTACGCGGCGGCCCGGCGGCGGGTGTCGGCGATGTCGTCGCGCAGCGCCTCCAGGGTGGGGGCGCCGGTGAAGACCGCCTCGGCGTGCCTGGCCGCGAACTCCTTGCCGCGCTCGGAGTTGCCCGCCTGGTAGAGCACGGGGGTGCGCTGCGGCGACGGCTCCGACAGGTGCGGCCCGGCGACCCTGAAGTGCTTGCCGACGTGGTCGATGGGGTGGACCTTGGCGGGGTCGGTGTAGACGCGGCGGTCCCGGTCGCGCACCACGGCGCCGTCCTCCCAGCTCCCCTCCCACAGCTTGTACAGGACCTCCAGGTACTCCTCGGCGATCTCGTAGCGCAGGTCGTGCTCGATCTCGTCGTCCAGGCCGAAGTTGCGGGCCGCGCTGCGCAGGTAGGAGGTGACGACGTTCCAGGCCACGCGGCCCTTGGTGAGGTGGTCGAGGGTGGACATGCGGCGGGCGTGCGCGAACGGCGGCTCGTACGTGGTGGAGAACGTCACGGCGAACCCCAGGTGCCGGGTCACGGCCGCCATCGCGGGCACCACCAGCAGCGGGTCGTTGGCGGGGATCTGCACGGCCTCGCGGACGGCGGTCTCGGGGCCGCCGCGGTAGCGGTCGTAGGCCCCGACGACGTCGGCCAGGAAGACGGCGTCGAACAGCCCGCGTTCCAGCAGCCTGGCCAGGTCCGTCCAGTACTCCAGGTCGGTGTAGCGGTGGCGGTTGTTGGCTGGATGGGTCCACAGGCCGTGCTGGATGTGGCCGACGCAGTTCATCTCGAAGAGGTTGAAATGGATGATGCCGCTCATCGGGGGAAACTCCTGGGGGCGATGCCGTTGAGGTGGTAGTTGCCGACGTCGTGCACCTTGGCCCGCCGCGGGTCGTGGACGGTGTGGGTGCGGGCGTTGCGCCAGTGCCGGTCCAGGTTGAGCCCGCTGCGCGTGGCGCCGGCCCCGGCCAGCTCGAACCACTCGCCGGTCACCCGGTTGGCGGCCCGGTCGGCCTGTGCTCGGGCGGCGGCCATCGCGACGGCCGCCTCCCCGGCCAGGCGCTCGAAGTCCTCCGGCGCGGCGGCGCGGGCCCGGTCCACGGCGTCGCCCGCGCTCTCCAGCAGGGCCCTGGCCGCCCGGGTCAGCACGGCCAGCTCGCCGAACGTCTGCACGACGACCGGGTCCTCGACGACCTTCTCGGCCTGGCTGCCGGGCCAGCCGCCCTTGACGTAACCGCGCAGGAACGCGGCTGCGTCGGCGAGCGCGCCCTCGGCGATGCCGGTGTCGATGGCGGCGTGGATGAGCAGCCCGAAGCTCCTGAACGTGCTGACGTCGTCGCGGCGCACCGGCATGACGTGATCGGCGGGCACGAACACGTCGTCCAGCAGCACCGTGCCGCTGGCGGTCGTGCGCTGGCCGAAGCCGTCCCAGTCGTCCACCACGGTCAGGCCGGGCGCGTCACGGGGCACGAACGCCACGCTGTAGGAGTCGCCGTCGGTGGCGGTCACCGGGATCCAGTGCGCGAACAGCGCGCCCGTCGAGTAGACCTTGTGGCCGGAGATGAGGTGGCCGCCCTCGTGGGGACGCAGTTTCGCGTGCTCGCGGGCGCCGCCGGGGCCGCGCGCGTCCACGGCGGCGTTGCCGAGCCGCCTGCCCGCCAGCACCTCCCGGTAGAAGAACGCCTGCTGCTCGGGGGTGCCGTGCTCGCGCAGCGAGTCGACGTACCAGAAGTGGTTCTGCGGGATCTGGCCGATGCTGCCGTCGGCGGCGGACAGCTCCCTGATGACGGCGCCGACGGTGGCGGTGCGCACGCCCGCGCCGCCGTGCCGGGCCGGGACGGTGATGGCGAGCAGGCCGCTGCCGGACAGCGCCTCGATCTCGGCGACCGGCAGGACGCGCTCGGCGTCGCGCCGGGCGGCGCCCTCGGCGAAGCCCGCCGCCAGCTCGCGGGCGACCGCGACGGCCTCCTCGTCGGTCTTGATCACATGTGCCATGTCACGCCGCCGCCAATCTCGGGATGGCCGCCACCAGTTCCCGCGTGTACGGGTGCGCCGGCTCGTTGAAGACCGTCTCGACCGGGCCCTCCTCGACCACGTGCCCGTCCTTCATCACCAGGACCCGGTCGCACAGGTGGTGCACCACGCCCAGGTCGTGGGAGATGAACAGGTAGGCCACGCCGGTCTCGCGCTGGACGTCCTCCAGCAGGTCGAGCACCTGGGCCTGGACGGACACGTCGAGCGCGGACACCGGCTCGTCGCACACGATCACGGACGGTCCCGGGGCCAGGGCCCGCGCGATGGCGACCCGCTGCCGCTGCCCGCCGGACAGCCGCAGCGGGCGCCGCGCCAGGTGCTCGGCGCCAAGCCCGACCAGCTCCAGCAGCTCGACGGCGCGTCCGCGGCGCCGCTCGCGCGGCACCCCGGCCACGGTCAGGGCCTCGGCGAGCACCTTGGCCACGGTGTAGCGGGGGTCGAAGGAGGCGAGCGGATCCTGGTAGACGACCTGGACGTCCCGGCGCTGGGCCCGGTCACGCCGGGTCCAGGGCCGTCCGTGCACCTCGACGGTCCCGGTGTCGGGCGGGGTCAGCCCGAGCGCGATCCTGGCCGTGGTGGTCTTGCCGGAGCCCGACTCACCGACGATCCCGAGGGTCTCGCCCTGACGCAGCGTGAACGACACCTCCTGTACGGCGGCCCGCCCCCCGAACGACGTGCCGATCCCCTCGGCCCGCACCACGACCTCGCCGGGAGCGGGCCGCGGCGCGGCCGGGGCGGCGTCGGAGAGCCTGGTGCCCTTGGTGTGCTCGGCCGGGATCGCCCGGAGCAACTGCCTGGTGTAGTCGTGCGCGGGCTCGGTGAGCACCCGCGCGGTGGGCCCCTGCTCGACGATCACGCCGTCCTTCATCACCGCGACCCGGTCGGCCAGCCTGGCCACCACGGCGAGGTCGTGGCTGATGACCAGCAGCGACCTGCCCTCGTGCTTGATCCCGGCCAGCAGGTCCAGCACCTGGGCCTGGATCGTGACGTCCAAGGCGGTGGTCGGCTCGTCGGCGATGACCAGCTCGGGGTCGGCGGCGACGGCGGCGGCGATCAGCGCCCGCTGGCGCAGCCCGCCGGACAGCTCGTGCGGGAGCTGCCCGGCCCGCAGCTCGGGGTCGGGGACGCCGGCCGAGGCGAGCAGCTCGCGCACCCGGGCCCGGCGGGCCGGGCCAGGCAGGTCGGTGTGGGCGGCCAGGACCTCCTCGATCTCCTTGCCGACCTTGCGCAGCGGGTCCAGCGACACCAGGGCGTCCTGGAGCACGAAGCCGATGCGGCCGCCGCGCAGGCGCCGCCAGCCGCGCTCGCGCAGCCTCGTCAGGTCCTGCCCGGCGAAGGCCAGCCCGCCCGCTTCGACGCGGGCGCCCTCGCCGGTGAGACCGACCAGGGTGCGGGCGGTGACGCTCTTGCCCGAGCCCGACTCGCCGACCAGCGCCAGGCACTCGCCGGCGGCGATCTCGAAGGAGACCCCGCGCACGACCGGCGTGTCCCCGAACCGGACCCGCAGGTCCTCGACCTTGACCACGCTCACGGGGTCCTCCCTTCGGATCGCAATCTGAGCGCCCGGCCGACCACGGTCACGCTGATCACCGTCAGCGTGATCGCCGCGCCCGGGAAGAGGCCGTACCACCAGGCACGCGAGATGAAGTTGCGGGCGGTGGACAGCATGGAGCCCCATTCGGGCTCCGGCGGCGGTGTGCCGAGCCCGAGGAAGCTCAACGCGGAGCCGGCCACCAGGGCCGTGCCGACGCCGATGGTGGCCAGGATGAGCACCGGTTTGACGGCGTTCGGGAGCACGTGCCGCAGCACGACGCGCGGCGCGGACAGGCCGAGCGCGTACGCCGCCTCCACGTAGCTCGACCGGCGGATGCTCAGCGTCTGGGCGCGCACCAGCCGGGCGTAGGAGGGGATGCCGGCCACGCCGATGGCCAGGATCGCGTTGGCCGTGCCGCCGCCCGCCACGGTGATGACGACCAGGGCCAGCAGCAGCTCGGGGAAGGCCAGCCCGATGTCGGACAGGCGCATGATGACGTTCTCGACGACGCGGTTGCCCAATCCGGCGGCCAGGCCCAGCAGCCCGCCGAACACCAGCGCGACCGCGATCGCGCCGAAGCCGAGCAGCAGCGAGGTGCGCGTGCCGTGCACGATGCGGGCCAGCACGTCCCTGCCGTTCTCGTCGGTGCCGAGCAGGTGCTCGGCGCTGGGCGGCCGCAGCGTCTGCCCGCTGTCCACGGCCAGCGGGTCGTGGCCGGTGAACAGGCCCGGCGCGAGCGCGGCCAGCACGAGCAGGGTCAGGACGGCGGCGGCCAGGTAGAGGCCGAGGCGCTTCACGCGGCCTCCTTCAGCCGGGGGTCGATGGCCAGGTACAGCAGGTCGACCACGAGGTTGACCAGGACGTAGACCAGCGCGGACAGCAGCACGACGCCGAGCACGACCGGCAGGTCCTTGGCGTTGACCGCGGAGACCAGCAGGCGGCCGATGCCCTGGCGGGTGAAGAGCGTCTCGGTGATGACCGCGCCGCCGAGCAGCGCGCCCACCCAGTAGCCGGTCATGGTGACGAGCGGGGTCAGGGCGTGCCGGAGCGCGTGCCGGACCCGTACGGCCGTGTCGGACAGCCCGCGGGCGCGGGCGCTGACGACGAACGGCTCGTCCAGCACCTCCTCCAGCGCCTCGCGCAGCACGTGGCCGAGCACGCCCGCGATCGGCAGGGCCAGGCAGAGGGCGGGCAGCACCAGCGAGGCGACGCCGTGGCTGCCGGTCGCGGGGAACAGCCGCAGCCCGAAGGAGAAGACGGTCAGCAGCACGATCCCGAGCCAGAACGTCGGCGTGGAGGCCACCAGCAGCTCGGCCCCGGCGGCCAGGCCGCGCACCCAGCGCCGCCGCTTGGCGGTGAACAGGGCGACGGCCACGGCCAGCACCAGGCCGGCCACGGCGGCGGTCAGCGCCAGCTCGACGGTGGCGGCGGCCTGCTCGCCGATGGCCCGGGTGACCGGGGTGTGCAGGCGGTAGGAGGTGCCGAAGTCGCCGGTGACGATCCGGCCCAGGTGGGCGGCGTACTGCTCGTACCAGGGGCGGTCGAGGCCGTACTCGGCGGTGACCTGGGCGAGCACCTCGGGGGTCGGGGCCGCGCCCTCCCCGCCGACGATGACCTCGGCGGGGTCGCCCGGGGTGAAGTGCAGCACCAGGAAGGTCAGCGTCGCCGCACCCCACAGCACGCCGATCCCGGCCAGCAGGCGCCATCCGACGAATCTCAGCGTCCTCATTCGTCCAGCCAGGTGTCGTAGAAGTACGGCGACGGGTAGGCGGGCGTGAAGGCCAGGTCGCGGACCTTCTTCTGGTAGGAGACCGGCCGCGGGTCGTCGTAGAACGGGATGGCGGGGACGAGTTCGAGCAGCCTGGCCTGCGCCTGGTTGTACAGCTCGGTCCGCTCGGCCTGGTCCGTGGAGCGCCGTGCCTTCTCCAGGAGGTCGTCGAGGTCGCCGTCGGACAGGCGGGCGACGTTCTGGCCGCGCCGCGCGGCGGTGGTGATGTTCTTGGAGGAGTACTGGATCCACAGCACGTCGGCCGTGTTGGTGGCCCACAGCCCTGAGGTCAGGTCGTAGTCGCCCCTGGTCGAGCGGTCGGTGAGCTCCTGCTCGGGCGGCGTCTGGATCTGGATGTCGAGGCCGATCTTCCTGGCGGCGGCCTGGGTCTGCACGGCGATCTGCATGCGCTGGGCGGGGAAGTTCGCCGCGATCGGGAAGTACGCGGTCAGCCGCTTGCCGTCCTTGAGCCGGATGCCGTCCTTGTCCCTGGCCGTCCAGCCGGCCTCGTCGAGCAGCTTGCCGGCCTGGTCCGGGTCGTGGGCGATGGTGCCCGCCAGGCCCTTGGCGTAGCCGGGGGTGGAGGTGGTGACGAAGCCCTGGGCCACCTGGTACTGGCCGAAGGAGATGCCCTTGATGATCGATTCGCGGTCCACGGCGGCCAGCAGTGCCCGGCGTACCCTGACGTCGTCGAACGGGGCCCGCGAGGTGTTCAGCCAGAACGCCATCGGGTGCCCCGGCCGGATCGCGCTGAGGAAGCCGAGGTCGGGGTTGGCCTTGACGTCCTCGACGTTCTGCGGCGGGGTGAAGTCGATGGCGTCCACCTCGCCGGCGGCCAGCGCGTTGTAGCGGGTGGCGTCCTCGGCCAGGAAGCGGATCTCCAGCCTCTCCAGGTACGCGGGACCGGTGTGCTTGGCGCTCTTCGGGCCCCAGTTGTAGTCGGGGTTGCGGTGATAGGTGACGCTCTGTCCCTTGGTCCACTTGTCGAAGACGAAGGGACCGGAGCCGATCGGGTGCTCGCAGATGCTCTGCGGCGACTCCTTGATCTGCCGGGGCGAGATCATGCCGAGGTAGCCCTGCGCGAGGATGTCGAGGAACGGCGAGTACGGCGACGACAGGCGCACCTCGAGCGTGTGCTCGTCCACGACCTTGGCGTCCTCGTAGGGCGCGATGTACGCCGCCGCCAGCGGCGACTTGGTCGCCGGGTCCTTCATGTGCTCGAAGTTGACCTTCAGCGCCTCCGCGTTCCAGACCGCCCCATCATGAAATTTCACCCCCTGACGCAGCTTGAACGTGTACGTCAGCCCGTCGTCGGAGATCTTCCAGGAGTCCGCCAGCCACGGCTTGATCGTGCCGTCGGTGTCGAACCACACCAGCGAGTCGGCCACCGGGACCGTGGTCACCGGGCCGTCGGAGCTGGCGTTGCCGTGCGGGTCGAGGCAGGGCGGCTCCTGGCCGTTCTCCCCGAGCACCAGCGTCCCGCCGGGCTTGGGGGTGGTGGCGCCGCCGGCCGTGACCCCAGCGGTGCTCCCGCAGCCGGCGAGCAGCAGGGCGGCGGTGAGGATGGCGAGAGTCTTGGTCATGTGTCAGCTCACCCAGGTGTCGTGGAAGGTGACCGCGCCGTAGGCGTGGTCCCAGGTCAGCCCGTGCACCGTCGTCCTGGCGGAGACGAGGCTGGGCCGGTCGTAGAGCGGGATGGCGGGCGCGAGGCCGATCAGCCGTGACTGCGCCTCGCCGTAGATCGCGGCGCGCTCGGCGGCGTCGGTGGTCCCCCTGGCCTCTTCGAGGAGCTCGTCGAGCCGCTCGTCGGAGAGCCGGGTGGTGTTCTGGCCGCGCCGCGCGGCGGTGGTGATGTTCTTGGAGGAGTACTGGATCCACAGCACGTCCGCCGTGTTGGTGGTCCAGATGCCGACCGAGACGTCGAAGTCGCCCTTGGCCGTGCGCTCCGAGGAGATCTGCGCGGTGACGTTCTCGATCTTGATCTCGATGCCCAGCTTGGCGGCGGCGGCCTGCGTCTGGACCAGGATCTGCGTGTTCTGCGGGTTCACGCCGGTGTCCAGGGCGGTGGCGGTCAGGCGCTTGCCGTCCTTGACGCGGATGCCGTCCTTGTCCCTGGCCGTCCATCCGGCCTCGTCGAGGAGCGTGGCGGCCTTGGCGGGGTCGTGGGCGATCGTGCCCGGAGCGTGGTCGGGGGTGGAGGAGGACAGGAAGCCGGTGGCGGTCTTCCACTGGCCGAACGAGACGCTGCCGATGATCGCCTCGCGGTCCACGGCGAGGGTGAGCGCCTGGCGTACCTTCTGGTCGTCGAAGGGGGCGCGGCCGGTGTTGAGCCACACCGAGAAGGGGTGACCGGGCCGGTCGATGCTGGTGAAGGCGAGGTCGGCGTTGGCCTTGACGTCCTCGACGCTGGCCGGCGGGGTGTTGTCGATCACGTCGACCTCGCCGGAGAGCAGGGCGTTGTAGCGGGTGGCGTCCTCGGCCAGGAAGCGGATCTCCAGGCCGTCCAGGTACGCCGGCTCGTCGCGCCCGCCCGGTCCCCACGCGTAGCCGGGGTTCTTCTTGTAGGTGATGCTCTGGCCCTTGACCCACGCGCCGAAGACGAACGGACCCGAGCCGATCGGGTGCTCGCACGTGCTCTTGGGGTCGTCCTTGAGCTGCTCGGGCGAGATCATGGCGAGGTACGACTGCGCGAGCACGTTGAGGAAGGCCGAGTAAGGGGAGCTCAGGCGCACCTCGAGCGTGCGGTCGTCGACGACCTCGGCATCCTTGTAGGGGGCGATGTAGGCGGCGGCCAGCGGTGACTTGGTGGCCGGGTCGCGCATGTGCTCGAGGTTGAGCTTGAGCGCCTCGGCGTTCCAGGCCGATCCGTCGTGGAACGTCACGCCCTCCCGCAGGGTGAAGGTGTAGGTCAGGCCGTCGTCGGAGATCTTCCACGCGGTGGCCAGCCAGGGCTTGAGCTCGCCCTTCGCGTCCTGCCACAACAACGAGTCGAAGAGCGGCCGGCCGACGACCGTGGTGTTGGTGGTGGAGAGCTGGTGGGGGTCGAGGCAGGCGGGCTCGTCGCCGTTCTCGCCGAGCACGAGCGTGCCTCCGGGCTTGGGGGCGCCGCCGGCGGCGGCGGTCTCGCCGGCGGGCTCCGAGCCGCAGGCGGCCGACAGTGACGCGATCAGGGCCGTGACGAGCAGCAGTTTCGAGCGGGTGAGCATGGGGGTCCTTAAACAGGTATTGCCTACCTGCATTGCAGGGATTACGGTGAACCATAACGTAACACGCAGAACGGACGAAACAACATGACCCACGTGATCGCCGACGACGCCGAGGCGCGGGCGGCCGCCTCGAGGATCGCCTCCCGGCGCACCAGCCGATCGATTCTCTTGGGCATGCCCTCATTATGACTGACCGGTCAGTCATAATGAACCATT
>NZ_JBFAIM010000064.1:0-84505 GCF_040654715.1 Nonomuraea sp. NPDC050643 | reverse complement strand
CACGCGCGCCGCGGCACCGCCGCCGGTCTGCGCGCGGCGATCCGCGCGCAGACCGGGGCGCGGGCCGTCATCGCCGAGCCGCTCCAGCACACGCACTGGTGGGTGCTCGGCGAGCAGCGGCTCGGGCTGGAGACGATGGTGCCCGCCGGCGAGCCGGGCGGCGCGGTGCTCGGCGCGGGTGCCACGCTGGACGCCTCCTTCCTCGACCCGTCACCCGGTACCGCCCTGTTCGAGAGCGTCGCGCACCGCTTCGGCGTACGCGTCTACCGGGGTGACGCGCGACCGGCGGCCGTCCGGCGGGTGGTGGAGCGCGAGAGTCCCGCGCACACCGCGTTCCACGTCTGCGTCATCGAACCGCGCATGCGGCTCGGAGTGCAGTCCGTGCTCGGCGTGGACTCCGTCGTGGCCGAGCCCGCCCCTGCCGGGTCCGGCGTGCTGGCGCTGGCCGGCCCGGCGACGCCACGGCTGGGCGCCACCACCGTACTCGGACCGATCGGAAAGGAAGCGTGATGGCAGACCACCTGCGGGCGCCGACCAGGAACAACTACTTCTACGGCCAGCTCATGACCGTGGAGACCTTCACCACGGAGACCGACTACTTCCTGCGGCAGGAGCGCACCTTCAGCCGGCTGGCCGTGGGCCACGGCGTGGTGTGCGGGCTCGACGTCCAGCTCGTCGACGCGGGCCAGGCGGTCGTCGTGACCCCCGGCCTCGCGGTGGACCGGTGGGGCAGGCGGATCGTGGTGCCCCGTACGTCGGCCAGGATCCCCATCCCGGACGAGGTGCTCGAGGAGGCCGTCGAACGCGGGCGCGAGTGCCGCCAGGACGCGTGCGTACAGGTGCTGCTCGGCTACCACGAATGCGTCACCGACCCGATGCCCGTGCACGCGGGCGACTGCGACGACCCCAGTCCCTGCATGCCGGGCACCCTGCGGGAGGGCTACAGCGTCTCCTTCCGCGCCGACTGCGCGCCCACGAAGCGTCCCTCGCCCGGCGGGCGGCTCATCCGCGGGGGCCGGGTGGACTACGCCGAACTGGCCCGGCTGGTGACCCGCGACTGCCCGCCCCTGGCCGCGGACGCGCGCGTCGTGCTGGCCGCGCTCCAGATCGAGGACTGCCCGCCGCACGCCGAAGGCGACCCGGACATCACCGTACGGCCGATCGCGCCGACCAACCAGGTGCTCATGCGGCTGCTCCTGGCGCTGCTCGAATCCACCCACGAATGATGAGGGCGACCATGCACGACACGTTCGAACGGCCGCGGTTCTTCCCCCGCCAGCTCGTCACCCACACCGAGCTCAACCAGGCGGGCGACTACGCGCTGGCCCGGCTCCGCCGCCACAACCGCATGATGCACGGGTGGGGAGTGGTCTACGGGGCGCTCGTGTGCCCGGCCGGGGATCCGTGGCGGCTCAGGATCACCCCCGGTTACCTGCTCGACCCCGCGGGCAACGAGCTGTGCGTGCCCAAGGAGCAGGTGGTGGACCTGCGATCCGACGGGGTGACGGTCGCGGCCGACGACCCCTTCACGCCGTGCGGCGACCCGGTGCGCCGTGGACGGGCCGGCACGGTGTGGGTGGCGCTGCGCTACGTGGAGGAGCCGCTGCGGCCGGTCCGCACGCCGACGTCCGGCTGCGGCTGCGACGACACGGCGTGCGAATACTCGCGCGTGGGCGACGGCTACGCGGTGGCCTTCCTGCCCGAATGCCCGCCCTCGCACGGCGGCTCCCCGCCCAGGCCCGATGAGTTCCTGAACGGCGTGCCGTCGCCGTACCCGCCGTCCGGCCTCGACCCGTGGGTGGTGCTGGCGAAGGTCGAGGTGGACGCCAAGGGCGAGATCGTCGCCGTCGACAACTGCTCCTGCCGCCGGATCGTGACCACTCTGGCGCCGTTCTGGCAGCGGTGCGCACCCCAGCCCGCCTCCATCAGCCAGGTGTCGGTCAACCCCGAGGGCCCGATCGCGCCGGGCGCCACCGGGGTGCGGCTGGTCGTCGAAGGGGCGGGCTTCGAACCGGCCGCACGGGTCGACCTCGGGCTGGGCGTACGGGTCACGCGGGTGGAGGTGACCACGGGCGGCACCACGATGCTGGTCACGGCGCACGTCCTGCACACCGCCGCGCCGGGGGGACGCACCCTCACGATCACCAACCCGGACGGCTCGGCCACCAGCCGCCCGGAGGCCATCTCGATCACCTGAAGCCTCCTCACGCGGCGGGCACCGCCCGCCGCGAAGGGGTCACCTCCGTCCGCTGGTCCGGCGCTACCTGAGGCAGTCCTGGGCGGTCAGGAGGAGGGTCACGCCGAGGACCATGTTCTTCGACACGAGGAAGACGTAGGACGCCTTGGGGTTGCCCGGGACGGTGGCGAAGGTGCCGTACAGCGTGTTGCGCTTCAGTTTGGGGTAGGCGGCTCGCAACTGCGCGGGGGTGGAGCCCCTGCCGATGCCCTGTGGGGTCTTGACGGAGGAGGGTGCGGAGATCGTGACCACGCCCTGCTTCTTCGAGATGAACAACCCCGCCCGGTCGCCGCCGTACCGCTGCGCCTTCAGGTCGTAGGCCGAGCACTTGGTCGGGGCGTTGATGGTCTTGCGCACGATCAACCCGGTCGCTCGGGCCTTCGCCTCGCTCATCCCGAGCCTGATGCCGCCGTACCCGAACGGGCCCAGCGTCCGCTTCTGGGCGGCGGGAGCGGCGTTCGCCGCGGGCACGACGCCCGCGAGCACGACGCCTCCCGCCAGCGCCGCCGCCAACGCCGATCGGCCGATTCGCAGGGCGATGGCCTGCTTCATGATGCTTCCTCCATGATCGCGAATTCGTCACCATAGCCCGGACGCGGGCGCGGCGGTGGGCGATTCACGCGATCGGGCCCGCCTTCCGCACTCGCACGGGCGGTGCCGGCAGGTCATGCGCCGTTCCCCCTCAGCCCCGTCCGCCCCGTCAGCCCAGGGCGTCGGTGACGAGCCGGCTCACGCGCTCCACCGCCTGTACGCCCGCGCCCATCGAGCCGTGCCGATGCGAGATGACGGCGATCATGTACGTACGCCCCCGATCCCGCACCCGTCCGATGCTGTTGACCGTCCACCGCCCCCCGTGCCGCTCGCGCGGCAGCCAGCCGTTCTTGAGCGCGACGTCCGCCCCCTTACGCCCGGACGCGCTGACGCCCCACGCCTGCTCGGGAGCCACGCCGCCCATCAGGCCCAGCACGTACCGGCGGTTCTTCGCGGAGAGCGGGCTCCTGGGCGAGGTGAGCGCGGTCAGCAGTCGGACCTGGTCGGCGGCGCTGGTGGTGGTCGAGCCCCACACCCCGCCCGGGCCGGGGACCGTCTCACGCAGGCCCAGCCTCCTGTTCGCGGTGGCCAGCCCCGACGCGCCGCCGATCGCCGTCCACAGCGCGGAGGCGGCGGTGTTGTCGCTGACCCGGATGGCACGCTCCGCCGCCCGCCGCTCTTCCGGGGTGAGGCCGCGCCGCTGACGCTGGGCCTTGAGCAGCAGCGCCATCACGAGATCGACCTTGACGATGCTGGCCGTGGCCGTCCTGAGCCCGGGGTTGTAGGAGTAGGACCTGCCGGTCGACTGATCCCGTACCGACACCGCCACCTGGCCGGGGATCTCATCCAGATAGCGGTCGAGCGCCCGGGTCAGCGGCTTCCTGAACGCGGACGTCATCGTGGCCGGGCTCGTCGCGACGGTCCGTCCCAGGATGGACGGGTACGCGGCGGCGTTCAGCCCCACGGCGACGAACGTGGCCCCCGCCTTGTAGGCCGCGAGCCCGGCCAGCAGCGCGTCCGTGTACGGGAAGGCGCCTGGCACGCACATGGCTCGCTCGCAGCCGGCCGGGCGGTCCCGCATGTCGTGGGTGGCGGCGGACGCCGCCTGGACCGTTCCACTGTCGAGAGCCAGTTGGCCGGTCCCGGTGGCCGCCAGCGCCAGGACGGCCGCGGCGAGCCTGTGCGCCGTCCCCCGTTTCGCGCCGATGTTCATTTTGTCCCCCTTGTGCGCACCGCCCCCGGGCGCATCCCCCTGCCGGGGTCCCGGCTCATCGCGCGCCGGGACCACCTCATGTGTCCTTGGTTCGCCGGAGACCGCTTTCCGTATGAGCGATCGGCGCATTTTTCACGCGATGGCCGACATGTCGGGCTGCGTTGCGTGAGGTGGGGTTGTCCGTTGAGAGCGGACCAAGAGGGGGAAAGGGGAGAATCCACTCCTTTCCACTCTTAACGTATAGCGTACCGGGGGGCTTGCGGCAAGACCCGGGTCGTGCCGCAGAATCGTCGGCCTAGGGCCGGAACCTGCGGACATATGGGGGATGCGAAGTGCGGGTGTTGTTGTCGACGTACGGGTCACGCGGCGACGTCGAACCGTTGGCGGGACGCGCGGCGCGGTCGCGAGCGCCCGGCGCGGAGGTACGGGTGTGCGCGCCACCGGTGTACGCGGGCTTCGGCGGCATGCCCATGCGCGCGCCCGTGGACGCCGCCCAGGAGGCGACCGCCGTGGCCGGCACGATCCGCGCCGGCCGGGCGGCGAGACCGCTGCTGGACGCGCTCAGCCGGGAAAGGCCGCCCGTGCCCGCCTGAACCACACGGAATCGCCGAGCCAGGACCCAGAACCTCAGAAGCCACCGGCCCTGGCGGCCTGAAAACCGGCCGCGACCGGCCGCTCAGCGCGGCCCGCGACCCGTCATGTCCGCCAGGTTCGTCACGCCGTGCCGCGTGTCATGGTCGCCAGCGACCGCAGATTTGGAGCCATTACGTGAACCCCTTGACCACCAGCGCGTTCGACCTTCCCGGCCACCTGTCCCCCAAGGCCGACCCGAAGCTGATCGCCGCCGACGAGCGGCATTTCGCGGCCATCGCGGAGAGCCTCGAGCAGGCGATCGCCGACCTGTCCGACCGCCTCGCCACCGAGCGCAGGGCGCCCGGCGGCATCGGCAGGCAGGCGCTGGACCGGGACCTGGAGATCCACCGGCTGACCGCTCGCCTGCGCGCCCTGCGCCGCTTCGGCCTGGACCTGTGTCTTGGGCACATGGTGGGCGCGGACGACGCCGGCCCCGTGTACGTCGGACGCCTCGGCCTCACGGACAGCGAGGGCCGCCGGCTGCTGCTCGACTGGCGCTCCCCCGCGGCCGAGCCGTTCTTCGGAGCCACCCACGCCAACCCGATGGGCCTGGCCAGCCGCCGCAGGTATCGCTGGACCCGCGGCCGGATCAGCGACTACTGGGACGAGGTGTTCGCCTCGGACGGGTTCGAGGGGCACGCCGCGCTCGACGACCAGTCCGCCTTCATCGCCAGCCTGGGCGGCAACCGGTCGGCCCGGATGCGCGACGTGCTCGGCACCATCCAGGCCGACCAGGACGCCATCATCCGCGCGGGGTCCCGTGGCGCCCTCGTCGTCGACGGCGGCCCGGGTACGGGGAAGACCGTCGTCGCCCTGCACCGCTCCGCCTACCTCCTCTACTCCGACCCCCGTCTCGGTCACCGCAGGGGCGGCGTGCTGTTCGTCGGTCCGCACCAGCCGTACCTGGCCTATGTCGCCGACGTCCTGCCCAGCCTCGGGGAGGAGGGCGTGCAGACCTGCACCCTGCGGGACCTCGTCGCCGAGGGGGCCGCGGCGACGGTCGAGGCCGACCCGGACGTGGCCCTGCTGAAGTCGTCGGCGAAGCTGGTGGAGGCGATCGAGCCGGCCGTCCGGTTCTACGAGAACGTGCCTGCCAAGGGGATGACGGTCACGACCCACTGGTCCGACATCTGGCTGAGCGCCGAGGACTGGGCCGAGGCGTTCGAGGCGGCGGAGCCCGGCACTCCGCACAACGAGGCGCGCGACCAGATCTGGGAGGAACTGCTCACGATCCTGGCGGACAAGCACGACGACGAGAACATCTCGCCCGACCTGCTCCGCAAGTCGCTGCTGCGCAACCGGGAGCTGCTCACGGCCTTCAACCGCGCGTGGCCGCTGATCGAGGCGGCCGACCTCGTCGGAGACCTGTGGACAGTGCCCGCCTACCTGCGCAAGTGCGCTCCCTGGCTCAGCCCCGACGAGGTCCGGCGGCTGCAGCGCGCGGACGCCCAGGCCTGGACGGTGTCCGACCTGCCGCTCCTGGACGCGGCCCGGCAGCGGCTCGGCGACCCGGAGGCGGCCCGGCGCAAGCGCCGGCACGAAGCCTCCGTCGCCGCCGAGCGCGAGCGCATGTCCAGTGTCGTCGACAACCTGCTCGAGGCCGACGACGACGGGGAAGGGCTGGTGACCATGCTGCACGGACGGGACATCAAGGACGCCCTGATCGACGAGACCGCGCTGCCCAGCGTCGAGCCGGACCTGCTCGCCGGCCCGTTCGCGCACATTGTCGTGGACGAGGCGCAGGAGCTGACCGACGCGGAGTGGCAGATGCTGCTGCTGCGGTGCCCGTCGCGGAGCTTCACCATCGTCGGGGACCGGGCCCAGGCCCGGCACGGGTTCACGGAGTCATGGCGGGAGCGGCTCGAGCGGGTCGGAATCGACCGGATCAACCTGGCCTCCCTGAGCGTCAACTACCGGACGCCGGAGGAGATCATGGCGGAGGCCGAGCCGGTCATCCGGGCCGCGCTCCCGGACGCCAACGTGCCGACCTCCATCCGCGCCGGCGGCGTCCCGGTCGTCCACGGATCCGCCGCCGATCTGGACTCGATCCTCGACACCTGGCTGGCCGCGCACGCCGACGGGATCGCCTGCGTCATCGGCGATCCCACGTTCCGGGCGACGTCCCGGGTCCGGTCGCTGACGCCGGAGCTGTCGAAGGGGCTGGAGTTCGACCTGGTCGTGCTGATCGATCCCGAGACGTTCGGAGAGGGCATCGAGGGGGCGGTCGACCGCTATGTCGCGATGACCCGGGCGACCCAGCGGCTCGTCATCCTCACGACCTCCTGAGTCGGCCGGGCGGACGCCCGCTCCCGGAGACGGGCGTTCCGATCAGGCGGTGCCTTCTCGTACGGAGTCCCGGGCGCGGCCCTGGTGCCCGGAGGGCCGGCGCTCCGGCGGCAGCCGGCGCTCCAGGCGCAGCATGAGCACCGCGCCCAGCGCGGCGAGGAGGCCCACGGCGAGCCACGGGAGCAGGCGGTCCTGGCTGAAGAGCAGGCCGAACAGGCCGGGCGCGACGATGTTGGCGCCGGCGAAGGAGTATTGGAACGCCGCCAGGTAGGTGCCCCGCGACCCGGCGGGTGCCGCGTCCGCGGCGAGCGCGTTGGACGCGGGCCCGTAGATCATCTCCGCGAGGGTGTAGCACACCACCACCGCCACCAGGAACGGCACCAGCGCTCCAGATGGCAGCAGGGCGGCAGCCGCGGACGCGGCGCACCACAGGGCCCACAGGCCGCCGGCCCAGGCCATGGCGCGGGCGCGGGTGCGACGGCGGCGGACGAAGCGGGTGAGGGCGGCCGTACAGGTGGCCAGCAGCAGGGTGTTCAGGGCCAGGAGGGGGCCGGGCGCCCAGGCCGGGCCGGACAGGCCCTGCACGACGTAGACGGGCAGGGACAGGGCGAGGAACGAGCTGCACAGGGCGAAGATCGTGCAGATCCCGATCAGCGCGAGATAGGGCCGGTCCCGCAGCAGCGCCCGGTGACCGGAGGGGCCCTCTGCCGGTGGCGGGGCGTGCGGGGCGGACGGCACCGCGACGACGACCACCAGCGCGGCGACCAGGTACGCCAGGGCGCTGCCGAGGATGAGCCCGTCGTAGACGCGGGCGGAGTCGAGGGTGAGCAGCGCGCCCGCGAGCAGCGCCCCGGCGGCGGCGCCCGATTCGCGGATCATCCCGGTCCGGGCGAACCAGTGGTCCTTGGCCTCCGCTCCCTCGGCGTCCGCCTGGTCGGCGATGAGCGTGAAGACCGAGGACCAGTAGACCCGCAGGCCGACCGTCGTCACCAGGACGGCGGCCACCAGTGAGAACTCCCCGGAGACGGCCAGGTAGAGCAGGAAGCCGAGCCCTTGCAGCGCTTGGCCGCCGGCGACCACCAGGCGCGGCCCGAGCCGGTCGACCAGGCGTCCGACGACCAGCGGGACCGGCAGGGTCAGCGCGGTGGTCACGCTGATGAGCACGCCGATCGTGGCCAGGTCCAGGTCGGTGACCTTGAGGAAGTACAGCAGCGACAGCGGGAGGTACAGGCCCGTGCCCAGCGCGTCGACCGCCACCGCCGCCAGGAGCGGCCACCGCCTCCGGCCGCCGTAGCCTGTGCCGCCGTGCCCTGTGCCGCCGTGCTCTGTGCCGCCGTCCGTCGTCGCCTGTGCCACGTGATGTACCGCCTTGTCCCGTGTCGGCCCCCGATGACCGGCCGTCGTTTGTAACACGGGGCTCCGCGGCCCCTCAACTCCTTTTCACCCGGGTTGCGCCGGCTGTCGCGACGGAGTGGCCCGACGCGTCGATCGGCCGCTAAGTTGGCCGCATGACCAACTTGGCCGATCGACCAAATTCGGCGCGCGGCGACCGTCGCCGAGAGCAACTGGTGGACGCGGGCATCTCCCTGCTGCGCGCGGAAGGGTGGCCCGGCGTCACCACGCGCGCCGTCGCCGAACGCGCCGGAACCAACCCCGGCCTGATCCACTATCACTTCGGCGGGCTGTCCGGGCTGCACGAGGCGATCTTCCGGAGCGCGACGGACCTCATCATCAACCCGCTGGTCGCCGAGCTCCTGGCCGCCCCGGACGAGCGGGCGGCGCTGGCGATGGTCGGGAGCATGCTGCCCGAGGCCACCGGCGACGAGCAGGCCACCCGGCTGGCCGCGGAGCTGATCGTCGGAGCCATGCGAGATCCCGCCCTGGGCGTCGTGCTGCGTGACGAGCTGCGCCAGGCCCGCGCGCGGATCGCCGACCGTCTCGGGCAGGTGCACCCCGGCTGGCCGCCGGCACTGCGGACCGGCGTGGCCACCCTGATCGCCGCGTCGATCGACGGGCTGATGCTGCACCACATGATCGACGGCGAGCTCCCCGCGGGCGAGGCGCTGGCCGCCGTGGAAGAGCTGCTGCAGGGCGGGCGGCCGTGAGAGTCCTCATCTGCGGCGGCGGGATCGCGGGGCTCACGCTGGCGTACTGGCTGAGGCGCCGCGGCATCGAACCCGTGGTCGTCGAACGCGCCCCGCACGGCCGCCTGGGCGGCTACGGCATCGACTTCTTCGGCACCGGCCACGACATCGCCGCCCGCATGGGCATCGTCGACCGGCTGACGCCCCATCGGCTGCCGGTCGACTCCGTGGACTTCGTCGACGCCTCCGGCCGCGCCGGCGCCCGGCTGACGACGGCGCTGCTCGACAAGATCATTCGCGGGCCGCATCTCCCGCTGATGCACACCACCCTCGAAGGCGTCCTCCTGGAGGCGATCGAGGCGGAGGTGGAGGTGCGTTTCGGGGAGACCATCACCGCCGTACGCGACCTGGACACGGCCGTGGAGGTCGACCTGGCCCGGGGCGGCACGCAGCGGTTCGACCTGCTGGTGGGGGCCGACGGCATCCACTCGCGGACACGGGAGCTCGTCTTCGGGCCGGAGGCCCGTTTCGCCCGTCACCTCGGCTGCCGCCTGGCGTCCTATCCGGTCACCGACCGCTATGGCTGGGGGCGGGTCAGGGCCCACTACACCGAGCCCGGCCGGCAGAGCGTCGTCTACCCCACCGGGGAGGCCGGCACGCTGATGGCCCTGTTCCTGTTCAGGTCGGCCCACGGCGGACGCGTGCCGCGCGCCGAACGCCTGGACCTGCTCCGCTCGACCTTCCACGGCATGGGCTGGATCACCGCGTCGCTGCTGGCCGACGCCCCGGCGAGCGAGTCCGTCTTCATGGACACGATGGCCCAGATCGTGCTGCCCGCCTGGCATCGCGGCCGGGTGGCGCTGGTCGGCGACGCGTGCGGCTGCATGACCATGGTGTCGGCACAGGGCGTGTCCATGGCGATGGCGGGCGCGTACGTGCTGGCCGAGGCCCTGGAGGAGGAGGCCGGTCACGTGCGCGCGTTCGCTCGCTATCAGGGGCGGATGCGCGCAGAGGTGACCCGCCGGCAGCGCAACGCGCTGCTGTTCGCCCGGACGCTCGTGCCGGGCACCCGGGCCGGCCTGGTCGCGCAGGGCTTGGCCAACCGGCTGATCATGCGCGAGGCGTTCGCACCCCTGCTGCGCCGCCAGTTCGGCGCGCGCAGCATCCTGCCCCCGCGGACCGCGGACCCCGGAAAGGACTGACCATGGAGATCGTCAAGAGGGCCGCCCCGCCGACCGGGCTGCGCCGCAGGTTGTGGCGGCTCCCCATCCGGCTGTACCGCATGGGGCTCGGGCCGCTGCTGGGCCGCCGGATCATGCTGCTGACCCACACCGGCCGCGTCTCCGGCCGCACGCGGCAGGCCGTGATCGAGGTCGTCCAGCACGACGAGCGCGGCTACGTGGCGGCGTCCGGGTTCGGGCCGCGCGCGGACTGGTACCGCAACGTCATGGCCACGCCCGAGGTGACCGTCCAGATCGGCGGGCACGTGTTCCGGACGACCGCCGCACCGATCGCAGCCGACGAGGGCGCCGAGATCATGGGCGGGTACGCGCCCCGCCACCCGGCCGCGGCCCGCCAGTTGTGCAGGCTCATGGGCTTCGCCGTCGACGGCAGCGTCGAGGACTACCGGGAGGTGGGCCGGCGCGTTCCGTTCGTACGCTTCATGCCACACGATCCTCGCACCTGAGCGAAAACTTGCGATGTCATGCTGGAATCGGGTTATCATCGCCACATGGCGATTGATGATGGCGGGCGGTGCGTGACCGCCGACATAGCCTCCGGCATCCCCCCGGCGGCGGCGTTGTTCCACTCCCTGGCCGACGCGACCCGGCTGCGCATCGTGCGGCGCCTGGCCCGCGGTGAGGCCCGGGTGGTCGACCTGACCGCCGAGCTCGGACTCGCGCAGTCCACGGTGTCCAAGCACCTGGCCTGCCTGCGCGACTGCGACCTGGTGGACTACCGCGCCGAAGGCCGCCAGTCGTTCTACTCCCTCACCAGGCCCGAGCTGATGGACCTGCTGGCCTCCGCCGAGCAGCTCCTGGCCGCCACCGGCCACGCGGTCACCCTGTGCCCCGCCGACGGGGATGCCGACAGGGGTGCGGGCCTCGTGGCGGAGGATGTGGCGCCATGACGACGGCCGGGCTGTCCGGCGTCGGGCCGGCGCCGGTCCGGCGGGCCCTGCTTCGGCGCCGCGTCCGGCTGTTGGTCGCCGCCACCATCACGTACAACGTGATCGAGGCGGTCGTCGCCATCACCGCCGGCGCCGTCGCGTCGTCGGCGGCGCTGATCGGGTTCGGCCTGGACTCCGTCGTCGAGGTCGCCTCGGCCGCCGCGGTGGCCTGGCAGTTCTCCGCCGCCGACCACGAGCGCCGCGAGCGGGCCGCGCTGCGGATCATCGCGCTCTCCTTCTTCGCCCTGGCGGCCTACGTCTCCTTGGACGCCGTACGCGCCCTGCTCGGCACCGGCGAGGCCGGGCATTCCACCGCCGGGCTGATCCTGGCCGCGCTGTCCCTGATCGTCATGCCGTTCCTGTCGCACGCCCAGCGCCGTGCCGGCCGGGAGCTCGGCTCGGCCTCCGCGGTGGCCGACTCCAGGCAGACGCTGCTGTGCACGTACCTGTCGGCGGTCCTGCTCGCCGGTCTGGCGCTGAACAGCCTGTTCGGCTGGTCGTGGGCCGATCCGATCGCCGCCCTGGTCATCGCCGCCGTCGCGGTCAAGGAGGGCCGCGAGGCCTGGCGCGGGGACGCCTGCTGCGCCGCGCCCTCCGCCGCGCCCTCCGCCGCGCCCTCCGCCGCGCCCTCCGCCGCGCCCTCCGCCGCGCCCTCTGTCACGCCCTCTGTCACGCCCTCTGTCACGGGGACCTGTGCCGCCGGCGGCTGCACGGGCGCCTGCTCATCCGCCCAGGAGGACACCCTGTGATCGGCCGGCCGATGCCCGCCCCGGTGCGCGACGCGTACCACGCCGAGATGCGCGCCGCCCGCGCCGCCGCCCAGGCCGGGGCCCGCTGGCGGCACCTCGAACGGGCGCACATCCTCTCCCAGCCGTGGCCCTGGCCGCACACCCGCAACCACGTCGCCATGTTCTTCCTGGCCCTCGCCCAGCGCGACCGCCGCGAAGCCGACCACCACGCTGCGCAGCGACAGAGCGGCGGTGGTCAGCATCACCAGCGACGTCCCCGAGGAGATCGCCCGCCGCACCTCGTCCTCGAACCCGGGCGGGGTCACCGCCCTCAACCGGTCCAGGTCGACCTGCGGCACCGTTCCGAAGATCGCGATGGCCATGTTGCGCCTCTCGCCCTCGTACGCCGCAGCGATGAGCGGAAGCGAGCCGACCAGCACCATCGCGGCGCCGACGCCTTGAAGCCCTCTGGCCAGAAGTGAGGCCGGCATGCAGAGTGCGTTAAAGTCAACGATGTGTGCAGTTTAACGAGTGACCGGGAAGCTCCCGGATGGCTACGCTGATGGCGATGACCGAGAAAGAGACCAGATCACGCCGCCGACCGGCCACCCGCAAGGGCCGTCCCACCCTGACCCGCGAGCTGATCGCCGAGCGGGCGCTGCTCCTGGCGGGTGCCGAGGGCTTCCCCGCGGTCACCATGCGCCGGCTGGCCGAGGAGCTCGGTGTCACGGTGCGGGCGCTGTACAACTACGTCCCCGACCGGCAGGACGTGATCGACCTCGCCGCGCGGATGCTGCTGGCCCAGTGGGAGCCGCCCGAGCTCGACGCCGCGCACTGGGAGGACAGCGTCCGCGCCTACTGCGCGCAGCTCCGGGGGCTGTACCGGCGCCATCCCCGAGCCCTCCTGGTCTCCCTCGACGAGCGGGTCCGCTCGCTCGGAGTCCACCCCAACCGGCTCGCCAACCCCGACGCCTTCCTCGGCCTGCTGCGGGGTATCGGGCTCACGCCGCAGGCCGCGCTCCGGGTGCACGGCGAGCTGGGGCTGAAGCTGTTCGGCTTCACCCTGCTCGTCGACCATCCCGCCGATCGCGCGCCGGGCGATCGGGGCCCCCTCGACACCGCCCCCGTCCCCGAGGCGTGGCTGGCCGCGCACCCCGACCTGCCGCTCCCGTTCCTGACCGAGGCGGTGCACCTCACCAAACCGACCCCGGACGAGATGTTCGGCTATCTGGTGGACACCCTCATCCTCAGCATCCGCGCGCAACTGCCCGCGACGTGAACGTCTCGGCGGGCCGTTCAGATGTTCCAGACGGTGAGGCAGAGCAGCGGGGCCAGCAGCACCGCGAAAGGCCCGCTGAGCAGCAGGGTGGCGACCGAATAGGCGGCGGCGGGCACCCATCGCGGCCGCTCGTGGTCACGCAGGAGGCGCGCCACCCGCTCCGCCACGGCGGCATCGGCCAGAGCCGGCATCGCCGCCCCGCCGTCGAGCCGGGGGGTCGCCATGCGCACGAGGGTCCGGGCGAGCAGGAACTCGCCGTGGGCGCGCCGGGCGTGGTCGTCGGCCATCATCTCCAGCAGCACCGGAACGACCTCACGGGCCACCCGGGCGGCCGGCAGCCAGGGGAAGGCCTGCGCCAGCGCGATGAAGGGAAGCTGCACCAGGTCGTGACGGCCGCGGGCGTGGGCCCGCTCGTGCTGGAGCACCGCCTCGAGCTCCTGCGGGCCGAGCAGGTCGAGGGTGCCCTGGCTGAGCACGACCCGCCCGCGCCTGCCGGGCAGGCAGTACGCGACCCGCTCCTGGGTCGGCAGCACGTAAGCGTCGTACACCGGCGAATGGTCGGCCACCACGTCCACCAGCAGGCGCTGGCGTCGCTGCTGCGCGGCGGTCCTGACGGTGACCCTGGTGGTGTGGACGAGCAGCCAGACGATCAGGCCGACCGACCAGGCGAGCGCCGCGACGTGCGGCGGCCCGAGCCCGTCGAGCCCCTGGCCGTTGGCGATCTGCCCGGCGAGGGCGTGCATGCCGTGCGGGAAGACCGCCGCCAGCGGCGCCACCGCCGCGACGAGCCCGATCCCCACGGCACCCAGGCCGCCCGCCAGGCAACTGGCCTGCCACAGCACCAGAGCCGCCCGGGGGGTGCGGTACGTCCACGGCGCCGCGGCGAGCCGGCGCGCCATCCGGCCGCCGAACGCGATCGGCGTCAGCGCGACACCGGCGGCCACCAGCCAGCCGCTCACGACGCGGTCCCGTCCCGCCCGTCCAGCGCCTCACGCAGGGCGGCGGCCATCTCGGGCGTCACCGTGCCGACGAAGTGCTGCGCGGTGGCGGCCAGATCGCCGGCGTCCTCCAGCGCGGCACGCATGACCTCGGCCACGAAGACGTCCCTGCCCGCCATGGCCTTGTAGAGGTGGGCCCGCCCGATCCGCTCGCGGGAGACCAGGTCCTTCTGCGACAGGCGGACCAGAACGGTCAGGACCGTCGTCACGGCCGGCTGGGAGGGCAGCGCGTGCGCGACGTCCTGGGCGAACATGCCCTCCGGGTGGCTCCAGAGCGCTTCCATGATCGATCGCTCCAGGTTGCCGAGCCGTACCATCGCGCTCCTTCCAGTGCCGTCAACGCCGAGAAGAAGGTTACCGGCCCGCCCTCTCCCGGGTTCGGGGCTCTGTCAGAGCAGGGTGCTCCAGTAGGACCAGAAGCGAACCCCGATCAGGGTGATGAGGAGCAGGAACCAGACGGTGAGCGGCACGGTGTGGTAGGCGGCCAACGTCCTGGCGAGGCGGCGCGCGGGAGGGCGCGCCATGGTGCGCAGGGTGACGTACCAGAAGACGGGCACGGTCACGGCCCACACGATCATGCAGTACGGGCACAGCGCGCCGATGACGTAGAGGCTCTGGAAGATCAGCCAGTGCACGAAGACCACGCCGGCGGTGACGCCGGCCTGCAGCCCGAGCCAGAACCAGCGGGGCAGCCGGGCCCCGGTGAGCAGGACGGTGCCGACCGTGGCGACGACGGCGAAGGAGGCGATGCCCAGCAGCGGGTTGGGGAAGCCGAAGAGCTCGGCCTGCGGCGTTTTCATGATCGACCCGCAGGACAGCACCGGGTTGATGCTGCAGCTCGGGATGTAGGCCGGGTTCTCCAGCAGGGCGATCTTCTCGATCGTCAGGACGAACGCCGCGACCAGCCCGATCCCGCCGCCGATCAGCAGCAGCCGCGGCAGCAGCAGGGGGAAGAGGGCGGGCTCTGACTCGGCGGTGGCGAAGGCGGTGGAGACGGCGCCCGGCGCGGGCGCGGCGTCACTGGGCGAGTGCCGCATCGATGGCCGCCTTGAACTCCTCCGCGCTACGGGGCTGGATCTTCGTGCCGTTGAGGAAGAACGTCGGGGTGCCCTGCACGCCGAGCGCCTGCCCGTCGGCGGCGTCCCTCTTCACCCGGGCCAGCGTGGCCGGATCGTCGTACGCCTTGTCCCAGGCGGCCAGGTCCACACCTACCCCCTCGGCCATCGTGCGGAAGAACGCGTCGGCCGGCACCTGCTTCTCGGCCCACTGGGTCTGCGTCTCGTACATCCGCTGGTACATCGGTTCGAACTTGCCCTGCCGGGCGGCGGCCTCCACGGCCCGGGCGGCGCGCTCGGCGTTGAAGTGGCCGCCGAGCGGGAAGTAGCGGGCGACGAAGGTGACCTTGCCGGCGTACGCCTTGCGCAGCTCCTCCACGGTGGGGAAGTACGCCTTGCACGCCTCGCACTCGAAGTCGAGGAACTCGACCAGCGTCACCTTGCCGTCGGCGGCGGTCTGCAGGCGGTGGCTGTCCTCGCGGACCACCTGCGGCGCGCCGGCCGCCGCCGGGGCTCCCCCGGCCTGCTCCCCTCCCGAGCCCATGGTGCCGATCGCCAGCCACACGGCCGCCACCACGGCGAACACCCCGATCACGGCGACGGACATGGTGACGTTCTTCTGGCGCGCGGAGCGTTGCCTGTCGTGGGCGCGCATCCCCTCGACCTTCGCGCGCCGGGCGTCGGCCCGATCCTGTTGCTGCGGCACCTGCGACTCCTCACCACCGACCGTTTATTTCTACAGAGTGTAGAAGATGGGTGGGGCGGTCGCGTATCCGGCTCCGATCAGGTCAGGGCGGCGGGAGCGGCTTGTCGTACAGCCAGGCGGACAGCAGCGGCACGACCGGCCGTGAGGTGTGCCGCTGGACGTGCGCGGCGAACTCCCGGGTGGTGACGGTGCCGTGCCGGTGCTCGGTGGCCCAGGCGCGCAGGGCGGGGACGAACACCTCGTCGCCCACGGCATGGCGCAGCGCGTGCAGGGTCAGCGCCCCGCGCTTGTAGACGCGGTCGTCGAACAACACCCCGGCGCCGGGATCGGCCAGGACGAAGTCCTGCGGCAGCATGGCGAGCCGCTGGTGCCAGCGCTGGGCGTGGCCGGCGGTGGGCAGGCCGCCCGACGCCTGCGACCAGAGCCATTCGGCGTAGGTCGCGAAGCCCTCCTGCAGCCAGATGTCGTTCCAGCAGGCCACGGTGAGGCTGTTGCCGAACCACTGGTGCGCCAGCTCGTGCGCGACCAGCCGCTCGGATCCGCGGACGCCGTCGGCGTGGTTCCGGCCGAAGATCGACATGCCCTGCGCCTCGACCGGGATCTCGAGGTCGTCGTCGGCCACCACGACGATGTAGCCGCTGAACGGGTAGGGCCCGAACAGCTCCTCGAACAACGCCATCATCTCGCCCTGCCGGCCGAAGTCGTGACGGACGCGCGTGGCCAGCCGCGCCGGGTGCGCGAGCCGCACCCCGTCGACGTCGGAGAGCTGGTAGCGCCCGATCTGGACGCTCGCCAGGTAGGTCGCCATGGGCTCGGCCTGGTCGTAGATCCACGTCGTGGTCCCGGCCCCACGCCGCCGGGCCACGAGCACGCCGTTCGCGATCACCTGGTACGGCGACGCCGTCGTCACGGAGATCCGGTACGACGCCTTGTCGCCGGGCCGGTCGTTGCACGGGAACCAGGAGGGCGCGCCGATCGGCTGGCCGGCCACGAGCGCGCCGTCGGTCAGCTCCTCCCAGCCCAGGCCGCCCCACCGGCTCGGCACCGGCACGGGGCTGCCCGCGTAACGCACCTCCACCACGGCCTGCGCCCCGGCGGGCAGCGGCCGGGGCGGCGTCACGCGCAGCTTGCCGCGGGCGTGGACGTAGCGGGCGGCCAGGTCGTCCACGCTGACGCCCAGGATCCGGAACCTGCCGAAGTCGAGGTCGAGCACGCCGAGCGGTTCGGCGGCCGACACCGTCAGCCGCGCCGTGCCGTCGAGCCGGTTGGCCGCGACGCGATAGGCCAGCCGCAGATCGTAGTGTGTGACGCCGTACCGGTGGTCGCCGTGCCCGGGGAAGTACGCCGTCATCGCCAGGCCGAGATGGGGTTGCCGAACCACCGGGTGTGGCCGGGCACGTTCTCGCCGCGCATCACCAGGGAGGCGGGCCCGATCGTGGTGTCGGTGCCCACGCTCGCCGCCGGCAGCACCACGCCGTGCGGGCCCAGCGTCGCGCCGGCCTCGAGCGTCACCGTGTCCATACTCATGACCCGGTCGTGGAAGAGATGTGTCTGCAGGACGCAGCCCCGGTTGACGCACGCGCCGTCGCCCAGGGTCACCAGGTCCGCCTCGGGCAGCCAGTACGTGTCACACGTGACCCCATGTCCAATGCGTGCCCCGAGCGAGCGCAGCCACACGTTCAGCGGCGCCGTTCCGAGCCACGGCTGCGCGAACCAGGGCGCCGCCAGCACCTCGACGAAGTTGTCCGCCAGCTCGTTGCGCCACACGAACGAGCTCCACAGCGGCCGGTTGCCGGCCTTGATCCGGCCGACGAGGGCCCACTTGGCGGCCGTCGCGACCGCCGCCGCGGCCACGCCCGCGGCCGTCATGACCACGCCGCTCAGCGCGGCCGCCGCGGCGAAGCCGTACCCGGCCGCGAGACCCGTGAACGCGGCGGCGACCAGGACGGCGAGCGCGACCGCGCACATGGCGGGCACGACGCGGCACGCCTCGACGAGGGCCCGTGCCGCCTTGTAGCGCGCGGGCGGGTCGTAGGTGCGGTTCCGGTCGCCCTCCTCCGCGGTGCGGTGCAGCTTCATCGGCGGCATGCCCACGTACGACGAGCCGGACTTGGCCTTCTTCGGCGTCGCCGACAGCACCCCCACCAGGCCGTCCTTGGGCACCTTGCGGCCGGGGGCGGTCATTCCGGAGTTGCCGAGGAAGGCGCGCTTGCCGATCCGCGCCGTCGCGATGCGCATCCAGCCGCCGTCGAGCTCGTAGGGGGCGACCATCGTGTCGTCGGCCAGGAAGGCCCCGTCGCCGACCGAGGTCATCGTGGGCAGCGCGAGGACCGTGGACAGCTCGACGCCCCGGCCCACCTTCATGCCGAGCGCCCGCAGCCACATGGGGGTCACGACGCTGGCGTACAGGGGGAACAGCCAGACGCGGGCCGAGGACATCAGCCGGCCGGTCGCCCACGCCTGCCAGGCCTGGCGGCTGTGCACCGGGTGGTGCCCGGGGTGCAGGCCGAGGCCGAGCAGCCGCACGCTGACCAGCGTGACCAGGGCGAAGGCGGCCATGCCGGCGATCGTGGCGAGCGGCACGGCGGGCAGGGCGGCCAGCAGCGCCGCGCCGAGCGTGCGCGCGTCGCGGGCGAACACGCCCAGGATCGCGAGGCCGGCCCCGGCCGCCACGACCGGGAGCAGGCTGAGCGCGACGGCGGTGACGCCGTAGAGCCCCGCCCAGAGGCGGGAGCGGGCGGCGCGCTCGGGCGGGCGCGTCCTGCGGGACTTGCCCTGCCGGAACGCCGGCGCGCCGGCCCACAGCGCGCCCGCGGGCACATTCCCGGCGACCGCGGATCCCGGCGCTATCTGGGCGTTCTTGCCGATGCGCGCGCCGGGCAGCAGGGTCGCGCGGGAGCCGACGGTGGCGCCCGCGCCGATCCGGATCTCGCCGATGTGCAGGCGGTCGCCGTCGAACCAGTGGCCGCTGAGGTCCACCTCCTGCTCGATCGACGCTCCCCTGCCCATCTTGAGCAGCCCTGTGACGGGCGGGGGCGAGTGCAGGTCGGCGTCCGTGCCCACCTGGGCCCCGAGCAGCCGGGCGTACCAGGTCATCCAGGGCGCGCTGGCCAGGTCGGGGACGCCGAGCCTGGCCGCGAACTGCTCGGCGAACCAGAGTCTCAGGTGTACGCCGCCGCCGCGCGGATGGCTGCCGGGCCGCACGCCGCGCAGCAGCAGCCGGGCGACCGCGGCCGACAGGCCCATCCGTCCCATCGGGGTGACGAACGCCAGCGCGCCCAGGGCCACCCACCACCAGGACAGGGCCGGCGCCCACGACGGCGCGAGCAGGTTGCCGAGCGCGGCCAGCGACACGAGCCAGCGCATCGCGCCGGCGGTGAGCAGCGGGACCATGAGCAGCGTCTGCGCCAGCGCGGCCCGCCGGGGCATGGGCGCCACGGGCGGCCGGGCGGGCTCGGGCTCGTCCCTGGCGGCCAGGAGCCCCGCCAGCCCGGCCAGCGTCGGCCGCGCGTAGACGTCGCCCACGGCCATGTCCGGGAAGTCGGGGCGCAGCAGGGACACCAGCCGGGCGGCCGCCAGGCTGGTGCCTCCGCTCGCGAAGAAGTCGGCGTCGGGTCCTTCCGGCGCCACGCCCAGGATGGCGGTCCACCGCTCGGCCAGCAGTTCCTCGGCCGGGCTCAGCCCGGACAGGGGCGCGGCCGGCTCGGACAGCGGCCAGGGCAGCGCGTCGCGATCGATCTTGCCCGAGGTCCGGGTCGGGAGCGAGTCGACCGGCGCCAGCCGCGGCACCAGGGCCGCGGGCAGCGAGTCGGCGAGCAGCTCACGCGCTTCGGTCGCGTCGAAGCCGGGACCGGTGACGACGTAGCCGACGAGCACCTGGTGCCCGCCGCCCGCCGTGCGCACGGCGGCCGCGGCGCCGGTGACGCCGGGCAGCGCCTGCAGCGCGGCGTCCACCTCGCCCAGCTCGATCCGCCGCCCGCCCAGTTTCACCTGGTCGTCGGCCCGGCCGACGAACACGAGGCCCTCGGGGTCGGCCTTCACCAGGTCACCGCTGCGGTAGGCGCGCGCCCAGCCGAGCGACGGCAGGGGCGCGTACTTCTCGGCGTCCTTGGCCGGGTCGAGGTAGCGCGCCAGGCCCACGCCCCCGATGACCAGCTCGCCGGTCTCTCCCATGGCCACCGGCTCGCCCGAGGGGCCGATCACGGCCAGGTCCCACCCGTCGAGGGGCAGGCCGATGCGTACGGGCTGGTCGCCGGTCAGCCGCGCCGCCGACGCCACCACCGTCGCCTCGGTGGGCCCATAGGTGTTCCACACCTCACGCCCGGGCACCGCCAGCCGTTCGGCCAGCTCGGGAGGGCACGCCTCCCCGCCGAAGATCAGCAGCCGGATGCCGCCGAGGTGCTCGGCCGGCCAGAGCGCGGCCAGCGTCGGCACGGTCGAGACGACAGTGATGCCCCGCTCGGCCAGCCAGGGGCCCAGGTCCATTCCCGTGCGGACCAGGGAGCGGGGCGCGGGCACGAGGCAGGCGCCGTGCCGCCAGGCCAGCCACATCTCCTCGCACGAGGCGTCGAAGGCCACCGACAGCCCGGCCAGCACCCGGTCGCCGGGACCCAGCGGCCGTTCCTGCAGGAAGAGACCGGCCTCGGCGTCGGCGAACGCGGCCGCCGACCGGTGCGTCACCGCGACGCCCTTCGGCTTGCCGGTGGAGCCGGAGGTGAAGATGATCCACGCGTCGTCGCCCGGAGCGGGCGGCCCGCCGGTCGTCTCCGTGCCCTGGTGGACCAGCACCTTGTCCGTGATGACCGCGTCGACCCCGGCCTCGGTGAAGACCAGTTCGGCGCGCTCGTCCGGGTCGTCGGCGTCGACCGGGACGTACGCGGCGCCGGCCGCCAGCACGGCGAGGATGGACACGTAGAGCTCGGCCGTTCCCGACACGACGCGGACGCCCACCCTGGCGCCGCGGCCGATCCCGGCGTCGGCGAGCTCGGCGGCCATCCGGTCCACCTCGGCGCGCAAGGCGCGGTAGTCGAGGCGGACGGTGCCGTCGTCCAGCGCGGGGGCCTCCGGGTGCAGGCGTGTGGTCTCGTCCAGGATGTCGAGCAGTGTGCGTGCCGGCGGCGCCAGCACTCCCGCTGGATAGACCGCGGTGACGGTCCTGGGACGTACGTCGGCCGAGTCGCTACGCAAACGCTGCTCCCTGGGTCAGGCGGCGGTGCCCGTTCGAGGCAGAATGCCGCGGCATCCGAATCATCCGCCGTTGTGGCGTTCGCGCCACCCCGTGCCCAACGGCCCCCGCGGCGGATCTTATTCCGCTCTTGTTTCGCGTCCTGTTTCGCACGACCCCGCGTGGGCCGTCGTTCCCGCGTGTCGCCGGCGGCCCGCCACCGTGGGCGGAACACCCCGTGCGAGCGCCGCACGGGAGGCGCCGTCCCCTCTCGGCGCGCGGTCCCGCTTCGCGGTCCCTGCCAGTTTAGCTCGCCGTCGATTCCTCCCTCACCGGGGTCTGACCTGCGCACATCGGTGCTGCGCGGAACGCCCGTCCACGGGCGACGGCGGGTACGGCCTGGCCGTACCCGCCGTCGCTCATATCGTCAGGACAGCGCCACCTTCGTGGTCAGGGAGCCGGTCTTGTCGGCCTGGGGGTTGAACACGATCGTGTACGTGCCCGTGGCCGGCAGGGTCGTGGCCGAGATGGTGCAGTTGCGGCCGCAGTAGGTGGTGCTGCCGAGGGCCGTGCCGTCGGGCTTCTTCAGGGAGACCTGGACGTCGGTGGAGGCGGCGAAACTGGTGCCGGTGAAGGTGACGGTGACCTTCTGGCCCGTGGTGCCGCTGAAGGTCCAGCTCCCGTTCTGGCCGGGGGTCGTGGTGGTCAGGGTCGAGGTGGCGCCGCCGATGGTGATGGCGGCCGGGGGCAGGTCGGTGACCGCGTGGGCCCTGAGGGTCAGCTTGCCGACCTTCTCGTCCTGCGGGTCGAAGTCCACGGTGTACGTGCCGGCCACGGGCAGCGCCACCGGCTCCAGGAAACAGTTCTTCCCGCAGTACGTCGCCGCCACCAGCACCGTGCCGTCCGGCCTCTTGACCGTCACCCGCGCCCCGGTGGAGCCGGAGAAGTTCGCGTCGGTCAGGTTGAACGCCACGACCTGCCCCGCCGTGCCGGCGAGCGACCAGGTGCCGTTCTGCCCCGGCGCCGTCGTGGTCAGGGTGGAGGCGGCGCCGCCGACGGTGACGGTGCCGGTCAGGTGGGTGATCGCGTGGGCCGTCAGGGCCAGTTTGCCGACCTTGTCGTCCTTCGGGTTGAACTCCACGGTGTACGTGCCGGCCACGGGCAGCGCCACCGGCTCCAGGAAACAGTTCTTCCCGCAGTACGTCGCCGCCACCAGCACCGTGCCGTCGGGCTTCTTGACCGACACCTGGGCGTCCAGGGAGCTGGCGAAGGTCGCGTCGGTGAAGTTGAACGACACGAGCTGTCCCGCGCCGCCGGAGAACGCCCAGGTGCCGTTCTGCCCCGGCGTGGTCGTGGTGAAGGCCGAGGCGGCGCCTCCGAGGGTGATGTTCGCGGCCAGGTGGGTGACCTCGTGGAGTTGCAGGGTCATCGAACCCGTCTTGGAGTTCTGCGGCCGGAACTCGACGGTGTAGGCGCCGCCCACCGGAAGGACGGCGGGCTCCAGCAGGCAGTTGCGCCCGCACGGGGTGTCGGCGATCAGGACGGTGCCGTCCGGCTGCTTCACCGTCACGTAGGCGTCGTACAGGCTGGTGAGCGTCGTCGCGGTGAAGTTGAACGACACCCGCCGGCCCGCCGTCCCGGGGAACGACCAGACGGCGCGCTGGCCGGCGCCGACCGTGGTCAGCGTGGAGGCCGGGCCGCCGACCGAGGTCGTGGCGGTGACGTCGCCCTCGGTGAGCTGCGCGGTCAGCGAGCCGACGAGGGCCTTGCGCGGGTCGAACAGGATCGTGTACGTCCCGGTCGCCGGCAGGGTGATCGGCTCGAACATGCAGAGCTTGCCGCAGGAGGTGTCCTCCCGCAGCACGGTCCCGTCGGGTGCCTTCACCGAGACCCCGGCGTCGGAGGCGGCGGAGAACGTGCCGCCCATGAACGCGAGGTTGACGTACTGGCCGGCGGTCCCGGTGAAGGTCCAGGTGCCGTTCTGGCCGGGGATCGTCGTGGTCAGGGCCGAGGTGGGGCCGTCGATCGCGGCGGTGGCGGCGACGTCGGCCACCAGGTACGTCCGCAGCGTCAGCGCGCCGGTCTTCGACCCCTTGGGCCGCAGGTCCACCGTGTACGTGCCGGTCGCGGGCAGGGTGACCGGCTCGAGCAGGCAGTCGGTGCCGCAGTTGGTGTCGGCGACCAGGTCGGTGCCGTCCGGGTTCCTGACCTTGACGGTGGCGTCCGAGGCGTAGGTGAACGTCGAGCCGGTGAAGTCGAACGAGAGCCGCTGTCCCGCCGTCCCGGCGAACGTCCACAGGCCGCGCTGGCCGGGGATGGTGGTCGTCAGCGTGGACGCCTCTCCCCCGGCGGTGATCTGCGCGGTCACGTCCGGCGGCACGATGTTGAGCTGGGCCGAGATCGAGCCGGTCTGGATGCCGGCCGGGTCGGCCACCACCTGGTAGGTGCCGTCCACGGGCAGCACGGTCGTGTCGAAGTAGCACGAGCTCGCGCAGAACGTCGACGGCACCAGGACGGAGCCGTCCGGTTTGCGCATGGAGGCGTTCGCGCTGGTGAACGTGCCGCCCGAGAACGTGACCGAGATCCGCTGCCCGGCCGTGCCGGCGTACGTCCAGATGGGCGTCTGCCCGGGGCCCTTCGTGGTCAGCTTGACCGGGTCGCCGCCCGCCGTGAGGACTCCCGTGACGTCGCCCTCGATGACCTGCGCGGAGATCGAGCCCGTGGCCGTGCCGGACGGGTCCAGCACGACCGTGTAGGTGCCGGTCACCGGCAGCGTGCTCGTGTCGAAGGCGCACGACGCCTTGCAGAAGGTCGAGTCGAACAGCTCCGTGCCGTCCGGCTTGCGCACCAGCGCGTACGCGTTGGTGAACGTGCCGCCCGTCAGGGCGAACGCGGCCCGCTGCCCCGCCGTGCCGGCGAACGACCAGGTGGCGACCTGCCCCGGCCCGGTCGTGGTCAGCTTGACCGGGTCGCCGCCGGCGGTCAGCGTGCCGGTGGCGTCGCCCTCGGTGACCTGCGCGGAGATCGAGCCGGTGGCCGTGCCGGAGGGGTCCACGACGACCGTGTAGGTGCCGTCCACCGGCAGGGACACCGTGTCGAACGCGCACGACGCCTTGCACCAGGTGGACCTGAACAGGTCCGTGCCGTCCGGCTTGCGCACCGACGCGTACGCGCCGCTGAACGTGCCGTCGGTCAGGGCGAACGCGATCCGCTGCCCCGCCGTGCCGGCGAACGTCCAGTAGGCCCGCTGCCCCGGCCCGGTCGTGGTCAGCTTCACCGCCGCGCCGCCGACGGTCAGGGCGCCGATGACGTCACCTTCGATGACGCTGGCCGTGATCGGCCCCGTCCGCACGTCGCTGGGGTCGACGAGCAGCGTGTAGGTGCCGGTCACGGGCAGTGTGGTGGTGTCGAAGGCGCAGGCCGTCGAGCAGTAGGTGGAGCCGAACAGCCGCGTCCCGTCCGGCTTGCTGATCGAGGCGTATGCGGAGCCGGCCAGCCCGCTGACCCCGAACGCGACCCGCTGGCCCGCCGTGCCGGCGAACGACCAGGACGCGTTCTGCCCGGGGACGGTGGTCGTCAGCGTGGACGGCGCCCCGATCGCGACGGTCCCGGTGACCGCCGCGGGCACCTCGAACAGCCGCAGCGAGATCGAGCCCGTCTTCGCGTCCTTCGGATCCCACACCACCGAGTACGTGCCGGTGACCGGCAGGGTCTCGGTGTCGACGAAGCAGGCCTTGCCGCAGGACTCGCCGGCCATGACGGTCCCGTCGGGCCTCCTCAGCCGCAGGTAGGCGTCGCCGAGGGAGGTCAGGGTGCCGTCGCCGAGCTCGGCTGCGATCTTCTGGCTGGCCGTGCCGGTGAACGTCCAGGTGCCGAGCTGGCCCGGGTCGGTGATCTCCAGCGGCGCCTTCGGCCCGCCGATCACCGCGGTCGTGACGACGTCGGCCCCCAGCGTGTTCACGCTGAGCTTGTAGGGGCCGAACACGTCGTTCCACGGCGAGACGACCAGCCGGTACGCGCCCGCCGCCAGGCCGTCGAGGCGCTTGGCGCCGCACAGGAAGGAGGTGGCCACGCTCGCCCCGGCGGCGTTCAGCAACTGCCACCTGAGCCCGAACCCGGGGCACTCCTGCGCGTTGACGAAGATCGAACCCGGCTGGTCCAGCGTGAACCGGTACTCGTCGACCGCGACCTCGCCCTCCAGGTTGCCCGCGCCTTCGCCCGGGACCCCGTCGGAGGCCGTGAACGGCAGCGACACCGCGAACGTCTGCGGCGGGGACACGTCGAGGTCGAGCAGGACGTTGTCGAGCCCGAACGCCTGGTTCGAGATGCCCGCCGCCCCGGTGACCGAGGCCTTGACCTCGATCTGGCTCTTCTTGTGGGTGACCGGCAGCGTGACGCGGTATTTCGCCCAGGGCAGGCCGTTGGCCAGCGTCCCGGACGCGACGGGCGTCAGCTCGCTCGGCGTGATCGTGTGCGGGTCGTCGCGGTCGGTCTCGACCGTGACCTTCTCGGTGTCGGAGTCGGACGCCCAGTCGCCGACGGCCAGCAGGTCGAAGCCGAGCGTCCCGCTCTTGTGAGGCGGCAGCGCCTGCACGAAGAAGCGGTAGGAGTCGCTCCCGCTGAACGGCCCGGCGAACGAGCCGACCGCCGGATCGGCCGACACCCGCGACGGCAGGACGTTCTTGCCGAGCGTCCCCTCGAAGTCGATCGCGAGGTTGCCGTTGACGTCGACGGCCTGTGCCGCCGGGTCGAGGCTGACCTTCTTCTGCTCGGCGGCGGCGGTCGCGAACGAGGTGTCCGCGGTCAGCGCGATGTCCAGGACGCAGTCGTTGAACGGGACGCCCGGCTGGACGCCGCTCTCCTCGCACTGCGCGGTCGCGAGCTGCATCTGCTCGGGTGTCAGGTCGTGGATCGTGACGATGCGGGAGGGGAACTGCAGGTTCGTGAAGGTCGCGGTGCTCTCGCCGGGACCGTAGGTGAACATCGACTCGGTGTCGTCGAGCCGCCAGGAGTTGGCGTAGTCGGTGTGCAACTGGGCGGGCGAGGCGGTGGCGGGGAGCTGGGTGCCGTCGCGCAGCTTGAGGTCGTTCTTCGGGTCGCCGTCGGCGTTGCCGAGCAGACCCTCGAGGTCACTGTCGGAGGCCGGCGGCAGGTAGAGGCCGGCGGCGCCGCGCCTCCAGGACAGGGCCGGGCCTTCCAGACCGTCGAACATGACGATCCACTTGCCGTCCTTCTGCACGATGAAGGCGTTCTTGCCCAGGTAGAGGATCTTGCCGGCCTCGAGCGTGCGCTTCTGGCCGTCGATGTACAGGTCGTTCTCGTGGAACTCGACCTTGTGGTCACCGGCCTCCATCGCGGCGTCGAACATCACCGACACGTCCCGGCCGCCGCTGGCGGGGCTGAGCCGGCCGTGGATCTCCAGGCCCCACTTCTCGGAGTTGGCCAGGACGAACTCGCCGACGGACTGCAGGTCGTAGCCCAGGCCGTCGAGGGTGGTGAAGTGCGGCTCGCCCTTCACCAGGCCGCCGTGCTCGGAGAAGTACCACCACAGGATGAGGATGACCAGCGCGGCCACGCCCAACGCCAGGGCCGCCTCGATGGTGATGAAGCCGGCCGCGCGCAGGAACAGCGCGCCCCGCTGGCTGGCGAGGAACAGCTCGACCTCGGCGGTGAGCGCCGCCGCGGCGGCCTCGACGCTGCCGTACGCGGCGACGTCCCCGGCCAGCGACGTCGCGCCGACGGTCGTGATGCGCTGGATCAGCGGGATCAGGATCGGCGGGACGGGCCACTTGTCGTCGTCATCGTTCTCGTCCTCGTCCTCGGCCGGGGTCTGCGCGGGCGGGCTGTTCGGCGGGGGCTGGCGCTTGCGCTCCTCGCACTTGCGCTCCTTCTTGACCTCCTCGATGTGCAGGAGGCCCGGAGTCGGCGAGATGGCCTTGTACGTGGAGAGCTGGTAGCCGTCCTTGCCGTCCACCTTGCACGAGGGGTTCTTGTTGTAGACCTGGAACCAGTCCTGGTAGATGCCCCAGCGGTTGAGCACCGTACCGGCGCTGACGTTGCGGACGCCGTTGGCGATGAGCACGGCGGCGTACCGGGCCACCTGGCCGCCCCAGCCGGAGTAGTCCGGGTTGCCCTTGACCTTGGCCTCGATCACCTCGCCGAAGCTGGTGCCGGCGTGGTCGTAGTAGACGATGTCGGGCCGGTCACTGCCGCCGCTGAGGGTCGCCTCCCACTGGATGTCCGGGTTGATGATCGCGCCGGCCTGCCCCGCGGGCGGCGTGCCGCCGATCTGGTCGTTCAGGTACTTGATGGCGCGGGCCTGCCCGATGGCCTCGACGCCGCCCGACGGGCTGCACTCGCTGGGCTGCTGGTAGATGTGGGTCCCGAGCGCGGGACGGTTGCGCAGGCAGGGCTCGTTGATCCGGCGGCGGGTGGAGTACATGCGGTTGAACACGCAGCGCTTCTGACCGCTGCGGCCGATCGTCCAGTCGTTGACGTTCGGGGGGCAGCCGGCGGCCGCCTCCGCCGCCGCCGCCGCTTCCGCGACCCCGATTTTGAACAACGTCTCATGGACGGGAACGAGTAACCCCGCCAGGAGGACGAGCGCCATGGTCACGCAGAGACGTCGCACGCATTCACCCCGGATAAAGAGGACATAAGTGTGGCAGCGGGGACGGTACACCAAGAAGATCGTTTTGCGAAAGATGCCGGAATTCCCCAAGTTCACGATCTTTGACTAGGCTGCGCTCCGGATCGGAAAGAGGAGGTTTCGTGGTCGTCGACCGGTCATGGGAGATCGCATTCGACGCGCTGGCCGCGCTGCCGGTGCGGGCGGCCCGGATGGTCCTCGCGGCCCAGGGGCTCGACCGGAACGCCGTGATCGTGCTGGACGCCGACAGCGACGCGTTCGTGACCGTCCCCGGCCTCCCGCCGCACCTGTCGCAGGAGACGGTGTCACTGTCGTCCGACGGGACCCGGCTGGTGTACGTGGCGCGTCAGGACGACGGCGCCGCCCCCATGCGGGTGGTGCTGCACACGCTCGCCACCGGCGCCCGTCAGGAGTTCGCCTCCGACGACTTCCTGCGCGCGGCCCTCTCGCCGGACGGCGCCCTGCTCGCCGTCCTGGCCGACCTCTCCAGCGGCCCCGGCATCCCCGGCCTCGGCGACGAGATCGCCGGCATCGAGCTGATCGAGACCGCCACGGGCACCCGGCGGCGGCTCTGGGCAGCCGAGGGCTACTGGGAGGAGGCCTCCCTGAGCTGGTCGCCGGACGGCCGGCTGCTCGCCGCGACGTACCTGACGCTGGACGACGTCCTCACCACCGTCGTCCTCGACCTGTCCGGCAAGGAGATCGGCTCCTACGCCGAACGCGTCGCCCTCCCCGGCCCGCACTCCGTCTGGGCGTCCGGCCACGAGCTGATCGTCTACCCGGAGCCCGACGACGAGAGCCCCCTGATCGCGATCGACGTCCCGACCGGCGGCGAGCGCCGCTTCGCCCGGCGGAACTTCGAGGCCTACCTCGCCATCAGCGGCGGCCGGGTCGTCCGCCCGGGCTCCTCACCCGGTCGGTTCGTCACGACCGACCTGAACGACGGGGACGAACGGCCGTTCCTGACCGTCAGCCCGGCGATCGCGATCGACGCCCTCGACCTCGCCCCCTGACCTTTCCGCGCGCGAGCGCCGGGAACGGCCGGCCAGCGCCGGGGTGACCGCGGCCGAGGCCGCCGCCAGTGCCGCCATCGCCGTCGCGGGTGAGGTGAGCTGCGCGACGGTCCCGGCGACGGCCGCGCCCACGCCCTGCATGGTGAGCATGCCCGAGAAGTGCAGGCCGAGCGCGTGCCCGCTCAACTCCTCGGGGGTCAGCCGCTCCGGCAGCAGCAGGCTCGCCCCGTAGCCGACCGAGGCCGGCGCCACCACGGCAACGGAGGCCGGCGACCCCCTCGTGGACGTCAGCGGGGGCCAGGGGCGGGCCGGCCGTGATACTCCTCGTCGGTGACCGGCGCGCCCCACTCGGTCTCGGCGCCGCCGTCCTCGCCCGCGCCCTCCCACATGGCCAGGTGGGTCATGAAGTGGCCGGAGGCGGCGCCGTGCCAGTGCCACTCCCCCGGCGGCGTGTGGACGGTGTCGCCCGGCCGCATCACCACGACCTCGCCGCCGCGCGCCTGCACCAGACCGGCGCCGTCGGTGACGTGCAGGGTCTGCCCCATGACGTGGCGGTGCCAGGCGGTACGGGCGCCCGGGGAGAAGCGCACCACGTTGACCCGCATGCGCGACGGTTCCTCGCCCCGGTAGACGACGTCGAACCAGACGTCACCGGTGAACATCTCGGCCGGCCCCTTGGCCGACGGCTGCTTGGGCAGGATCTCCACGGTTCTCCCTCTCGCGGTCAGCGGCGGCGGGCGGCGGGCAGCAGGGACGGGCTCAACCAGCCGTTCTCCGCCGGGTTGATGGTCAGGCCGGGCGGCACGATCTCGTCGACGCGGTCCAGCACCTCGTCCGGCAACGCGACGCCGGCGGCCGGTAGCTGCGATTCGAGGTGCTCCATGGTCCTGGGGCCGATGATCGCCGACGTGACCGCGGGGTGGCGCAGGACGAACGCGATGGCCAGCTCGATCAGCGTCATCCCGGCCTGCTCGGCCAGCTCCGCGAGTCGCTCGGCGGCCTGGAGCTTGCGCTGGTTCTCCGGCAGCGACAGGTCGAAGCGGTCGGCCAGCCGCCGGCGGGCCGCGGAGAACGGCCCTTCCGACTCCACGCCCCTGCTGTAGCGGCCGGTGAGCCAGCCGCCGGCCAGCGGGCTGTAGGAGATGACGCCCATGCCGTAGCGGGCGCAGGTGGGCAGCGCGTCGGCCTCGATCCCGCGTACGAGCAGGTTGTACGGCGGCTGCTCGCACACGAACCGTTCCCGGCCCCGTTCGCGGGCGGTCCACTGGGCCTCCACGATCGCCGAGACCGGCCAGGTCGAGTGGCCAGCGTAGCGTACCTTCCCGGCCCGGACGAGGTCGGTGAGGGCGCCGAGCGTCTCGTCGATGTCGGTCTCGGGGTCGTAGCGGTGGATCTGGTACAGATCGATCCAGTCGGTGCCCAGCCGGCGCAGCGAGTTCTCGACCTCGCGCATGATCCAGCGGCGGGAGTTGCCGCGCTGGTTGAGGTCCTCGCCCATCGGCATGTGCACCTTGCTGGCGAGCACGACGTCGTCGCGCCGGCCACCGGCCAGCGCCTTGCCGACGATGACCTCGGACTCGCCGGCCGAGTAGACGTCGGCGGTGTCGATGAAGTTGATCCCGGCGTCGAGGGCGCGGTGGATGGCGCGGATGCTCTCGTCGTGGTCCTTGGTGCCCCACTCGCCGAACATCATCGCTCCGAGGCACAGCGTGCTGACCGAGACGCCGGTGCGTCCCAGGCGGCGGTATTCCATGACAGGCTCCTTGTTGTCGGAGGGGTTCTCAGGGGGATTCAGCGGGGCACGAGTCTGATCGTGGCGGCTCGGGCGCCGGGGTTGACGACGCCGCCGACGATGTCCGGGCCGTAGCGGTGGTACTTGGCCCGGTAGGCGTCGTCGAGCCGGTCGTCGAGGTCCCGGCCGGCGTCGGAGTCGGCGAAGGTGACGTCGCGCCGGAGGCCGCCGGCCGAGATGTGGCCCTCGTGGCGTGTCCTGGTGCCGCGGTACCAGGCGCCGTCAGGGCCGTTCATGCAGCGGACGTACAGGTCGTCGCCGTCGCGTACGACCCACATGGTCACGGGGCGGCGCAGGCTGCCGTCGTCGCGGCGGGAGGCGAGCTCCAGTTCCTCCGCGTTCCCGATCGCCGTGAGCTCGTCACTGGTCCAGCCGGACATCGCAGTTCCTCCTCGTGCTCGCGAACGCCGTCTCAGCGGGGCTGATCGGCCTGTTCGACGGATGGTCCCGGTGGCGGGTCAGGGGCGGATGAGGACCTTCAGGGCGTCCCGTCCGGCCATCTCCGGGTAGCCGTCGGGCACCTGCTCCAGGCGCTCGTCACCGGCTCCGTAGATCAGGGTCGCTCTCATGGGAGCCGTCCTTTCGTCAGTCGTCCATCACACGTACCCGCAGGTCGTCCAGGGTGTCCGCCTGGGCGCGCATGGTCTGTGCCTGGTCTTGGCAATGGGACCCTCCGGTCGCCGCGCCCGGGGTCGGCCGCCTTTTCCGGGTTCACGGCCCAGCGATCCACCCTCGCGCCGTCCCGGGGCCGGTGCCAGACCGCGTCCTGCCGGGGAGCCGCGTTCGGGGCAGTGCCACAACCCCCCACGCGCTCCGCCGGGATCATGAGTGGACGCGCCCTCGGCCGTTTATGCTGTCGCGCGGCGGTCGTTCTCGGTGCCGGGGGGGTGCCGCGTCCCGCCGCATGTCCTGGTCGTCCGTGAGGAGCCCCATTGACCCGGTACGCCGTCGATCGCAGCCGCAACGCCCTCATCGCCTGCTGGAGCACCGGGCTGGGGGACACCGCGGTCGTCGTGGCCGAGCTGCCTCCCGGGATCTCCGACCAGGACGCCCTGAGCCTGGCCAGGACGCTGACCCAGCTCTCAGAGGTGTGCTGGCGGTGTTACGCCCATCCGGCCAGCGCCGCCGACGACCACGCGCCCAACTCCGAAGGCTGGCGGCGGCAAGGCGAGCGTGACGCCTTCGCCGTCGTCCCCGCCGCGCTGACGGGCCCGAACCTGCCCTCCGACGGCTACATGGTCCAGTCCTACATCCGTGTCGAGGAGGCCGCCCACCGGGTCGGCCGGGCCCTGCACGCGCTCGACGCCGCCGCGCTGACCGCCAGCGTCACGGCGGACGTGGAGGCCGAACTCGCCGCCATCGAGCAGGCCGAGCTGGGCGACCTGTCCGGGCGCGCCCGGCAGGCCGTCGCCCTCACCCGCGAGGACGCCTCGCCGGTCCAGGTGGCCCAGGCCGACAGCATGCTGCACGACGATCCCCTCGGCCCCCAGGCGCTCTTCACCGAGATCGACCCGGCCGCGGCCGCCGTCGCCGCGGCCCACTGGCTGGACGCGGCGGCCACCGTCACCGCCGGATACGCCGGGCTGCCCGCCACACAGATCGTGGCCGAGGCCGACAACATCGAGGCCCTCCCCCACGAGACGCCGACCCTGGTCCTGGAGCTGATCGCCGACGGCGCCTCCCCTCGCCAGGCGGTGATGTCCCTGATCCGCGACGCCCTGCGGGTGGCGGAAGGCGAGATCCCCGACATCACGGCGCTCAAGCAGCGGATCACCGCCGCCGAGCAGCTCATCGACAAATGGCGCGATGACCAGCCCGGGTTGAGCCTCGACGCCCTCGACCTGCGGATCACGCCACTCGATCCCGCCCGCCCGGCTCTCGACCTGCTCGAAGACCTGCTCAGCGGGATCCGCGGCTGCTGGCTGCTGTACGCCGAGTACGCCAACGACCGCGACGAGGCCGACGAGGCCGGTGATCCCGACGAGCTCGACGACGACCGGCCGGAAGGTCACACCGAGGCGTTCCTCGCGGAGGTCCGGGAGGAGGCGTCCGCGCGGCGTCAGCGCCTGCTGTAGCGCCCTTTTCATGACAGCAGGACGGTCCCGCCGGCGCTCCGGTGGTCGGGCTTCTGCACGGGGTGGGCACGAGCGGCTGGATGTCCTGGCGGTGGCCGGCGAGAACGCCAGACGCTCCTTGGCCGAGATCGCCGTCGCGTTTCCCCTCTCCCGGCCGAGGAGCGCGTAGCCGCCTGAGCCGCCGCGAGGACGACCGCGTTCAGGAGGTTTCACTCGCTGAGGGCGGCCGTTTCCCGGGACCGGCGCTCTCGGGCGGCCGCGGGGCCGATGCTGAGGACGACCAGCAGGACGCAGGCGGCCGCGATCGCCGCGACGACGGCGGACACTCCGGCCTGCGGCGCCGCGAGCGGCAGGAGCAGGACGACGAGGGCGCAGCCGAGCGCCGCGGCCGGGCGCGGCACGGGCCTGGCCACGATGGGGGCGTTGACCAGCCACAGCAGGACGACGAACGCCGCGGCCGGGATCGCGATGGCGTAGCAGATGGCGACGGGTGACGCTTTGAGGTCGTGTCCGGTCTGCTCGGCCGCGACCTCCAGCCCGGCGCCGAGGGCGGCGAGGGCCGCGAAGATCCCGTAGTGGCCGTACCCCCATCGGTAGGAGCGGTGGCGGCGATCGCTGAGCCCTTCGCCGGTCGGGGTGAGGAAGTACAGCCACCACAGGGCGAACAGCAGGACGAGCCCGGAGACGGCCATGACGACCAGGGGGCCGCTGGTCGCGGCGGCTTCGAGCGCCCCTCCGACGCCTCGCGTCGTGGCCAGGACGCTCTCGCCGAGCAAAATGATCGTGAACAGGCCGTAACGCTCGGCGATGTGGTGCGGATGCCAGTTGGTCGCCCTGGTCCGTTCCGCCCAGAGCGGCACCGAGAGCTCCAGGACGGCCAGCCCGACGAAGAGCGGCAGCCCGGCCGACGGCGGCAGCGCGCCCGTCTCCAGAAGGACGAGGCGCAACGCCCAGCCCACCTGCAGGGCGGCAATCCCCGCGGCGTACCGCAGCGCCGTACGGCGTCGTGCCGCGTCCTCGATGCCGGCCCGCACCCACTGGGCGACGAGCGCGATCCTCATGATGAGGTAGCCGAGCGTGACGGCACGGTAGTCGGAGTGGTCGGCCGCGGCCGGCACACCGGCGGCGAGGACCAGCACCCCGGCCATCTGCACCATGGTCAGCAGCCGGTAGGCGACGTCGTCGGTGTCGTACGACGAGGCGAACCAGGTGAAGTTCATCCACGCCCACCAGATCGCGAAGAACACCAGGAGGAACGGGACGAGCCCGGTGGACGCGTGACCGTCGGCGATGTCGTGGGCGAACTGCGCGGTGGCCGCCGCGATCGCGGCCACGAAGGTCAGGTCGAACAGCAGCTCGAGCGGGCTCGCGGCGCGATGCGGCTCGTCGATCGCCCGTGCGCTCATCCGGACCCGGATCCGGTAGGTGATACCTGCAGGCGGCACGCTCTTGCTCCTGTCGCTCCATGGCGGTCCGTACAGATGACAAGACCGCGCAGCGCACCCGTCTGTGACACCTCGACGCCGACGACTTTGACGGCTTTTCCAGTGATCTGTCACAGGGCGGAGCGCTGCCTGGTCTTAGCTGGCGACCGGATGGCAACCGAGGCCCCGGCGGACAGGAAAGGGCAGTCATGAAGATCGTGGTAATCGGGGGCACCGGCCTGATCGGGTCGAAGCTCGTGGCGAAGCTGGGCGAGCACGGTCACGAGGCGGTCGCGGCGTCGCCGAACACGGGGGTCGACACGCTGACCGGCGAGGGGCTGGCCGAGGTGCTGGCGGGTGCGCAGGTGGTGGTGGACGTGTCGAACTCGCCGTCGTTCGAGGCGAAGGCCGTGCTGGAGTTCTTCGAGACCTCGACGAGCAACCTGCTGGCCGCCGAGGCGGCGGCCGGGGTCGGTCACCACGTCGCGCTGTCGGTGGTGGGGACCGAGCGGATGCCGGACAACGGCTACTTCCGGGCGAAGATCGCTCAGGAGGAGCTGATCCAGAAGTCGGGGATCCCGTACTCGCTGGTGCACGCGACCCAGTTCTTCGAGTTCGTCAAAGCCATCGCCGACACGGCCACCGAGGGCGACACGGTGCGGATGGCGCCGGTGCGGTTCCAGCCCATCGCGGGCGACGAGGTCGCCCAGGCGGTCGGCCGGGTCGCGGTGGGCGCGCCGCTGAACGGCCGCACCGAGGTCGCCGGGCCCGACCAGTTCCAGATGGACGACTTCTTCCGCGACGCGCTGGCCGGCTGGGGCGACTCCCGCAAGGTGGTCACCGACCCGGACGCGCAGTACTTCGGGTCCACGCCCGGCGAGCGGACGCTGGTGCCGGACGACGGCGCCACCCTCGGCACGATCCACTACCGCGACTGGGCCGCCCAGAACGCGACCGGAAAGTAGCCCCGGCAGCTCGTACCCGGCTCCAAGCCGCCCGTCCTGAACGCGGACCGGCTGATCGCGCCATGACGGCACAGGCTACCCCGTGACCGCCTGGCCGGGCCCGCCGCGTGCGGCCGACGCCCGTCGGCCCGGATCGCCGTGCGGCTGATCCACGCGGTCGGCCGGTTCGCCGGACATCCACCCCAAGCCCACGTATGGAGGAATGATGAGCGCTCCGAACGGCGAGAACGAGTTTCTGTACGAGCTCAGGACCGAGGTCGAGGTCGAGCTGGTCGTGGCCGAGGCGAGCCATCCGGAGGAGGCCATGGAGCTGCCGGTCACCGAGTGGCTGTTCGATCCGACCGACGTCGAGCGCGAGGAGATCGGCCTGCGGGGGCTGCTCGATGCGGTCGAGGTGCTGGAGGACGACTCCCGGCCGGGCGATCAGGGTGCGTGAGACGCCGTCGATGCGACCCCCGGCCCGCGTCTGGGAGCTGTGCGTCCATGCCGCCTTCCGCGTCGCCCGCACCGGGCCGATCGCCGCGATGCCCGCCGCCACCGGCGACGGCGACGTGCGCTCGGAGAACGGCCTGGCCAGTGCCCCTGTGCGACCGCACCCACCGGGAGAGCGGCTTCCACGAGGAGGCGCCCGGTGACGGGGCCTCCGGGCGGTGGCGCGCCGATGTGTGAGAGTTGATGCCGATGCCGGTGCCGCGGAGGCGCCGGTGGAGACGCAGCCAGAGTTCCGGGAACGAGCGAGCACGCTCGACCATGCCGCCTCCACCTTCCTCGGGCATCGCCCGCGCCTGTTCGGCATCGCCTACCGGATACTCGGCAGCGCGTCCGAGGCCCATTGCGCGCGGTCGCGGCGGGAGACCTGAGTCGGCCCCTACGAGCAGATCGCGGAGATCCTTCAGCTCAGCCTGGTCAATGTGCGCCGGCTCGTGAGCCGTGCTCGCAAACATCTGACCGCGGTGCGGCGCGAGCCCATCGACCGGGTCGGACACCGGCGCCTCCTGACGGTGTTCCTCGACGCCGCCCGGACGGGGAACGTGGCGGCTCTGGAGGACCTCTTCGCCGCCGACGCCGTCATGTGGATCGTCGATCCGGCCGGGCTCACCGCGCTCGCGAAGGCGCCCTCCTAGGGTGCCCGGCTGCCGGTCGGAGTGGCCGGATGTGCGGGTGAAAGACTGGATGGGTGCCATCCGCCGGGGGGAAACAGGAGTGAGCGCCATGGGGGACACGGGGGCGGCGAACGGTGATCTCGCGGATCTCGACCAGGCCGCGGCCGTCTTCGCCGGTCTGCGGCCGCGCCTGTTCGGGATCGCGTACCGGATGCTGAGCAGTTCCACCGAGGCCGAGGATCTGGTCCAGGACGTCTGGATGCGCTGGCAGACCTACGACCGCGCCGCCGTGAGCGACCCGGCGGCGTTCCTGGCGACGGTGACCACGCGCCTGGCCATCAACGCCCTGCAGTCGGCCCGGGTGCGCCGCGAGACGTACATCGGGCCGTGGCTGCCCGAACCGGTCGACACCAGCGCCGACCCGCACCTCGGCGCCGAGCGCGGCGAGGCGCTCGGCTTCGCGGTCCTGCTGCTGATGGAGCGGCTCACGCCGACCGAGCGGGCGGCGTACGTGCTGCGTGAGGCGTTCGACTATCCCTATCGGCAGATCGCCGACATCATCCAGGTCAGCGAGGTGTCGGTCCGGCAACTCGTCAGCAGGGCCCGCAAACACCTGCGCTCCGAGCGCCGCGCGCCGGTGAGCGGGGCCGACCAGCGCAGGTTTCTCACCGCCTTCGTCTCCGCCGCCCGTTCCGGCGACCTCGCCGCGCTGGAGGGGCTGCTCGCGGCGGACGTGATCAGCTACTCCGACGGCGGCGGCGCCGTCCGGGCCTCGCGCATCCCCGTCGTGGGCGCGCTGCGCGTGGCGAAATACCACAAGGCGTTCGCGAGCCGGTTCTGGGTCGGGGTCGAGGTGGAGTGGGGCACCGCGAACGGGCAGGGGTCCGCCCTGCTGCGCCGCGACGGCGAGGTGTTCACGGTGCTCACGGTCAACGTCTCCGACGAGGGCATCGAGCAGGTGCTGTGGATGATGAACCCCGCCAAGATCGGCGCGGCCTGACCTCGGCGGCTCGCGTTCCGTCCTGAAAGGCCCGGGCTTCGTCCTCGAACCCGCCGGGGGAGGTCACATCGCGGTGGGCTGCCCGGTCTTATCTGACAACACGACAGAAGCGAGGACAACGTGCGGACGATCCCCGCGGCCGCCGGCCGCCCCGGCCTCTCCCCCGCCTGGAAGCGGAAGAGCGCCCCCCGCTCCCGGCCTCCCCTGCTCCACCGCGCGGACGGCCGGCCATGACGGACGCGGGCGCCGTCTCTCTGGCGGAGATGCTGGACGAACGGCAGCATCTGCTGGACATCGCGCTGTGGATGTTCGGCTCGGCCGCCACGGCCGAGCGCATCGTCCACGAGACCTACCGCCGCTGGTACGCCCTGGACGACGGCGAACGCGCCGGCATCGCGGTGCCGCGCGCCTGGCTGACCCGGGTCGCGGGAGGCATCTGCCTGAGCCTGCTCGCCTCCGGCACCCCGGGCGGGACCCCCACCGGCGCCCCCGGCGAGACCCTCGCCGGCATCCCGGGCGACGCCCTCGCCGCCGCCCCGGACGCGACCTTCGCCGCCGCCCCCGACCGGACTCTCGCCGGCTCCCCGGAGTCTGGCGTGACCGGCGTCCCGGCCCGTCCGGCCGGGGGCGTCGTCGGCCCGGCGCGAGGCGGTCCCGGCCGGATCGGTGACGACCGGGCCATGCTGGACAGGCATGATCGCATCGCGCGCCGGTTCGCGGCGGCGTGCGACGCGGGAGACCCCGCCGCGCTGAGGGAGATCCTGGCCGACGACGCGATGACGGTGAGCGACGGCGGTGGCCGGGTGCGCGCCGCCGTACGCCCGGCCCATGGCGCGGACGCGGTCGCCCGCTTCGTCACGGCCCTGCTGGCGCGCCAGCCCGGGACCGTCGTGGCCGCCGAGCCCGTGAACGGCCGGACGGGCCTGGTGCTGCGCCGGGCCGGCCGGGCCGTGGCGGCGGTCAGCGTGAGCGTCGCCGGCGCCAGGGTCACCGCCGTGTGGATCGTGCTGAACCCCGACAAGCTGCTCGGCTGGCACCACCCCATGACCGCTGCGCCCGCGGCACAGGCTCCCCGCGGCTTCGGCGGGGAGAGGCGGCACCGATGAACGACCCGGCCCTGTCCGCGGACCACGACCACGGCGGCGACGCGTTCAGGCCGCTCTACGCCACCCGGGTCAGCGTGAGCGGCGGCGGCTTCGCCCACGGCCGCGCGAGCGGCCGGGCCCGTTCCGCCGACGGCGCCCTCGACCTGCGGTTGCGGATGCCCGCGGAACTGGGCGGCGACACCGCCGGCCCCAATCCCGAGCAGCTCTTCGCCGCCGGATACGCCGCCTGCTTCCACGGCGTCCTCAGCCTGGTGGCCCGGCAGCACGCGCTCGATCCCGGGCCCATCGTGGTGGAGGTGGGCGTGGCCTTCGGCCGTGACCCCGAGGACGGCGGCTACCGGCTACGCGCCGACCTCGTCGTGAGCTGGCCCGGGGTCGGCGCTGAGACGGCCGCCCCCTTGCTCGACCTGGCGTCCGAACTGTGCCCGTACACGACGATGACCCGTCAGGGCATCCCCGCCACCATCGGCCTCGCGCCCTGACCGGCGGGGCCGGGAGGCGTGCCGAGTCGTCGCCGGGACGGATAGTGTTCGGAAAGTTGACTGATCGGCCAGGTATCCCGGAGGGCTTCGCATGCCGCGTCCCAGCGTCGAGTTCGAACGCCGCGAGCAGATCCTGCGCGCGGCCTGCTGGGTGATCGCGAACGCGGGGCTGCGGTCCATGCGGGTCTCGGACGTGGCCGAGCGCGCGGGCACGAGCAGCGGCACCGTGCACTACTACTTCGCCAACAAGCGCGAGGTGGTGCACGCGGCGTTCGAGTACAACTTCCAGCGTTCGATCGACCGCCGCAAGCCGATCTTCGAGGGCGAGGACGATCCGCGGGCCAGGCTGCTCGCCTTCGTCCGGTCCTACCTGCCGGTGGGCGAGGAGACGGTGCAGGCCTGGCGGGTGTGGATGGAGCTGTGGAGTGAGGCGCTGCGCGAGCCGGGGCTGCAGGACCTCAACGAGCGCGTCTACGGCGAGTGGCGCCGCATCGTGGCGGCCGTGATCCGCGACGGGCAGACGCTCGGCCTGCTGCGCGAGGGCGACGCGGTCGAGTACGCCAACCGGCTGATCGGCATGATCGACGGTCTGGCCATCCAGGTGCTGGTGGGCTCGCGCAGCATGACCGTGGAACGGATGAGCGCGGTCTGTGAGGCGTTCCTGCTGGAGCTCCAGAAGTAGTCGTTGACATACCAGGGTGATTCACGACACAGTGCTCGATAAATAACTGGCGCGCCAGTCAATTATGGAGGCGGCATGTCACGCAGAGGGCTCATTCTCGCCGTGACGGGGTTGCTCGCGCTCACCGCCTGCGGCGGGGGCACCGCCGCGGGCGGAGGCGGGAAGCAGCTCACCGTCGTCATGTGGGGCGGCGACGACCAGAAGAAGGCCGTCGCCGCGTACGTCGAGCCGTGGGCGAAGGCGAAGGGCGTGACGGTGAAGCAGGACTCTCCCACCGACTACGCCAAGTTCCGCGCCCAGGTGGAGTCGAAGAAGGTGAGCTGGGGCGTCGTCGAGGTCGAGCCGAACTTCGCGGTCACGGCCTGCAAGAACGGCTGGGCGGTCAAACTCGACCCGGCGAAGGTCGACCTCTCCCCGGTCAAGAAGGAGCTCGTCGGCGAATGCGCCGTACCGATCCTCGAGTACGCCTTCACCATCGCCTACAACACCAAGACCTTCTCCGCCGAGAACCACCCGAAGACGTGGGCCGAGTTTTTCGACACCACGAAGTTCCCCGGCAAGCGCGGCTTCTGGAAGTACGCCACGGGCGCGATGTTCGAGGCGGCGCTGCTGGCCGACGGGGTGCCCGCGGAGAAGCTCTACCCGCTCGACCTCGACCGGGCCTTCAGGAAGCTCGACACCATCAAGAAGGACATCGTCTTCTACGAGACGGGCGAGCAGCAGCAACAACTCGTCTCCAGCGGCGAGGTGCCGCTGATCCAGGCGTGGAACGGCCGGATCTTCGCCGCGGCCAAGGACGGCCAGCCGGTGGCCAACGAGTGGAACGAGCACCTGCTCTCCTACGACCAGATCGTCATCCCGGCCGGCTACCGCGACGTCGCCCTGGCGCAGGAGTGGCTGAACAACTTCCTCGCCGACGCCAAGGGACAGGCCGACTACGCCAACCAGAGCGCCTACGCGCCGGTCAACGCCAAGGCCCTCGAGTACGTCGATCCCGAGGTGCGCAAGGAGCTCCCCACCGAGCACGAGGAGCAGCGGGCGGCGATCGTCGACTACACCTACTGGGCCGAGCACTACGACCAGGTCACCGAGCGGATGAACGAGTGGATGGCCAAGTGACGCCCGGCGCGGCCGGCCCGAGGGAGAAGGGCGCCGGGCGGCGCCTGCCCGACGGGTGGGGCGTGCTGGTCCTGCCGCTGGTGGCCTTCCTGCTCGTGGTCTTCGTCTATCCGCTGGGCTCCGTCCTGGCCCGCAGCGTCAGCGACCCCGCGCCCGGCCTGGGGAACTACGCGGCGTTCTTCGACTCGCCGGTGTACCTGAACGTCCTGGTCAACACGTTCGTGACCGCGGGCCTGGTCACGCTGGTGACGCTGCTGCTGGGCTTTCCCTACGCCTACCTCATGACGCTGGCCTCGCCGTTCTGGCGGGGCGTGCTGATGGCCGCGGTGCTGGTGCCGTTCTGGACCAGCCTGCTGGTGCGGACCTTCGCCTGGGTGCTGCTCCTCCGGGACACCGGCGTGGTGAACGACGTGATCGGCGCGCTCGGCGGGCAGCCCGTGCCGCTGCTGCGCAACCTGGCCGGGGTGCTGATCGGCATGGTCCAGGTGATGCTGCCGTTCGCGGTCCTGCCGATCTACGCGACCATGCGGGGCATCGACCGCCGGCTCCTTCAGGCGGCCGAAGGGCTCGGCGCCCGGCCGGCCTTCGCGTTCTGGCGGATCTACGCGCCGCTGACCGTGCCCGGCGTGGCCGCCGCGACGCTGCTGGTGTTCGTCTCCTCGCTCGGCTTCTACGTCACGCCCGCGCTGCTGGGCGGGCCGCGGAACGTCATGATCGGCGAGCTGATCGTGCAGCAGCTCTCCGGCGTGCTGCGCTGGGGCTTCGCCTCCGCGCTGGCGGTCATCCTGCTGCTGGTGACCGGGGCGACGCTGCTGCTGGCCGCGCGGGTGATCGACCTGCGCCGCCTGATCGGAGGCGGGCGATGAGGCCGGTCCGGCTCGCCCTGTGGGCGCTCACCGCGCTGACGGCGCTCTACCTGGTGCTGCCGGTCTTCATCGTGATCCCCATGTCGTTCTCCGACAGCGCGTTCCTGGAGTTCCCGCCTCAGGGCTGGTCCGCCCGCTGGTACGAGAACTTCTTCACCGACCTGGCCTGGCTCGACAGCGCGATCGCCAGCCTCCAGATCGCCGTCCAGGTGACGGTGCTCTCCCTCGTCCTCGGCACGGCGGCGGCCCTCGGCATGGTGCGGGGCCGCCATCCTCTCCGGGCGCTGATCTCCGGGCTGGTCATGGCCCCCGTGCTGGTCCCGTACGTGATCGTCGGCCTGGCGGTCTACGCCGTCTTCCTCGAGTGGGGGCTCACGGAGAGCGTGCTGGGCTTCGTGCTCGTGCACACCGCGCTGGCCGTGCCGTACGTCGTGATCACCGTGTCGTCGGCGCTGATGTCGTTCGACCGGCGTCTCGAGCAGGCGGCGATGAGCCTGGGCGCGGGGCCGGTGGCCACGTTCGCCAGGGTGACGCTGCCGCTGATCGCGCCGAGCCTGGCCAGCGGCGCGGTCTTCGCGTTCGTCACGTCCTTCGACGAGGTGGTCACCAGCGTGTTCCTGTCCGGCCCTGACCTCACGACGCTCCCCGTGCAGATGTGGTCGGGGGTACGCGTGCAGATCGATCCGACGGTCGCGGCGGTGTCGAGCATGCTGCTCCTCGTCACGCTGTCGCTGTTCGCCGCCGCCGGGCTGACCCGGCTGGTCCGCAGGAGGAAGACATGAACGAGGGCGGCCCGAACGAGGGCGGCGCGGTGGACGTGCGCGGCGTCGGCAAGAGGTACGGCGAGGCCGTGGCGCTCGACGGGGTGAGCCTGCACGTGGAGCCGGGCGAGTTCATGACGCTGCTGGGCAGCAGCGGTTCGGGCAAGTCGACGCTGCTGAACGTGGTCGCCGGGTTCACGCGCCCGTCGTCGGGGTCGGTGGCGGTCGACGGCCGGGACATCACGAAGGAGCCGCCGTACAAGCGTGATCTCGGCATGGTCTTCCAGCACTACGCGCTGTTCCCGCACATGAGCGTGGCCGAGAACGTGGCGTTCCCGCTGCGCCGGCGGCGCGTGCGCGGGGCGGAGCTGACGCGGCGGGTGGGCGAGGCCCTCGACGTGGTCGAGCTGGGCGGGCTGCGCGACCGGCGGCCCGCCCAGCTCTCCGGCGGGCAGCAGCAGCGGGTCGCGCTGGCCCGCGCGATCGTGTTCCGGCCGCGCGTCCTGCTGATGGACGAGCCGCTCGGCGCGCTGGACAAGCGGCTGCGCGAGCAGCTCCAGCTCGAGATCAAGCGGCTGCACACGGAGCTGGGGATCACGTTCGTCTTCGTCACGCACGACCAGGACGAGGCGCTGACCATGTCGGACCGGATCGCGCTGCTGCGCGACGGGCGGATCGTGCAGGTCGGCACGCCGGAGGACCTCTACGACCGGCCCGCCTCCCGCTACGTCGCGGAGTTCCTCGGCGAGTCGAACCTGCTGCCCGGCTCCGACGACCCGGAGCTGTTCCTGGTACGCCCGCAGCATGTGCGCCTCAGCCCGCCGGGCGCCGCCCTGCCCGACGGGCACCACGCCCGCGACGGGAAGGTCGCCGAGGTCATCTACCTCGGCAGCGGCCTGCGCGTGGAGGTGGAGCTGCGTTCGGGTGGCAGGTTGATCGCCCGCACCGGGACCCGGCTCGATCCGGTGCCCAAGCCCGGCGACGACGTCGTCGCCCACTGGAGCCCGCAGGACCGCGTCACCGTTCCCGCCTGAGCGTTCTGGAGAAGATCCATGCTGCGTTCCATCAAAGACGGCGTCGAGCAGAGCTCCGACCAGCGGGAGTTCGTGGCCCTCGCCCGCGACTTCGCGCTGCGCGAGATACGGCCGCGGGCCCGCGAGGTCGACGAGGCCGACCACGAGTCGCCGCTGGACCTGTGGGCCAAGGCGGCCAAGCTGGGGCTGACCTCGTTCATGCTGCCGCAGGCGTACGGCGGGGGCGGCGTCGGCGACCTGGTGACGCAGGCGCTGGTGACCGAGGAGCTCTGCTACGGCGACATCGGCATCGGCAACCTGCTCACCTCCAACGGGTTCTTCGCCGGGCCCGTCGAGGCGCTCGGCTCACCGGAGCAGCGGCGCCGCTGGCTCACCCCGCTGACAAGTGACGACCCGCCCATGACGGCGCTCGCGGTGACCGAGCCGGCCGTCGGCTCGGACGCGGCGGGCCTGCGTACCCGGGCGGTGCGCGACGGCTCCGGTTACGTGCTCAGCGGGCAGAAGACGTGGATCTCCAACGCGCCCTACGCGCGCTGGATCGTCGTCTTCGCCACGGTCGACCCGTCGCTGCGCTCGCGCGGGATCACCGCCTTCGTGGTCGAGCGCGGCACACCCGGCCTGCGCGTCGGGCGTCCCCTGCCGAAGATGGGGCAGCGGGCGATCGTCAGCGCGGAGGTCTTCCTCGACGACGTACGGGTGCCGCCGGAGCACCGGCTGGGCGAGGAGGGGCAGGGCTTCTACGGGCTGATGCGCACCTTCGACGCCTCCCGGATCCTGATCGCCGCCGCCTGCGCCGGTCTGTGCCGCGCGGCGCTGGACACGGCGCTCCAGTACGCGAAGGAGCGGGAGCAGTTCGGCAAGCCGATCATCGAGCACCAGGCCGTGGCGTTCCGGCTGGCGGACATGGCGGCCAAGACCGACATCGCGCACCTGCTGACCATGCGCGCGGCACGGGTCTTCGACTCCGGCGAGCCGGCCACGGAGGAGGCGGCGATCGCGAAGCTGACCGCGTCCGAGAACGCCATGTGGTGCACGTGGGCCGCGCTGCAGACGCACGGCGGCTGGGGGTACTCCCGTGAGTTCCTTTTGGAGAAGTGGATGCGCGACGCCAAGTTGGAGGAGATCGAGGAGGGCACGTCCGACATCCAGCGCCTGATCATCTCCCGTTCGCTGGCGAGGTCCGGATGACGCGCGCAGCGGGCCGGGCGTCGTGAGGGCGTTCTCCGATCCGGCGTCGGTGGCGGTGGTGGGCGCCTCGGCGGACCCGGCGAAGTGGGGATACTGGCTGGCCAGGGGCGCGCTCCGGGGCGCGCACCGGCGCAAGGTGCACCTGGTGAACCGGTCGGGGGCGGTCATCGACGGCATCGCCACCGTGCCCGGGTTGCGGGACCTTCCGGACGTCCCCGAGCTGGCGGTGCTCTGCGTCCCGGCCGCGGCCCTTCCCGAGGTGGTCGAGGAGGCGCTGGACCTCGGGGTACGCGCGTTCGTGGGCATCACCGCGGGCCTCGACGGCGCGCGGGAGACGGCGCTGGCCGAGCGGATCCGCGCGGCGGGCGCCCGGCTGATCGGCCCCAACTGTCTCGGCGTCTACGACTCCATGACCGCACTCGAACTGGCCTGGGGGAACTTCACCGCGGGCGCGCTCGGCATCGTGTCGCAGTCGGGTCAGCTCGGCCTGGAGCTGGCCGGGCTGGCGGGCGAGGCGGGGGCGGGCGTGTCCAGGTTCGTCTCGGTGGGCAACCAGACGGACGTCACCGCCGCCGACGTGCTCGCCGACCTGGCCGGGCACGACAAGACGGCGGCGGTGGTGCTCTATCTGGAGAGCTTCCGGGACGGCAGGGCGCTCGTGAAGACGCTCGCCGGGCTGCGCGAGCGCGGCAAGCCGGTGATCGTGCTGACGGTGGGCGCCAGCGCGGCGGGGCGCGCGGCGGCCCTGTCCCACACCGGGGCGCTGACCTCGGGCACCGAGGTGGTGCGAGCGGCCTGCCGGGCGGCGGGCGCGATCTTCGCCGAGACCCCCGCCCAGGCGGTGGACGTGGCCCAGCTGCTGCTCGCCGCGCCCCTCCCGGCCGGGCGCCGCGTCGCGGTGGTCGGCGACAGCGGCGGGCAGGGGGCGATGGCGGCCGACGTGCTGAGCCGCCACGGCCTGGAGCTGCCGGCGCTCGGGGCGGTGTCGGCGCGGGTGGCCGAGCTGCTTCCGCCGGCGGCCGGCATCCGCAATCCCATCGACCTCGCGGGGGCGGGCGAGCGCGACCTGACCACCTATTCGACGCTGGTGGAGCTGTTGCTGGCGAGCGGGGAGGTGGACGGCGTGGTGCTGACCGGCTATTTCGGGTCGTACGGGGCCGACGCGCCCTCGCTGCAGCCGGCCGAGCTGGCGGTGGTCGATGCGGTGGGCGCGGTGGTGGAGCGGTACCGGCGGCCGGTGATCGTGCACAGCATGAGCCGGGACTCGGTGGCGGTACGGGCGCTCAGGAAGCACGGCATCCCCACCTACGCCACGATCGACCAGGTGGGCCGGTCACTGGGCCTGGCCACCGAATCGGCCACCAGAGGCCCGCGCGTCTCGGCATCGACCGCCCCGGCATCCGGGGGCATGGTGCCCTCGGACGACGTGGTGTCCGGAGGCGCGGTGTCCTCGGCCGACGCGGTGTCCGGAATTGCGATGCTCTCGGCCGATGTGGTGTCGGGAAGCGCGGTGCCGTATCTGGCCGCGCGGGCCGTGTTCACCGGGTACGGCGTGGTCTATCCGCCGGCGGTGGCGGTGCGCGGGCTCGACGACCTTCGGGGCGCGGCCGGGCGGCTGCGGCCGCCGTACGTGCTCAAGGCCGCGTGGCTGGCGCACAAGACGGAGTCCGGCGGCGTCGTCACCGGGCTGGGGGACATGGCGGAGGCCGCCGGGGCCTTGGCGGCGCTCGTCGGCCGGCTCGGCGAAGGCGAGTACGTGCTGGAGGAGATGGACGCCAGGCCGGGCACGGTCGAGCTGATCGTCGGCGGCCGTCGTGATCCGTCGTTCGGCCCGCTGGTCCTGGCCGGGGCGGGCGGGACGGCGAGCGAGCTGTACCGTGACGTCGCCGTGGAGCTCGCGCCGGTCACCGTGGAGGTGGCGGAGCGGATGCTGCGCGGGCTGACGGCGTACCCGCTGCTGACCGGCTGGCGTGGCGCGCCCGCGGTGGACATCCGGGCGGCGGCCGAGGTCGTCGCCGCGGTCTCCAGGCTGATCGCCGGCCGCTCCGACGTGGTCGAGTGCGAGATCAACCCGCTACGGGCAGGACCGGACGGCGCCGTCGCCGTGGACGCGCTGGTGGTGCTGCGATGACGACCTACGGTGACACTCCAAGCGGCAGCCCGAATGGCGGCGCAGGGGTCAGCCCAAGTAGCGGCGCAAGTGGCGGCCCCGACGCCAAGCCCCACACCAACCCCAGCGGCGACCCTGGTGCCGACGCCAGCACCGGGCCCAGTGGTGGTCACGTCCTGGTCGCGGCTCTGGCCGCGCACGGTGTGGACACCGTGTTCGGGATTCCGGGCACGCACAACCTGGAGATTTACGCGGCGCTCGCGGCGCGGGGCGTGCGGCATGTCGGTACCCGGCACGAGCAGGGGGCGGGCTACGCCGCCGACGGCTACGCGCGGGTGACCGGGCGGGTGGGGGTCGCCGTGGTGACCTCGGGGCCGGCCACGCTCAACGCCGCCGCGGCGATCGGGCAGGCGTACTCGGATTCGGTGCCGGTGCTGCTCGTCTCGCCGGGCATGCCGCTGCGTCACCCCGGCAGGGGCAACGGGCTGCTGCACGAGACCAGGGACCAGAGCCGGGCGATGGACGCGGTGGCCGCCTACAGCCACCGGGTCACCAGCGTCGCCGAGATCCCGGTGGCCGTGGCCCAGGCGTTCGCGACGATGACCTCGGGACGTCCGCGCCCGGTGCACCTGGAGATCCCGTTCGACGTGCTGGAGGAGCGGGAGCCGGCGACCGAGGCGGCGCCCGTCGCCTGTGGAGCCTGCTCCGCCGCCCCCGCAGTCGTCTCCGCCGGACCCGCGATCCTGTCCCCGGCCCCCGCGAAGCTCTTCCCGGCCCCGGCCGAGCTCGACGCGGCGGCGGCGCGGCTGGGTGTGGCCCGGATGCCTCTGATCATCGCGGGAGGCGGCGCCCGGGGCGCGGGCGTGGAGTTGCGGGCGCTCGCCGAGCGGCTGGGCGCGCCCGTCGTCACCTCGGCCAACGGCAAGGGTGCGCTGCCCGACGACCACCCTCTCGGCCTGGGCGCCGGTCTGCATTTCGAGGCGGTCCGTGAGCTGGCCGGAGAGGCGGACGCCGTGCTCGTGGTGGGCTGCGAGCTGGCGCCCTCCGACCTCTGGCACGGCCCGCTGCCCCTCGACGGCAAGGTGATCCGCGTGGACGTCGATCCGGTGCAGCTCGTCACGAACGCCCTCCCGGTGGTCGCACTCGCCGGAGACTCGGCGGTGGCGCTGCGCGGACTGCTCGACCGGTTCGGCGACGCGCCGCCCTCGTCGGCGGAACCGTACGCGCGGGCGGCCTCGTGGCGTGAGCGCAAGCGTGGGCAGGCCGCCCACGAGGGCGCGCCGTGGCTGTGGATCGTGGAGAGCCTGGCCGAGGCGCTCGGCCGGGACGGCGTACTGGCCGGTGACAGCACGATGGCCTGCTACTACGGCGCGCTGGCGAACCTGCCCGCGTACGCGCCGGGGCGCTTCCTCTACCCGACCGGGTACGGCACCCTCGGCTACGGTCTGCCCGCCGCGATCGGTGCGGCCGTCGGCCGCCCCGGCCGGCCCGTGGCGGCGCTGCTCGGCGACGGCGGAGTGATGTTCACCGTGGCGGAGCTGGCCACGGCCGTGCACCTGGGACTGGCGCTGCCGGTGGTGGTCGTCGACAACGGGGGCTACGGCGAGATCCGCGCCGAGATGGCCGCCCGCCGCGACCCGGTGCACGCGGTGGAGCTGCCCTCGCCGGACTTCGCGCTGCTCGCCCGCTCGCTCGGCGCCCATGGCGTGCGGGCCGACGATCGCGCCACGCTCCGCGAGGCGCTGGCCGGGGCGCTGACGGGCGACCGGCCCACCGTCATCCACGTTCGCGAGAAAGGCAGGCCGTGAGTCTACTGGAGCTCACCTGGACGGACCCGGTCACCGCCCGCCGGGGCTACGTCGTCATCGACAGCCTGGTACGCGGCGTGGCCAGCGGCGGGCTGCGGCTGCGCGAGGGGTGCACGCTGGAGGAGGTACGCGGCCTGGCCCGCGGCATGTCGCTCAAGGAGGCCCTGGTCTACACGCCCGGCGACCGCTACGTACCGCTCGGCGGGGCCAAGGGCGGGATCGACGTCGACCCGCACGATCCCGACTCGCCCGCGGTGCTGCGCCGGTTCCTCACCGCCGTCCTGCCCATGGTGCGCGAGCAGTGGAACACCGGCGAGGATTTCGGGATCAAGCAGGAACTGCTCGACGAGGTGGCCGCCGAGCTGGGTCTCGCCTCCACCGTCGAGGCGGCGTTCGCGCTGCTCGACGACCAGGAGGCGGGGCGCGAGCGGCTGCGCGCCGCGATGGCCACGGTGGTCGACGGTGTGCCGCTGGCCGACCTGGTGGGCGGGTACGGCGTGGCGCAGGCGGCGCTCGCGGTCGCCCGGTGGCGGGGCGTCGAGGCCGCGTCCGCGGTCGTGCAGGGCTTCGGCTCGATCGGCGGGGCGACGGCCCGTTACCTGCACCGGGCGGGCGTCCGGGTGGTGGCCGTCGCCGACCGCGACGGGCTCATCGCGTGCGAGGACGGCCTCGACGTGGAGGCGATGCTGGGTGCGAGGGACGGGCGCGGTGTGGTCGACCGGTCCTGCCTGCGGCCCGGCGACCGGACGGGGGCGGGTCACGAGTGGCTGGACGTCCCGGCCGACCTGCTGGTCCCGGCGGCGATGTCCTACGTGATCGGCCCGGCGGAGGCCGCCAGGGTACGGGCGAAGATCGTGGTGGAGGGCGCCAACCTGCCCACGCTCCCGGACGCGGAGGCACTCCTGATCGCACGGAACATTCCGGTTGTGCCGGACATCCTGGCCAACGTCATGACGAACGCCTGGTGGTGGTGGGTGGTGTTCGGCGACATCGAGCCCACCGCCGAGGCGTCGTTCGCCAAGATCTCCTCGGCCATGCGGCGGCTGACCGGCGCCGTCACCGGCGAGTCCGCCGGCCTGTCGCTGCGCAAGTCCGCGCTGGCCCTGGCCGAGCGGAACGCGGCGCTCGTCGCGGCCGAACATCCCGCGTAACGCGGGCCCGGCCCTGCGCGGCTCAGGCGGCGAACAGCAGGGCGGCGCTGATGAGCACGATGACGGCGGTGGCGAAGTGGATGCCGAAGGCCGTGGCCTTGGTGCCGCCGTGGCGCAGGACGATCAGGGTGTCGCCGAGCGGGACGAGGGCGACGGCCAGCATGAACCAGCCCGCGGCGTCGGCGTCGGCGAAGGCGAGCAGGGCCAGGCCGATGACGCCGGAGGTGAGGTCGCGCAGCCCCTTGATGGTCAGGTAGGCGGCGTCGCCGGCGGGCTTGGCGGGCACGCCGTAGCCGGAGGCGGCGGCGACGGGCTGCACCAGGAAGCGGGCGCCGATGAAGATGATGAAGAGGGACAGGACGACGGCCAGGCTGTAGGCGATGGGGGTGAGCATGGTCTGACTCCGGCTTCTAGCACTGCTAGCGACGAAGGTGACGCTAGCACATCATTGATATGAATCCTAGCGGCGCTAGAATCCGGGGCATGTCGATTCCTGCGCGCCGTGAGCGAGGTTCTTGCCATTCGTCGAATACGGCGTATTCGTCCGAGGATTTCAGAACCCGGCCGTCATGGTCACGTCGGTTCCTTTGTCCAGCGGCGTGGTCACGCCGGTGACGGCGTTGCCGGTCGAGACGACGGCGAGCTGGTTGCTGCCGCGCTGGTAGGACAGGCCGACGCCGGAGCCGTTGCCGCGTACGACGTTGCCGGTGACGGAGACGTGGCCGGTGCCGTAGTTCACATGCCTGATGGCCAGATACGTGGTTCCCGCGCCGCTGAACTGGAAGACGCGGTTGCCGACGATCGTGCTCGCGGCGTCGCCCTGGACGCTGACGCCGATGCCGTGGGTGTCGAAGTCCTCGACGTAGTTGTCGCTGACGCTGGTCGCGAACAGGCGGCTCGCGTTGATGCCCGTGCCGCCGACGCCGTAGACGTGGTTGCGTTCGATCGTCCAGCCGGCGGCGTTGTCGAGCTTGATCGCGTCCCCGCCGCTGTCGGCGACCCAGGAGTCGGTGAGGTTCCAGTCGGTCACCGCGTTGCCGCTGTCCTGGACGTAGATGCCACGCTGCCCGGACCCCTCCACGAAGAGGGCGCGGATGCTGCCGTTGACCAGCGTGTTGGTGAGCGTCGTGCCGTTGCGCGAGGTGTTGGTGACGCGCAGCCCGTTGGCCTTGGCGTTGCGGATGTGGAGAGCTTCGATGGTGCTGCGCCAGGACCGGATCACGACCGCGTCTCCGCCGGTGGGGTTGTTCGCCGCGTTGGCGTCGATCGTGAGATCGCGTAAGGTGATCGGTTCGCCGGCCCAGGCGTGGTCGTCGACCCACGAGTCGGAGGCCAGCACCGCGTCGAGGTTGCGGCCGTCGCCCTCCTTGAGGACGGTCGACGGGCTGTCACCGCGATACGCCCGGTTGCCGAGCAGCTTGATGGTGCTGATGATGGTGCACGGCCCATCGATGACGATCTCGTCACCCACGGCCGAGCCGTCGATCACCGACTGGATGACGGCGGCGTCGCCGTTGTCGTTCGCGCAGGTCGCGGTGACCCGCGCGGCCATCGCGGGACCCGCCCCGGCGGACATCGCGACGGTGGCGCCGCCCGCGATCACCACGACGGACACGAGGGTCAGGGCACGGCGACCGGCGCTTCTCAGGATGGTCATGGGGATCTCCTCCACTTTCCGCGGACGCCCGTGACACGGGCGATTCCCTTAGGAGTGAACGGGGACGCCCGGCGGCGCGACAGTGCACCCCCGCACCATCGGCGGCGCCCGCGACGGTGCGGGAAAAATCGCGTGCCATTCACCGGAAACGTCCTCCCGGCGATCTAAGCCGCCCTTATCCGGCCTTTTCCGTGGCGCCCGGGTCGCTATTATTTGAAGCGCCCGGTAAACGCCGATCGCGATCAATGAATGCCCGGATTGCCACGTCCTCCGAAAGGCGGCCGGAACATGACCCACCTGGCGACCGGAATGTCAAGCGGGTCAGACGGCGCGATAATCGTCGCGTTCAAAGGCGAAAAATGGACGGTGTCTCGCGGGCGGTTGCTGACGATGGGCCGCAGCCGCGCATGCGACGTGCGCTTCCCCGACGACGAGCACCTGTCGCGGCGGGCGGGCTCGCTGCTCGTCCTCAACGACTGCGTCCTGATCCGCAACGACTCGCGGCACAAGCCACTCGTGATCCGGCCGCCCGCCGGTGAGGACCGTGTCGTCGAGCCGGGCGCGGCCACCACCTCCTTACCGTTCACGGTCTTCTCCATCGTCTTCGCCGGCCATGGCGGGTCGACGGTGACGGTACGGGTGGACGCCCGGTCGGTGACACCGCCGTCCGGCCATCGACCGGGCGAGGCGGCGACCCGCGCCCCCGAGACGGTCACCTCGCCCATCGCGCTCACCAGGGCGCAGCGGAACGTGATCTCCGCGCTGTGCGAGCCCCTGCTGGTGCGGGCCGGCCCTCAGGCGGTGCCGGCGACGTACGCGCAGATCGGCAGGCGGCTGGGCCGGCGGCCCCAGTACATCCGCAACGTCGTCAAGTCGCTGCGGGAGAGCCTGGCCGGCCACGGCGTTCCCGGGCTGACCATGGACGACGAGGACGCCGCGCACGACGACTTCCGGTGGGCGCTGGCGCGGTGGGCGGTGCGCAGCGCGGTCGTCAGCGCGGAAGACCTCCACGACCTGCCGCCCGGCCCGGACACCGGCGACGACCATGGACGCTGACCCCCACACCCCGCCGCCGCCCGGCCACGAGGCGGACACCCAGGGCGGGCCCGACCTCCCCCCGCCGGCGTCCGGCGCGCGGGCCCGGCCTGACGAACCCAACGGGTTGTTCGCCGGCCCACCGGACGCCCCTGACCAGTACGAACTGCTGGGGGACGGCATGCCCGGCGGGCAGGGCATCACCTGGAAGGCGCGTTATCGAGGCGACCTCACCTCGCCGCTGCCGCTGGCCGTCAAGCTGCTCCACCCGCCGCAGGACGCGGGGCCCGGCTGGCCGTCGGCCCGCGATCGGCGACGCTGGCGCGACCACGCCGTACTGCTGCGGCATCTGCGGCTGGATCACGTGGTGCGGCTGGACGAGGTGTTCCTGGGAGCGGCCCCGCATCCGTGCGACAGCCCGCCGCCCGAGGCGACCGCCGTGACCGTGACCATGGCCTATCTGGTGATGGAGTGGGTCGAGGGGCCGACACTGCACGCCCTGCTGGCGGGCACCCGGGCGCGCGGCGACACCGTACGCGAGCGTCTCCGTCACGTGGCCCAGGCCGGTGAGGCGCTCGCCGGCCTCGCCTCCGTGACGCGGTCGGGCGGCAACCCGAGCCTGCACCGGGACCTGAAGCCGGCCAACTGCATCGTGCACGCCAGGCGTGGCCTGGTGCTCATCGACGTGAGCACGTTACGCCTCATCGACGACGGATACGACTTCACCGGCTGGCACACGCCGCCCTACACCGCGCCCGAAGTGCTGGCCGCACCGCACCTTCCCCGCACGGTCGCCGCGGACGTCTACTCGCTCGGCGCGCTCGCCTTCTTCTGCCTCACCGGGCAGGACCCGCCGGCCGCCGACGCTCCCGGCGGGGCCGCGTACATCGAGCGTGAGCTGCGCGCCGTGACCGAGGAGGCCGGGGTCGGCGAGGGTGGTCACCTCGCCACCCGGATCCTGACGGCCCTGGACGTGGACGCCTCACGGCGCCCGGCCGACCTGCGAAGGTGGAGCCGCGACATGCTGAAGGCCGCCACCCCTGCGGGCGCCGGCGCGGAGCAGGCGCCCGACGCGGGCTCCGACTCCGCCGGGCCGCCGGGGTGGGCACGACCGCGCCGCGTCGCCGTCGCGATCGGCGCACTGGCTCTGGCCGGCGCCGCCGGTACGCTCCTCCTGCCCGATCTCCTGACGCGCACGGCAGGCCCGGCCACCTCCTCCCCCGCTCCCGGCACCGCGACCCCGATGCCCTCCGGGCCGGCCGCCACCACCGGCGACGCGGTCAAGGCCGCCGGGACGATCACCTCACCGGCCAACGGCGCGGCCGTGAAACACTGCTCCTACTTCTCCGGCACGGCCGCACTCCGGCGCGGCACCACGCTCATCCTCGCGATGCGGAATCTCGACAACGGTGACCCCGCGAAATACATCCAGTTCGTCTACGGATTCGAGAATCCGAGCCGCCTGGCCACCTGGAGAGGCGCGCAGTATTTCGGCGGGCCGCGCACGGGCATAGGCCAGCGCTATCGGGTCGAGCTGGTGGCGGTCGATCTCGCGGCCGCGCGGCGCGTCCATGATTCCGGGAGCGAGGTCGACGAGGCTTTCGTGAAATCGGGAAAGGCCTTGGCCGGCGTACGCGTGCGCCGGGTCGCCGGCATGGGACCCAACGGCTGCGTCGGCCCACCCGACGGCTGAGACCCACCGCCCGACCCGGCGGCTGCCGTGCTTGTTTCCGGTCGAGGATCCGTCCCGCGCCGACCGACGTCACGATGCCGCTTCTCTCCCCTGATGCCGGCGATCGGCTCGCGTGCCCGAGGACAAAGGCCGTCCTCGGGCACGCCACCCCCCGTGGGTGCCGGTGAATTCGATCAGCCTCATTTATAGGAAGAATCCGGAATTCGGGCGTCAACCCGCCGCATGAGACTCGCCGAAACGTCTGCCGTAGCGGCCACGCTCGGACGGTCAACCTCCTGCGGTACGATCCGGCGCGTATACCGCACAAGTTGTAGTGGCGCTCAGCCGTGCGAGTGATGAGTGACCCGCCCTTTCGCGGCTAACATGCGCTGATGCGCGCAAAGGTGCTGTCGTCCCTTGGACGGCTCGCCCGGTTGAACCCCTTCCTCATCGACCTGCTGTTCAGCGTCGTGGTAGCCGGCACCACCGTGGCGTTCGGCCTCGTCCTGTCCAACGGTTCGGCCTCTCTGGGCTACGCGCAGCGTCCGCTGGACGTCGCCGGTGTGGTGTTGACGCTCGTGGCCAACATCGTGCTGGCCTGGCGCCGGCGCGCCCCCGTCGTCGTGCTGACGATCTCCTGTGCCGCCGCGATCGTCTTCCACGCGGCCGGGTACGACGCCAGGCTCAACCAGGTGGCACCGCTTCTGGCCCTGTACACCGTGGCCAGCCGGCGGCCTCCGGCCGTGTCCGTCCTGTGGGCGCTGCCCACGGCGGCCTCCTGGTGGCACGCGTCGTTCCTCGGCCCGCACGAGTTCACCTGGCCGAACATCGTGCAGACGAGCGTCATGGTCGCCGTCGCCTGGACGTTCGGCAACAGCACCCGGATGCTGGTCGAACGCAACCGGCGCCTGGCCCACCTCACCGCCCGCCTGCGCGACGAGCAGGCGGACAAGACGCGGCGCGCCGTCACCGAGGAGCGGGTCCGCATCGCCCGCGAACTGCACGACGTGGTCGCCCACCACATGTCGGTCATCGTGATCCAGGCCGGGCTCGCCCGGTACGTCTTCGGCTCCGACCCCGCCACCGCGCGCGCGGCGCTCACCACCATCGCCGACACCGGCAGCGAGGCCATGGGCGAGATGAGGCGCCTGCTGTCCGTCCTGCGCATCGAACTGGACGACGACGCGGACGGCTACGACCCCGCCCCCGGCCTGCAACGGCTCGAACAACTGGTGGACCGGCTGCGCTCGGCGGGCCTGCCGGTCGAGGTGTCGGTCACCGGCCCGGTACGCCCGCTGGCCTCGGGAATCGACCTGTGCGCGTACCGCGTCGTTCAGGAATGCCTCACCAACGTGCTGAAACACGCGGGCCCCGCCACGGCGTGGGTCTCGCTCCACTACGGCGCCGCGCTGGAACTGCGCGTCACCGACGACGGGCGCGGCGCCCCCGCATCCTGGGAGAGTCAGGGACACGGCTTGATCGGCATGCGCGAACGCGTCAAGCTCTACAAGGGAACGGTCGCAGCCGGGTCGAGGCCATCAGGCGGATTCGAGGTCGTGGTCACCCTGCCCCTGGCGCCCCCGCACCCGGACGACCAGTCTCCTCAGTCACACGGTGGGCCGAACGCATGATCAAAGTACTTGTCGTCGACGATCAGATCCTCGTCCGCGCCGGTCTGGTGGCGCTGCTCCGCGCGGCCCCCGACCTCGACGTGGTCGGCGAGGCGGCGACCGGCGAGGAGGCCATCGAGCAGGCGGCGGCCACCCGGCCCGACGTGATCCTCATGGACATCAGGATGCCGGGCATGAACGGCGTCACGGCGACCGAGCGCATCCTGGCCATGAACCACGACCCCCGTCCACGGGTGCTCATCCTGACCACGTTCGACGTGGACAAGTACGTCTACAACGCCCTGCGCGTCGGAGCGTCGGGGTTCCTGCTCAAGGACACCCCGCCCGAGCGGCTCATCGCCGCCATCCTCACCGTCTCCTCGGGCGACATGCTCTTCGCGCCCACCGTCACCCGGCGCCTGATCGAGGCCTACACCAGCCAGGCCGGCCCGTCGGCCGCCCCGCCCTCGCCCGCGCTCGACCTCCTCACCGCCCGCGAGGTCGAGGTGCTCAAGCTGGTGGGGCGGGCGCTGTCGAACGCCGAGATCGCCACCCGCCTGTGCGTCAGCGAGGCCACCGTCAAGACCCACCTCAACCGCGCCATGACGAAACTCAACCTCACCAGCCGCGCCCAGGCCGTGGCGCTGGCGTACGAATCCGGCCTCATCACCCCCGGCCGGGAGACCACGTCGCGCCTGTGACCGGAAGGCGCGCGTCTTCCAGTGCCTCGTCACCGGCCGCGCCGTCGGACCTGCGCGGCGATCGATCGCAGAGGTCCAGCAGGGCCGCCAGGGCCCGGCGGGGCGCGCCGGTGGGCAGGCCGGTCAGGCAGGCGCGGGCCTGGTCCAGCAGTCCGGTGATCAGGGCCGTGGTACGGGCTTCGACGTCGCTCGCGCGGGCCCGCCGTACCAGATCGGGGCCGGCCGCCCCTGACCGGTCGCCGAGCAGCAGCAGGGGGACGCTGGGCAGCGGTTCCTCCAGGTCGGCGCGCACGTCGCGGCCGAGCCGGTCGGTGCCGCCGAGCAGCCGGGCGAGGTCGTCGGCGAGTTGCATCGCCGACCCGAGCGCCCGGCCGTACTCCGTGAGGGCCCTCACGACCTCCGGAGGTGCGCCGGAAGGGCGGGCGCCCAGCTCGCAGGCGGCGGCGAACAGCGCGGCCGGGCCGATACGGGAGGCGAGCGCGAGGCGTTCGGCGGGGGTGGGCGGGGTGGGGGCGCGGGCGGCGACCAGTTCGCGCATCCGGCCGGCTGCGGCCTCCTCGACGATGCGCGCCAGCTCGCCGCGCCCGGAGACGCACAGGTCGAGGGCGCGGGCGAGCAGGACGTCGGCGCTCAGCACCGCGAACATCGTCCCCCAGTTCGGCACCCGGCCGCGAGCCTGCCCGCCCGTCATGGCGTCGCTCATGCCGTCGCTCATGCCGTGGCGAGGATGGCCGTCCGGCTCCGTCCGGGGACGGTCGTCGGGGATGCTGGATTGGGCCAGTGCGGCGAGACCGGCCAGTTCGATGGCGGCGGCGCGGGAGACCAGGTCGGGCGGTCGCCGCTCGCCGAACCTGGCGCACAACAGCACCAGGAGCGCCGGGCGCAGCGCCGTGGTCGTGTCCGTGCCGGTCAGCGCGTGCAGCCGGGTCAGGAACGGCCACTCGCCGCGTACCGTGGCGGCCAGCGTCTCCCCCACCGCGACGAGATCCGCGACCGCGCCCAGCTCCGGTTCGAGGCAGGCCCGTACGTCGGTGACGATCCCGGCCGAGCCGAACCCGGCCATGCCCTCGGGCGCCAGCGCCACCCGCCGGGTCAGGGCGAAGATCGGGCGTTCGCTGTCGAAGGTGTCGTCGAGGACGTGCCAGACCAGCCGGTGCCGCCGCGCCGCGTGCCTGCCGGTCTCGAAGTAGCCCTGGAACCGCCTGCCCAGCTCCCTGGCGTACCCCGAAAGGTCGTCGGGACGGCCGGCGGCGAGCCGCTCGTCGATGGCCTCGGCCGCCAGCTTGCCCGACTCCAGCGCGAAGCTGATGCCCTCGCCGGTGAACGGGCTGATCATCCCCGCGGCGTCGCCCACGAGGGCCAGGCCGGGCGCCCAGCAGCGCTCCGGCGAGAAGTCGAAGCGGAGCGGGGCGCCACGCGCGCGGCCGAGGACCCTGGCGTGCGCGAAGCGCGGGTCGCCCGCCCGCAGCCCCGCGACGAACTCGGCGAGCATCCGGTCGGCGCGTACGCCCGGCACCCGTTCGACCACCCCGACGCCGACGTTGGCCAGGCCGGGCGCCAACGGGAACACCCAGCCGTACGAGGCCAGCCACCGGCGTGAGGAGGAGTCGCTGATCGGCACGGCGAACTCCAGCATGCCGTCGAGCCCGGTCACGCCGCCGACGTAGGCGCGCAGGGCGTGTCCCATCCCACCGGCGGGCGTCGCGGTGAGCCCGGCCTGCCGCGACAGCGCCGAGGCCGCGCCGTCGGCCGCGACCACCGCCGCCGCGGGCACGACCTCCCCGTCCGCGAGCTCGACCCCCGCGACGCGTCCGTCCCGGTGCGTCAGCCGCCGGACCCGCGCGCCCTGACGCAGCGTCGCCCCTGCGCGTGTCGCCGCGCGTACGAGGGCCTGGTCGAGCTCGATCCGGGGCACGACCAGTCCTCTGCGGTCGTTCTCGTCGGGGAAGTCGCGGGGGCGGTGGCCGCGCATCGTGACGCGCAGGCCGTCCACCCGCCAGGCGGACGGGAGCGCGGCGAGCACGCCCATCTCCGCCAGCAGCGCGACGCCCGCGCGGGTGACCGCGTCGCCGCAGCTCTTGTCCCGGGGGAAGGTGGCGCGGTCGAGCAGGAGCACCCGCCTGCCCCGGCTCGCCAGGTGAAAGGCGGCACTCGCCCCGGCGGGCCCGGCCCCGACGACGACCACCGCCGCGCCCTCCGTACAAGCCGTGCCCGCCACACCCACCGCGCCCGCCGCACGCGCCGCCCCGATCGTTCGCCGGTCCGTCGTCACTGCCGTGGCGTCGATCCAGCGCCCGCCCGCCGCCAGAGCCGCGGTGTCGATCCAGCGCCCGCTCGACGCCACGGCCGCGGCGTCGATCGCCTCCGAGTAGGCCGTCATGGGTCAGATGACGAAGGCCGGGCGCGGTGCCTTCTCGCGGGGCGCGCCCGCCTGGGCCGCGTGGACGAGCAGCGCACGCCCGAGCAGCCTGCCGTGTTCGACCCCCGCCGGGTACGGCGCACCGCCGCGTAACAGGCCCAGCGCCGCCTCCACCCGATCCCCCTCCGGCCCGCGTAACCGCTTCGCCAGGTAGGCGACCCGGTCCCCGGCGGCCAGGCCGGCGAGCCCGGATCCGACCGCGTCGAGCGCCCGGTCGACCACGGCCCGCTCGGCGGCGGACGCGGCCCGGTAGTACGCGCTCAGCTCCGCCGCACCGGCCACGCCGACACCGAGGCCGTCCGCGGCGGTGCGGGCCAGCTCCCGGAAGACCGTCAGCCGCTCCGCGACCGGCTCGCCGCCGTCAACCGCGCCGGACGCGGCCCCGCCGAGCGAGGCCGAGCCGGACGCGGCCTCGCCGAGCACGGTCGCGCCGGGCACCGCGAGCGCCGCCGCCCCGCCGGCCGTACGGATGAATCCCCTGCGTGTGGGCATGCCCCGCCTCCTTTGTCCGTCAGTTGGCCCGCAGCAGCACATACTGCGACAGGTCGATGAGCGACTGCCTGGCCGGGCCGCCGGGCAGCCGGAGAGCGGCGGCCACGGCCTGGCCGCTGTAGTCACCGGCGACCGCCCTGGCGTGGGTGAGCGCGCCGGACTCGGCGATGAGGCCGTGCGCCCGTGCCAGGTCGTCGTCGTCCGGGTCGTCGATCTCGAGCACGCCCCGCAGCTCGGCGGCTCCAGGACGCTGCAGGGCGATCAGCACGGGCAGGCCGTAGACGCCCTCGCGCAGGTCGGTGCCGAGCCGTTTGCCCAGGGCCGACTCGTCGGCGGTGAAGTCGAGCACGTCGTCCATCGCCTGGAACGCCAGCCCGAGCGCCCTGCCGTACACCGCCAGGCACTCCAGGTCTTCCTCGCCCGCCCCGCCGAGCAGCGCCCCCGCCCGGCACGGCAGCTCGAACAACGCCCCGGTCTTCCTGGCCGCCACCCGCAGGTAGGAGACGATCTGGTGGTCGAGGTCGTAGGCGCTCTCGGTCTCCTGCAACTGCCCGAGCGCCAGCTCGACCGCCCCCTGCCCGGCCCAGCGAGCGACCCGGGGGTCGAGCTCGTCCAGCAGCCGGGTCGCCCTGGCGAACAGGAAGGTGCCCGCCGTGACGGCCTGGGCGTCGCCCCAGCGCGCGTTGGCCGTGCGCACTCCCCTGCGCGTGTCAGCGCGGTCCATCACGTCGTCGTGGTAGAGCGTCGCCAGGTGCAGCAGCTCGATGGCCGCCGCGGCCCGCAGCAAGGCCCGCTCGTCGCCGCCCGGCCCGAACCCGGCCGCGACGAACAACAGCGCCGGCCGCAGCCGCTTGCCCCGCCTGCGCAGCAGGTGTCGTGCGACCTCGGCCAAATCCGCGTCGTTGCAGCGGGCCGAGTCCGCCAGCAGGTCGTCCAGCCGGAGCAGGAGCCGCCTGGCGGGCTCGCAGGTCAGCCACGTCATGGGCGGAACTCCCCGGTCACCACGAAGACGACGGGCACGCCTTCGACGGTCTGCGGCTCGGCCGGGCGGTGGCGCTCGTCGTCGACGTACACGACGATGCCGTACGCCCGTGAGGGGTCCGCGTCCGCGGCCACCTTGCCCACGCCGGAGCCCGTCGTGCCCGGGTGGCGCCGTTCGAGCTCGTCGCGGTGCGCCGCCAGGACGCGCCGGGCGGTGGCCAGGTCGACCCCGTCGCGCCGCATCGTGCCTCCCTTCTGCGCCGCGCAGCCCGCCCCGGCCGCGATCGCCGTGGAGACGGCGGCCAGGAGGAGGCTGCGCCGCTTCACTCGTACGGGTCGATGAGGTAGGTGACGTCACCGAAGAGGGTGCGCACGGTCTCGTACAGCACGGGGTCGTTCAGCATGGCGATCAGCTCGCTCGGTTTCTTGCCGACCTGGCCCTGGACGACACCGTAGAGCCAGTCCGCGGCGCCGGACTCCTCCGGGGTCAGGTATTTGCGGGCGCCGTCGAGCGCCGTCCGGACGTCGGCCAGGTGCGCCTGCGTGAGTCTCAGATCGTCGCGCGTCGGGTCGGCGAGCGCCAGCTTCACCTCGCCGAGGTACTTGGTGTACATCGCCTGGGCCAGGGCCCGGTCGCCGTCCGTCACCTGGGTGTTCTCGCCGCGGTCGAACAGGGCCTGCTGGTTGACGTACACCATGTCGACCAGCCAGCGGCCCAGCGGCGTGGTGGCGAGATACTGGTCGCGGGCCATCCGGATGGTCTCGCCCTCCTGCTTGAACGGGATCCCCGTCAGGTCCTCGGCCGCGGTCAGGAACGCGCACGCGGCGGGCTCCAGGCACGGCGGATGCCCGATGTCCGAGCCGGCCGGCAGGCGGCAGACGACGGAGCCGGAGTCGCCCGGGCAGCTCATCGCGTCGGCGGCGAGCTGGTCGACGAACTTGGCGCGCCGGCCGCCGCCGTAGTCGATCGTCACGGTGACGTCGATCTCCTTCAGGAACCTGGTCGTGCCCTCGGTGGTGCGCCCGACCTTGCCGACCCTGATCCTGAACGGATCCTGGCTGCCGGTGACGTCCTGCCACGCGCTCTGCTCGTACATGGAGACGTTGAGCCGGGTCAGCACGTGGCTGATCGGGTTGAGCAGGGTACGCGTGCCGCCGCCGGCGAACAGCAGCCCGATGGCCTGCTGCGCCGGCGTGGGCTGGGTGATCACCGATCCCATCACCTTGTGGACGACGTCGGCCTTGGCGACCTGGGCGATGGCGGCGTCGACGTAGTTGTTCCCGCCGGAGAAGTTGATCGGGACGTACCGGACGAGCGTGCCGATGACGTTGTCCGCGACGTCGGTGTCGTCGTCGTGCCGTCCCGGCTGGACGATCTGCTCGCCGATCGCGGCGGAGTTCGACCTGGCCAGCACGTGGTTGTTGGACAGGATCGACAGCCTGTTGTTGTTCTGGCGGTCGTGGACCAGGCAGCCGAGGGTCCCGGAGGACGCCGTCTTGATGTTGCCGATGCTGCAGCCGCCCTTGGCGGGGCGTACCCGGCCCGTGTACGACAGCGCGTGGAAGGGACCGGTCTCCACCACGTCGACCTCGACGGTCACCCCGTCGACCTCGGTCGTCCTGGGCAGCAGCCGTTCTCGTGGCAGGGCTTCGGCGGGCAGTTTGCGCACCACGTACACCACGCAGGCCGGGGTGGTGAGCCGCACCCCCGACTGGGTGCGGCGGCCGAAGCCGCCCCCGATGATGTTGGCGTCTCCGCGCTGCAGGACGCGCTCCAGCGCCGCCCCCGCGCTACCGCGTGCTTCCCGGAAATCCCTCGGCGGGCCAGCCATGATCCAACCCCCATACCGGCGACATATGCCGCAAAGGTACGGATCATCGCGCGGCCCGGAATCAAACCGGGGTTTGAGTTCCCGGTAAACTCCGGCGGTAGGCCCGCTGCAACTTCCACGGTAGCGACGCCCTCAGTTCGCAGTCCGGGAAGCCATGGGCGTCGATCGGGCCCGTTTGGTCGGCGACTGTGCCTCCTGGCGGATGAACGCACCCGACGCCGTCCGGACCGGCAGCGCCAGGAGCCCGCTCAGATGGGCGTTCACCGGCTGACCGCCCAGGTAGAGCTCCCCGAAGCTCATCATGATGATGGGGGCGTGCGAGCCGCCTGCCGTGCCACGCTCCGCCCGGCCGCCACCAGAGGAGTCGCCGGCCACGGCCGGGCCGTCCGGCGCGACACGCCGGTGTCCAGGAGTCAGCGGCAGGCGTTCAGAGCGGCATGTCCTGGTCACTCATCGACGCGACGCCGACGTCCACCGGCCTGCTCTTCGACCGCGTCCGTGGCTGACGGACCGGCCGTGGATTCGGGTGGGGCCGAATGGCTCGCCCGAACGGCCGTGCGGTACGGACGATGGACCCCGCGCAAGATCGCGTGACCACGGCCTGGGGAGCTGAGATGACGAACCCGCTGACCACGCACCTGAATTCCGCCCGCCGGCGGTCCCCGACCGACGACGGGCCCACCACGTCGTGATCGCCACCGCTCGCCCGCAGGCCCGGCCGCCGATCGTCACCGGGGCGTTCCTGCTGCGCCTGACCACCGTCGTGGCCTCGTCCATCGGCTTCTTCCTGCCCTTCGCCGTCGTTCCCGCCTACGCCGAGCGATCGGCGGGCCCCACCGTCGCCGGAGCCGCGAACGCCGCCCTGCTCGTGACCACCGTGCTCGTCGAACTGGCCGCACCGGCCCTGGTGGCCCGGCTCGGCTACCGCTGGTCGCTGGGGCTCGGCCTGTTCACCCTGGGCGCGCCCACCCTCCTGCTGCTCACCTCCTCCGGCAGCGCGACCATCCTCACCGTCAGCGTCCTGCGCGGCGTCGGCTTCGCCGTCACGGTCGTGGCGGGCGGGGCGCTCACCGCCGAGCTGGTGCCGGCCGAGCGGCGCGGAGAGGGGCTCGCGCTGGCGGGCCTGGTCAGCGGGGTCAGCGGGGTCAGCGGGGTCAGCGCGCTCCTGGCGCTGCCGGCCGGGAGCTGGCTCATGGGGGCCGTGGGCTACGACGCCGTCTTCGCGGCGACCGCCGTCCTGTCCGTCCTGCCCATTCTCGCCGTCCCCTTCCTGCCGGGCCGTCCGGCGGCCACGGATCGGGCCGCGGGGGTGACGGCGGGCCTGCGCTCGCCGGACCTGATGTGGCCGGCGGTGGTGTTCGCGGTGCTCGGTTCAGGCTTCGTGAAAACGGCCTGGACCTGGGTCTTGTCGCCGACCACGGGGTGGCTGTACTTGAATCTTGTCGCCCACCAGACTGAAATGTGGATCTGAGCAGGGAGCACTCACGACAATCCGCGAGGCGAAACCGAGCCGGCAATGCCCGGCCCGGTTTCCTCACCTGCCGAGGAGGTCGGGGCGATAGTGCCAGACGAATTCCAGCCACGGCGGGGCCACCGCCGTGAAGTGCTCCCAACTCCCCGGCGTCAGGCCAGGGCGATCACTTCGGACCTCGACGAGAAGCCGCAGCACGAACCCCTCCCCGGTCAGGCTGCTGACAATCCGGCCCAGCGTCTGCCGGTACTCCCTGGGCTCGCTGATCAGCCGGCCGGACGGCTCCCGGTCGTAGACCCAGTCCTGGTCGGGATAGGAGGTCGCGGCTTCGTCGGTGTAGGGCTGCTTGAGCGTGTAGCCCTCCCCGTTCCACGAGTCGTGCGTGAGCCCGGAGAAGAACGGGTTGGCGCACATCAGGTAGTAGTGGCCGCCTCTGCCGACGACTCTCGCGACCTCACGGAAAACGATCCGGGAGTCCGGGACGAACGTCAGCGAGTACGGATGCCAGACCAGGTCGAACGAGGAGTCGTCGAGGGCCGACAGGTCGCGCATGTCTCCTTGGACGGTGCGGATGCCGACGCCGTAGTGCTCGGCGGCCGAGCGGTCACGCTTCAACTGCCCGGACGAGATGTCGAGAACCGTCACGTCGGCCCCGAGCAGAGCGAAGGCCGCGGACTGCTGCCCGCCGCCTCCCGCCAGGCAGAGCACCTTCCGGCCGGCCAGGTCACCGGGAAGACCCAGCCTCTCCAGCCCCAGATAGGCCCGGGCCTTCTCCTCGTCCAGGTCGAGCATGGGACGGGTGAACAACGCGTCCGCCTCGACAAGGGCTTCCCAGCGTTCCTCGTTGTAACGGTAGATGTCGTCCGGCACGGCGAACTCCCTGTCCGTCCTGCGAGGCATGGGCGAAGCCGCCACGTGACCTCCGTGGTCGTCGGTACGGCTAGTACTGGTTCATCTTGGCGTCGAGGGCGAGCCCGGCGTCGATCACCTTCGCGGGCACCCCCTTGAGGCCCATCTGGTCCTTGGCGATGCGTCCGAGCGTCGGCAGGCTCTTGCGGTCCGGCCAGGTCTCCGGCTTCCACAGCGACGAGCGCAGGAACGCCTTCGCGCAGTGCATGTACAGCTCCTCGACCTCCACGAGCACCGCCAGCCGTGGACGTTTGCCCTGGACCATGAGGTCGTCGAAGAACGGCGCGTCCGACACGAGCGTCGCGCGCCCGTTCACCCGCAGCGTCTCGTTCATCCCCGGCACGATGAACAGCATCCCGACGTGCGGGTTGTCCAGCACGTTGCGGAAGCTGTCGAGCCGCTGGTTGCCGGGGCGGTCGGCGAGGACCAGCCGGTGGTCGTCGAGGACCAGCACCGAGCCGGCGGGGTCCCCCCGGGGCGAGACGTCGCAGATCCCGTCGGAGTTCGAGGTCGCCAGCAGGACGAACGGCGAGTGGGCGATGATCGTGCGCGCGTGCTCGTCGATCCGTGCGATGTCCTTGTCCCAGATGGTCTGCGGCGGCTCTTTCACGATCTCGCGGAGCTCGGCCTCGGTGCTCACCGTACGGATCTCAGGAGGGTTCACCACCCCAATATAAGGTGAGCCTAACCAATCCAAAGGCCGGGAAGGGAGAGATCCTTCCATGCCCGGGGGGATCCGTACGCTCCCTGTCCCGGCTGCTCACGCCCCGCGCGGGCCGCGTGGCCCTGGACGGCGAGGAGGTGCACCGCACACCCGGGCTGCCGCCCCGGTCACCGGTCGCGCCCGGCGGCATCACCGTGCTCGACCTCTTCCGCTGCGCCCCGGGCCTCACCCGTCCAGGTGCTGGGCGACCTGCAGGTCCGTGATGAGGATGTTGATCCAGCCGCCCTCGACGGCCGCCCTGATGGCCGACAGCTTGCGCATGCCGCCCGCCACCCCGACCCGGCGCCCGACGGCCCGGAAGGCGTCGGCCTCGATGCCGACGACCCGCTGGCCGAAGCCCGAGTCGACGGGCCGTCCGGAGGCGTCGAAGAAGTGCAGGCACACGTCGCCGACCGCGCCGAGGGCCCGCAGCTCCTCCTGGTCGGCCTGGCCGACCGCGTTCCCGCTGCTGAGCAGCAACGGCGACGGCTCCAGGCTGCCGATGCCGACCAGCACGACGGTCAGGTCCCGCCACTGTGCCATGACGTCGCGGATCGCGCTGTCCTGGAGCAGCGCGTCGCGGATCAGGGCGTTGCCGACCACGCCCGGCGAAGGGACGAAGATCGGGCGGGCGCGGGTCAGGTCGGCCAGCCGGCCGACCAGCCGGGTGGCGTGCACCTGGGCGTCGGGACTGCCCACGCCGCCGACGAGCTGGATGACGCGGTCGGCGACCTGGGCGTTCTTCTGCGGCATGCGTTCGACCGTGGCCAGCAGCGTCTCACTCCAGGAGGAGATGCCGATCACGTCGCCGCCCGCGAAGGTGGCGTCGAAGTAGTCGACGGCGGCTGAGGCGAGCGCCGGGAGCACGTCGAGGGTGGACTCCGGGGTGTCCACCACCACGACGTCGCGCAGCCCGTAGCGGTGCCGGAGCCGGTCCTCCAGCTCGGTGTGCACGCTCGTGGGCAGCACCACCACGGTCCGTACGATGCCGCGCCTGACCGCCTCGCGCAGCAGGCGGGAGACGCGGGGCTGGGAGATGTTCAGCTCCGCGGCGATGGCCGGCTGGCGGATGCCCTGCTCGTGGTACATGCGGGCGACTCTGACCAGGAACCGCAGGTGCCCGGTGGACACCTCGCTCTCAAGACCCAAGCCGGCCACCCGCGGCACCGCCCTTCGTTGGATAGCTATTCGATATCCGTTGTCCATTCACCCTATCGTCGCTCACCCCGCGCAGAGGTGACGAGCCACTCGCAGGTCCGTGACGAGGATGTTGATCCAGCCGCCCTCGATGGCCGCCTTGACGGCCGACGCCTTGCGCATGCCGCCCGCCACTCCCACCCGGCGCGGCACGGCGCGGAAAGTGGGCGCGTCGATGCCGATGACCCGCTGGTCGAAGCCCGAGTCGATGGGTTTGCCCGAGGCGTCGAAGAAGTGCAGGCACACGTCGCCGACCGCGCCGAGGGCCCGCAACTCCTCCTGGTCGGCCTGGCCGACCGCGTTCCCGCTGCTGAGCAGCAACGGCGACGGCTCCAGGCTGCCGATGCCGACCAGTACGACGGTGAGATCGTTCCACTGGGCGCGTACGTCGATCACGCTGGGGTCCTGCAGCAGCGCGTCCCGGATGGTCGTGGTCGCGACCACGCCGGGAAGCGGCACGAAGACCGGCTTGGCGTAGGTGAGGTTGGCCAGGCGGGCCACCAGGCGGGTGGCGTGCACCTGGGCCTCGGGGCTGCCGATGCCGCCGACGAGCTGGATGACGCGGTCGGCGACCTGGGCGTTCTTCTGCGGCATGCGTTCGACCGTGGCCAGCAGCGTCTCGCTCCAGGAGGAGATGCCGATCACGTCGCCGCCGGTGAAGGTGACGCTGAGGTAGCTGGCCGCGGCCGAGGCGAGCGGCGGGATGACGTCGTCCTGGAACTCCTCGACGTCCACGACCACGGCGTCGCGCAGCCCGTAGCGGCGCTGCAGCTCCTCCTCCAGCTCGGTGTGCACGCCGTCCGGCAGGGTGACGACCGTGCGCACCATGCCGCGCGTGACCGCCTCCTTGAGCAGGCGGGACACGCGGGGCTGGGAGATGTTGAGCGCCGCGGCGATCTCGGGCTGCCGCAGGTCCTGCTCGTGGTACATGCGGGCCACCCTGGCCAGGAGCCGCAGATGGTCCTTGGTCGTATCGCGCCTCCCTCCTAGATTCGAGGCCACCGCGCACCACCTTTCTCTCGACGCCGACGCTGACGCTGCTGCTGATTTTCTATTCACGCATGAAGGTTCGATTCAGCTTATTGCGCGCCGCGCCTGGGCCAGGACCTCCGGCACGGCTATTTCCGGGCGAACACGCCGAACTCGTCGGCGTTGTCGGCGGTGACCAGCTCGCAGTCGATGGACTGCTTCTCCTCCTTGCCGGTCTTGCCGGTCTTGATGAACTGGTCGGCCTGCTCCACGGCGCTGGTGGCGCCGAGCGCGGCGGGCTGCAGGGCGGTGGCGTGCATCTCGCCGGCCTTGATGGCGGCGATGGCGTCGGGGCTGCCGTCGAAGCCGACGACCGTGACCTTGTCGAGGAGCCCGGCCGCCTTCAGCGCCGCGACCGCGCCGAGGGCCATGGTGTCGTTGCCGGCGATGACGCCCTGGATGTCACGGCTCTTCTGGATGATGGTCTCCATCTTGGTGAACGCCTCCTGCTGGTCCCAGTTGGCGCTCTCCTTGGCGACCGCCTTCATGTCGGGATACTGGGAGATCACGTCGGCGAAGCCCTTGGAGCGGACGCTGGCGTTGGTGTCGGACTCCTTGCCGACCAGCTCGACGTAGTTGCCCTTGGTCTTCATGGCCTCCGTGAACGACTGCGCGACGAGCTGGGCGCCCTGGGAGTTGTTGGAGACGATCTGGGCCTTGGCGATGCCGGTGGCGTTGATCTCCCGGTCGATGAGGAAGACGGGCACACCGCCCTCGGCGGCCTTGCGCACCGGGCCGATGGAGGCGTCGGCGCCGGCGTTGTCCAGGATGATCGCCTTGGCCTGGCGGGAGATGGCCGCGTCGATCAGCTCGCTCTGCTTGTTGGGGTCGTCGTCGTGGGAGGCCACGGACGTCTGGTAGCCGAGGGATTCGGCCTTGGCCTTCGCGGCGTCGGCCTCGGCCTTGAAGAACGGGTTGTCGTGCGAGGGCGTGATGATCGCGATCAGGCCGCCGGCCGCGCCGGCGGTGCCGGCCGGCGCGCTCGCCGCGGGCTGGTCGCCGCCGCCGCACGCGGTCAGCGCGGCCGAGCCGATGACGAGGGAGAGGGCCAAGGTGAGCAGGCGACGGTAGGGGGGCATGCGGGTCTCCTTGCGGTTCAGTGGTGCTCTTTGCTGGCGGCGACCGCCGCCGCGGCGGCTCCCCGCCGTTTGAATCGCTGCTGGCCCTGGTCCAGCATGACGGCGAGGATGATCACCGCGCCCTTGATGAGGATCTGCCAGAACGTCGACACGCCCAGGATCACCAGGCCGTCGGCGAGGAAGCCGATGACGAAGGCGCCGACCAGGGTCCCGCGCACGGTTCCGCGTCCCCCGCTCAGCGCGGCACCGCCGATGACGACCGCGGCGATGGCGTTCAGCTCGTAGGTCTCCCCCGCCTGCGGCGCGGCCGAGGTGAGCTCCGAGGCGATGATGAGCCCGGCGACCGCGGCGCAGGCGCCGGAGATCACGTACACGAGGGTCTTGACCCGCCGGATCGGCACCCCGGACAGGTCGGCGGCCCGCTCGTTGCCGCCGGTGGCGTACAGCCAGCGGCCGAACGGGGACTTGGCCAGCAGCAGCACGACCACCGCCGCGAGCACGATCATGATCCAGATGGACGTGGGCAGGCCGAGCGGCCGGCCGCTGCCGAGCAGGCCGAAGCCGGTGTTGCCGAGGGAGGGGTTGCCGCCCAGGTTGGGGTAGGTGGCGCCGTCCGAGATCAGCATGGCCGCGCCTCTGGCGACGTACAGCATGCCGAGCGTGGCGATGAACGGCGCCACGTTGAAGCGCGTGACCAGCAGCCCGTTGACCCCTCCGACGGCCATCCCGACCGTCACGCACAGCACGATCACCACCCACACCGGCGGGTAGGCGATCACGCCGCCGACGTGCAGGCCGCCCAGCAGCTCGCCGGCGACCACGCCGGACAGGCCCACGATGGAGCCGACCGACAGGTCGATGCCGCCCTTGAGGATGACCAGCAGCATGCCGAGCGCGATCACGGCGTTGATCGCGACGTGCTTGGTCATCGTGATCAGGTTCGGGACGGTCAGGAACGAGTCGGACAGCACGCCGAAGATCACGATGAGCACGGCGAGGGCGATGAAGGCGCGCAGCTCGAAGGCGACGTTCAGCAGCGACAGGCGGCGGGCGCGGGCCGCGGCCTGCTCCGGGGGCGCGGTGGTGGCCGTGGCCGTCATCCCGCACCGTCCTGATGACCGGCCGGAAATCCGGCCTGGATTCCGCCGTCGGACACGCGCATCAGTTCCTCCCGGGTGAGCTCGCCGCGCCGAAACTCGCCGACGAGGGCGCCGCGGGCGAGCACGAGCAGCCGGTCGGGGATGTGCAGGGCCTCTTCGGCGTCGGACGTGGTGAACAGGACGGCCAGCCCGTGCCGGGCCTGGGCCGCCATCAGCTCGAAGATGTCGGCCTTGGCGCCCACGTCGACGCCGCGGGACGGCTCGTCCAGCAGCAGCACGCGCGGCCCGGTCAGCAGCGCCTTGCCGATGACCACCTTCTGCTGGTTGCCGCCGCTGAGCGAGCCGATGGCCGCCGTGGCGCCGCTGGTCTTGACGGTGACGTCGGTGATGGCGCGGGCGACGGCGGCGTGCTCGCGCGGCTGTGAGACGAACAGGCCGCGAACGAACGTGCCGAGCGCGGCCAGGGACAGGTTCTGCCCCACCGACATGGTCTGGACGAGGCCGTCACGCTGGCGGTCCTCGGGCACCAGCACCACGCCGCGCTCGATGCGCTCGCGGATGCCGGGCCCGTCCAGGGGCGTCCCGGCCAGCAGGACCCGGCCGGAGACCGGTCGCAGCCGGCCCGCGAGCGCCTCCAGCAGCTCGGTGCGGCCGGCGCCCATGAGGCCGTAGACGCCGACGATCTCGCCCGCGCGCACGGTGAGCGACAGGCCGTCCACGGCGAGCCGGTCGGGGACGGCCGGATCCGCCACGGTGAGGTCGCGCACGGTCAGCGCCTCCTCACCGAGCACGGGTTCGCGGTCCGGGAAGAGGGTGTCCTGGTCGCGGCCGACCATCTGCTCGACGATCCAGCGGATGTCCACCTCGCCGGCCCGCGCGGTGGCCACGAGCAGGCCGTCGCGCAGCACCACGACGTCGTCGGCGATGTCGAGGGCCTCGTCCAGGTGGTGGGAGATGTAGACGACGGCCACGCCGGCGGCGGTCAGCTCCCTGATCACCCGGAACAACACCTCGACCTCGGGCGCGGTCAGCGCGGAGGTCGGCTCGTCCATGATCAGGACGCGAGCCTCCTGGAGCAGCGCGCGGGCGATCTCCACGACCTGCTGCTGGCCCAGCCGCAGGTCGCCGACCAGCCCGTCCGGGTCGGCGTGCTCCTCCAGCCGGTCGAGCACCGCCTGCGTGGCCCTTCGCTGCGCCTTGCGGTCGACCGCGCCGAACCCGGTGCGGACCTCGCGGGCCAGGAACAGGTTGTCCTGGACGCTGAGGTTCGGGCACAGGCTCAGCTCCTGGTGGATGATGGCGATGCCCTGGTCGGCGGCGTGCCGGGAGGACTGCAGCCGCACCGGCCGCCCGTCCAGCTCGACGTGGCCGGTGGTGGGCTGCTCGATCCCGGCCAGGATCTTCATCAGCGTGGACTTGCCGGCGCCGTTCTCGCCGAACAGCGCGGTCACGCGGCCCGGGGTGACGGGGAAGTCGACGCCTTTCAGCGCGTGCGTGCCGCCGTAGACCTTGGTGACCTCGCAGGCCCGCAGCACCGGGCCGGCGGTGGGCGCGGTCATGAGATCGCCACCGGGGTGATCGTCACGGTCTGCGGGGTGAGCAGCGTGAACGCGCCGGTGAAGGTGATCTCCTTGCCGTCCAGCGCCGCCGCGTCGAGGCCGCCCAGGAGCCTGCCGCGCATCTCGTTGTTGAGGGCGGTGGCCGCGTCGGCATACTCGACCTGGTTGGTGAACTGGCCGAACGTGATGAACCCGGCGGCGTCGCGCAGCGCGGTGCCGTTGATGGCCGGGCCGATCTGCAGCGACACCCTGGTGCCGTCCGGCAGGCCCTCGACGGTGACGGGCAGCAGGGCCGAGCGCGCCTTCCCGGCCGTGCCCGTGCCCTTGACGGCGAAGGTGTAGGGGCCGGTGCCCTGGCGCTTGCCGTACTTCTGGCCGGCGGCGTCCTTGTCGCCGGCCAGGGCCTTGAGCAGGACGGGCAGGTCGACGGCGGCGGCCTGGATGGCGGGCACGACCTTGGCCTGGTAGTTCTGGGCGCCGAACGCGGCCGGGTCGAACCTCTTCGGCGCCGCCGCCGCGGCCGTCTCCGCCGTCCGGTATTCGGTGCTGACCGCCATGAGCACGATCAGCAGGGCGATGGCCGCGGCGGCGATCCAGCGGGCCGGGACGCGCCGGCGGGAGGCCGGCGCCGTTGGGGTCATGTGCTGCTCCCTTCCTGCGGAGGCCGGGCGCGGCGGACGGCCGCGTGCCAGGCGGCCTTCCTGGCCGCGCGCTCGGCCTCGTCGATGTGCGGCTCGAACATGTCGGCGGGCCGGGGTCGCGTCTCCAGGTGATCGAGGGTCCAGAGTTCGGCGGCGAGACCGGCGGCGTCGGCCACGCCGAGCGCGGACAGGTCGTGCTCGCCGGACCGGGCGACGGTACGGCCGCTGAGGTCGGCCTGGAGCCGCATCAAGGGGGCGCTGCGGGTCAGGCCGCCGTCGGCCATGAGCACGCGGACCTGGCCGGCCGCCTGATCGACGGCGGCCACCACGTCCTCGACCTGGAAGGCGACCGCCTCCAGGGCGGCGGCGGCGAGCTGGGCCCGGCGGGTGCCGAGCGTCAGCCCGGTGATGACCGGGCTGGCGTCCGGGTCCCACCAGGGGGCGCCGAGGCCGCCGAAGGCGGGCACGAAGTGCACGTCGCCCGGGTCGGCGGCCTCGGCCAGCAGCACGTCGGCGGGGACGTCGAACAGCTCGGCCAGCCAGCTCACGGTGCGGCCGGTGGCGCGGATGTTGCCCTCGACGGCGAGGGCGGGCCCGTCGCCGAGGTCCCAGGCGACGCTGCGGCACAGTCCGGGCGCGTCGCCGGGGTCGCCGATCGCCATCACCGACGAGCCGGTGCCGTAGGTGGCCTTCACCACGCCGGGCCGCCAGCCGGCGTGGGCGAACATGGCGGCGTGCGAGTCGCCCATGACGGCCAGCACCGGTACGCCGTCGGGCAGCGGCGCCAGGTCCCGGACGCCGGGGAAGCCGCCGGAGGAGGCGACCACCCGCGGCAGGAGCTCGCGCGGCACCCGGAACAGGTCGAGCAGCCGCTGGTCCCAGTCCTGGGCGCCGACGTCGAGCAACTGGGTGCGGGAGGCGTTGCCGACCTCGGTGACGTGCTCGCCGCCGAAGCGGCTGAGCAGCCAGGAGTCGACGGTCCCCAGGCACAGCTCCCCCGACCGGCCGCGGCGCCGGTCCGGATCGTGGGCGTCGAGCAGCCAGCGGGCCTTGAGCGCGGAGAACATGGGGTCGAGCGGCATGCCGCTCACCGAGCGCACCAACTCGCCCGCCCCGGTGGCGGCCAGCTCGTGGCACTGGGCGGCGGTGCGCTGGTCCTGCCAGCTCAGCAGCGGCCCGGCGGGCTCGCCGGTGCGGCGCTCCCACAGCACCAGCGACTCGCGCTGGGTGCTGAAGCCCACGCCCACGACGTGGCGGGCCTGCCCGGGATCGACGCATTCGGCGACCGCGCGGCGCACGCTCTGCCACAGCTCCTCGGCCGACTGCTCCACCCAGCCGGGGCGCGGCTGGCTCTCGGCGACCGGGACGACGGCGCGTGAGACGACCCGCCCACCGGCGTCGACGAGCAGCGCCTTGGTGGAGCTGGTGCCCTGGTCGACGGCGAGGACGAGCGGGCTAGCCATGGCGTATCAGGTCCCGGACGGCGGCGACGATGCCGTCCGCCGACAGTCCGAAGTGGTCGAGCAGGAAGGCGGTGTCGCCGGTGGGGGCGAACACGCGGGGCACGCCGAGGATCCGCATCGGGACGGGGTGGTGGGTGACGACGGCGGCGGCGACCGCCGCTCCGAGCCCGCCGCTGATGGTGGCCTCCTCGGCGGTGACGATCCGGCCGGTCTCGCGGGCGGCGGCGATGACGGCCTCCTCGTCCATGGGGTCGAGGAAGGGCATGTTGAGCACGCGTACGGAGACGCCCTCGCCGCCGAGCCGGGCCGCCGCCTCCAGGGCGCGGGAGGTCAGCGAGCCGATCGCGATCACCGTGACGTCGGCGCCGTCCTTCAGCAGCACCGCCCGGCGCGGCTCGAAGGGCGCGTCCTCGGGGGTGACGACGGGCACCTTGAAACGCGGGATGCGCAGGTAGGAGGGCCTGCCGGAGGCGGCCGCCCAGCGGACGGCGGCGCGGGTCTGCACCGGATCGGCCGGGACGAGCACGTCGAGGTTGGCGACCGCGCGCATCCAGGACAGGTCCTCGATGGAGTGGTGGGTCGGCCCCAGCTCGCCGTAGGCCATGCCGGGGCTCTGGCCGCAGAGCACCACGTGCGCCTCGCTGTAGGCGACGTCGGCCTTGATCTGCTCCAGGGCGCGGCCGGTCAGGAACGGGGCCGCCGCGCACACGAACGGGATCTTGCCCGCGTTCGCCAGACCGGCGGCCACGCCGACGAGGTCCTGCTCGGCGATGCCGACGTTGATCAGCCGGTCGGGAAAGCGCTCGCGAAAGCCGACCAGGTTGCTGGAGCCGACGGAGTCGTTGCACACGGCCACGACCCGCTCGTCCCGCCCGGCCAGGGTGAGGAGCTCGTCGGCGAAGTCCTGGCGGCAGTCGAAGACGGCCTGCTGCTCGGTGACCGTCATCGCGCCAGCTCCGCCAGCGCCGCCTCGACCTGGTCGGGGCTGGGCACCTTGTGGTGCCACTCCACCCTGTCCTCCATGAACGACACGCCCTTCCCCTTGATCGTGTTGGCGATGACGACGACCGGCCGGCCGGTGTGCGAGCCGCTCATCGCCCGCATCAGCGCGAGGTGGTCGTGCCCGTCGACCTCGCGCACCTCCCAGCCGAAGCTGCGCCACTTGTCGTCGAGGGCGCCCAGGGCGTTGGTCTCCTCGGTCCTGGCGCCCTGTTGCAGGCGGTTGCGATCGATGATCGCCGTCAGCGACGACAGGCCGTGGTGGGAGGCCGCCATGGCGGCCTCCCAGTTGCTGCCTTCCTGCAGTTCCCCGTCCCCCAGGACGACGAAGGTACGCCAGCTCGCGCCGTCGATCTTGGCCGCCAGGGCGCAGCCGGCGGCCACCGGCAGGCCGTGCCCGAGCGCGCCGGTGTTGGTCTCGACGCCGGGGACCTTGATGCGGTTGGGATGGCCGTTCAGCGCGGACAGGGGCGCCATGAAGGTGTCCAGCTCCGCCGTCGCGAAGAATCCGCAGTGGGCCAAGGTCGAGTACAGGGCGGCCGCGCAATGGCCCTTGCTCAGCACGAACCGGTCGCGGCCGGCCCAGCGCGGCCGTTCGGGGTCGACCGACAGCACGCCGTAGAAGCAGGCGACCAGGATGTCGGTCACCGACAGGTCGCCGCCGATGTGCCCCATGCGGGCCCGGTCGATCGTCCGGACGATGCTCCGGCGCACCTCGGCGGCCAGCAGGTCCAGCTCCGCCGCGGCGGCGGCCTCGTCGGCCGCGCGTACGCGTCCGGCCGCCTCGCGGTAGGCGGCCGACCGTGCCGGATCGAAGGGCAGCACGGACATCACCGCTCCGCCGCAGCGGGGCGCCCACCAGCACTTTGAATATCTATTCCACAATGACTAGGCATATTTTGACGCTAAGGCTCACCTCCGGGTCGTGTCAATGAGGCGCCGGAGATCACCCGTGTGACGCCTTCTTGACGGCCCCATGTCGGCGACGTTACATTCCGCCTGAATAGCCAGGCACTGTTGAATAGAAATTCAATCTCCCCCTGCCCCGTCTGGAGAGGTACATGAGAACTCCGACCAAAGCCGCGGCGCTGGCAGCCGCGGCACTGCTCCTGGCGGCCTGCACCGGCCGCGTCGAAGACACCGCCCAGACCAGCGGGGGGCCGGTCGAACTGAGCTGGTGGATGGTCACGCAGAACTCCGACACGGCGACCTCGGCGCTCAAGTCGATCATCGCCGACTTCGAGAAGCAGAACCCTGGCATCACGGTGGACCTGCAGTTCCGGGCCGTGGACGCGCACAAGGACGCGCTGCGGACCACGGCCGGCAGCACGTCGGGGCCCGACATCTACTACAACTGGGCGGGCCCGGGGCTCGGCGGGGAGCTGGTCAAGGCGGGGGTCAGCCTCGACCTGGCCACGTACTACCAGCGGTACAAGTGGGCCGACCGGTTCAACACCTCCACGCTGGCGGCCTACACGCAGTACGGCGGCCACCACGGGGTCCCCTGGACGCAGCGGACCGAGGTCGTCTATTACCACAAGGACCAGTTCGCCAAGGCGGGCGTCGACGGGCCGCCCACCACGTACGAGGAGTGGGCCGCGGCGGCGCGGAAGCTCAAGGACGCCGGGCTCACCCCGCTGTCCACCGGCGGCAAGGACAACTGGCACGTCATGCGCCTGCTGGACACCTTCATCGAGACCAACTGCGGCGCCGAACTCGGCGACGAGCTGAACACCCGCGCGACGAGCTGGGCCGGCCAGCCGTGCGTCGACAAGTCCTTCGAACAGCTCAAGCAGTGGTCCGCCGACTACTTCAACAAGGGCTTCGCCGGCCTGCCGGCGACCGAGGCGGCCGCCCTGTTCAACTCCGGCAGGTCGGCCATGCAGATCGAGGGCGACTGGTTCACCCAGCAGAACCTCGACGCCGGAGACGATCAGAACAACGTCGGCGTCTTCCCGATGCCCACCGGCACCGGCCGGCTCTACGGCTTCTCCGAGGGCATGTACATCACCAAGACCAGCAAGCATCCCGACGCCGCCGCCACGTTCCTCGACTACTTCACCTCCGCCGCCGTCGAGGGCAAGTACCTGGGCGTCTTCTCCTCCGTCCCGGTCAACAAGGAGACCAGGTCCGCCAACGCCCTCCAGCCGATCAACGCCGAGATCGCCGGATTGTCGGGCAAGGCCAAGGGCTTCTTCCTCAACAACGACCAGAACTTCCCGACGGACGTGACGACCGAGTACTGGCGCATCCAGAACGGCGTCACCAGCGGCTCCATCGCCCCCAAGGAGGCGGGCGCGCTGCTGCAGCGGTTCATCGACACCCACAAGGACTGAGCGGCCATGACCACCGTGTCGACCGCCCCGCCCCCCGCGCGAACCCACCACCGCGCCCGGCAGGGACGGCGGAGGATGCCGGTCCTGGGCGCGCTGCCGTTCCTGGCCCCCGCCCTGGCGCTGTACGGGATCTTCCTGCTGTTCCCGATCGTCTCGGCCGTCTATTTGAGCTTCATGCGGTGGAACGGCTTCCCGACCGTGCCGCCGGTGTGGGCGGGACTTGACAACTACCGTGACATCCTGACCAACGACACCGTCTTCCACACCGCGCTGCGCAACAGCGTCATCTGGGTGGTGCTCTCGCTCATCGTGCCCACCGTGCTGGCCCTGCTGCTCGCCCTGGCCCTGAACCGCAGGCTGCTGGGACGCAACCTGCTGCGCTCGGCGTTCTACATCCCCGCCGTGCTGGCCTCCATCGCCGTGGCGACCATGTGGACCTGGCTGTACAACCCGAACTCCGGCCTGGTCAACGGCACCCTGAACGCGCTCGGGCTGTCGTCGTGGATCCAGGACTGGCTCGGCGAGCCGCGGATCGCGCTCTATTCGGTGTTCGTCGCCTTCGTCTGGCAGACCACCGGCTTCTCCATGGTGCTGTTCCTGGCCGGGCTGCAGACGGTGCCGGCCGACCTGGTCGAGGCGGCCAAGCTCGACGGCGCCTCGGCCTGGCAGAGCTTCCGCAACGTCACCCTGCCGGCGCTGCGGCCGACCTTCACCGTCGTCCTGGTGCTGACCGTGATCAGCTCGCTGAAGGTGTTCGACCTGATCGTCGGCATGACCAACGGCGGCCCCGCCCAGTCGAGCCAGGTGCTGGCCCTGTGGTCCTACAGCCAGTCGTTCATCAACCACAACTTCGGCGGCGGCAACGCCCTGGCCGTCGTGCTGCTCCTGATCACGTTGGCGCTCGTGCTGCCGTACCTGATGTGGACCCTGAAGGAGGACGAGCGATGAACGCCGTCCGCCGCGCGAACTTCCCGCTCATCGGGCTGTGGATCGCCCTGGTCGTCACCGCGCTGATCTGGCTGGCGCCGTTCGCCTTCATGGTGCTGACCTCGTTGAAGTCCACCGCCGAGATCGGCCGCGGCTCCATCTGGTCGCTGCCGGAGGTGTGGCGCTGGGACAACTACCTCAACGCCGCCGAACGCGGCGACCTGTGGGGCGTCGCCGCCAACAGCGCCTACATCGCGCTCATCAAGGTGCCGCTCGGGCTGCTGGTGTCGGCCGCCGCCGCGTTCGCGATCGCCCGGCTGCGCTTCAAGCGGCACCGGGCCCTGCTCATCGTGATCGCCCTGGGCGCGATGGTCCCGGTGCAGGTGGCCCTCGCGCCGATGTTCACCACGCTGTCCAGCATGGGGCTGCTGAACTCCGTCAACGGCATCATCCTGCCGTATCTGGCGTTCGGCATCCCGTACCAGGTGTTCTTCCTGTACGGGTTCTTCCGCTCGCTGCCGCGTGAGCTCGACGAGGCCGCCCGCATCGACGGGTCCGGCAACTGGCGGCTGTTCCTGAGCGTGTGCCTGCCGCTGGCCAAACCGGCGCTGGCCGCGCTGTTCATCCTCGACTTCGTCGCCACCTGGAACGAGTACGGGATGGCCCTGGTGCTGCTGCAGGACCAGGAGGTGCGTACGGTGCCCCTGGCGCTGCAGGCCTTCCAGTCGCAGTTCGCCTCCAACTACGGCCAGCTCAACGCCTTCATCATCATGTCCATCCTGCCGGTCCTCATCGTCTACCTGATGTTCCAGCGCTTCTTCACGCAGGGCGCCCTCGCCGGCGCCGTCAAGGGATAGGAGACCCACTCACATGGCAGCAGAACCGCTCTTCGGCGCCGGCCTGTGGCACTTCGGCCAGTTCCGCGACCGCTACGCCACCGACGGCTACGGCCCGCCCGTCTCCACCCTGGAGGCCATCGACCGCGCCGGCCAGGTCGGCAGCCTGTCCGTCGTCGACATCAACTACCCGTTCAACCCCGCCGACCTCGACGTGGACCTGCTGGAGGAGCGGCTGAAGGCCAACGGGCTGCGCGCCATCGCCCTGACCCCGGAGATCTACACCAGGAGGTTCAGCCGCGGCGGCTTCACCAACCCCGACCCCTCGATCCGCCGGGAGGCCATCGAGCTGGTCAGCGAGTCCGCCGACCTGGCCCGCCGGCTCGGCTGCGACTACGTCAAGCTCTGGCCCGGCCAGGACGGCTGGGACTACCCCTTCCAGGCCGACTACAAGGCCCTGTGGCAGATGTCCGTCGACGCCGTCCGCGAGCTCGCCCAGCGCCACCCGGACCTGCGCTTCGCCATCGAGTACAAGCCCCGCGAGCCGCGCAACCGGATGACCTTCTCCTCCGCCGCCCGCACCCTGCTGGCCATCGAGAAGATGGACGTGCCCAACGTCGGCATCCTGCTCGACTTCGGCCACTCCCTCTACGGCCTGGAATCGCCCGCCGACGCCGCCCAGCTCATCCTCGAGCACGACCGTCTGTACGCCATCGACGTCAACGACAACTACCGCGGCTGGGACGACGACATGGTGGTCGGCTCCATCCACCTGGTGGAGACGTTCGAGTTCTTCCACACCCTGCGCCAGGCGAACTGGCAGGGCGTCTGGCAGCTCGACCAGTTCCCCTTCCGCGAGGACTCCGTCGAGGCCGCGCGCGCCGGCATCGAGGTGATGCGGACCATCTGGCGGGCGCTGCAGCTCCTGGACGTCGACGCCCTGGCCGACGCCCAGTCCCGCCAGGACGCCCTGGCCGCCCAGCGCATCGCCCGCAAGGCACTGCTGAGCGCCCAGGTGGACGGCTGATGGGGGAGGTGACGCGCGTCGGCGGCGCCTGGCGGGAGACGGAGATCGTGCTCAGCTCCTCGGCCGACCTCGCCGACGCCTACACCGCGGTCGACGTGTGGGCCGACTTCACCCATGACAGCGGGCTCACGCTGCGGCGGCCGGCGTTCTATGACGGCGGCCGTACCTGGCGTGTGCGCTTCAGCTCGCCGCTGCCGCACGGACGCTGGCAGTGGACGTCCGCGGCCTCCCTCGACGACCCCGGCCTGCGCGGGGTGAGCGGGGTCGTCGAGGTCGAGCCCGGCGGCGCGGCGGCGAACCGCTTCCAGCGCCACGGCTTCTGGACGATGTCGCCGGGCGGGCGCAGCCTCGTCCACGCCGACGGCACCCCCGCGATCCTCGTCGCCGACACCGCCTGGGCCCTGCCCTGGCGGGCCACCGAGGAGCAGGCACGCCTCTACGCGGCCGACCGGCACGCCAAGGGCTTCAACGCCGTGCTGCTCATGTCCGTGCAGCCCGACATGCGCGCCGTCGGGCCCCGTGACCGCCAGGCCGACGAGGGGTTCGGCGTCGCGTTCGAGGACCTGCCCACCGGCCACATCAACCACCTCGACCCCGCCTACTTCCAGTACCTGGACCGGCTGCTGGACATCCTGGCCGAGCACGAGATCGTCCCCGTGCTGCAGCCGGTGTTCCAGGGGTTCGGCTGGAAGGGGCTCGACGTGGCCGGCACCGTCGTGCCGCCCGGCGAGTACGCCCGCTACTGCCGCTACCTGGTCGCCCGCTACGGCGCCCGCCCCGCCGTCTACCTGGTGGGCGCGGACGGCTCCGGCCGTGAACCACAGATCCCGGCCGGCGGCGCCGAGGTGCACGCCTGGGACTGCTACGCCCAGCCCACCGGCATCCACTACCGCCCCCACGGCGACAACCGCGCCTGGCAGGACGCCGGCTGGCTCGACTTCCAGTGGTGCCAGACCGGCCACACCGGCGAGCACGTCCCCGAACGCGTCGCCGACATGTGGCGCAACACGCCCGTCAAGGCGGTCGCCAACGGCGAACCGACCTACGAGCAGACCCGCTCGGCCGCCAACGCCGCCGGCTGGTGGCAGGGCCATGAGGCGTGGAGCAACCTGTGCGCCGGAGGCACCATGGGCGTCGTCTACGGCGCCGCCAACATCTGGCAGTGGCGGTTGCACGAGGACGAACCCGGCCAGGCGCCGTACTTCCTGGCCCCCGCCGGCGGCTGGCGCGACTCCCTCGGCTTCGAGGGGTCCACCTACGTCGGGCTCCTCGGCCGGATCCTCGACGGCCTGCCCACCACCGACATGGAACCCGACTGGCAGACCTTCATCAGCCCGCGCACCCTGCGCGTACCCGGCCGGCTGCACATCGTCTACCAGGAGAGGGGCGGCCCGCTCCGGCCGGTGCGCGAGGACGGGCTGCCCCTCGCCTACCGGGTCGTCGACCCCCGCACCGGCGACGTCCTCGCCACCGGCCGCCGGTCACCGGGCGAACCGATCGAGGACGACCGGCACACGGCGCGGATCGTCATCTTCCACGAGGACGAACCCGTCTCCTGACCGGGCACACCCATGCGAAGGAGAAGCATGCCCACCCCCCGACGTGCTCGTACGCGTCGCCTGTCGATCGCCGTCATGGCCGCCCTTGCCGCGACCGCGCTCACCGGCACCTCGCACGCCAGCCCCGGCTCCCCCACCACCGCGCCGGCGACGCCGGCGCACGGCGCCAAGCCGCGTGTCATCGTGACGCAGGACGGCGAGGTCGACGACATGGACTCGTTCATCCGCTTCCTGTACTACGCCAACGAGTTCGACATCGCCGGCATCGTCTACTCCAGCTCCCGCTTCCACTGGGCGGGCGACGGCGCGAGCGTCCCCCCGTTCCGCTGGACCGGCACCGAGTGGGTCGACCACTACATCGACCTGTACGCCGAGCTCTACCCCAACCTGAGGAGGCACGCCCCCGGCTACCCGGCGCCCACCGAGCTCCGCGCCCTCTACAAGATCGGCAACATCGAGGACGTCAGCGAGATGACCAAGGTCACCGAGGGCTCCGAATGGATCAGGAAGGTGATCCTCGACGACAAACCCGGCCCCGTCTACGCGCAGACGTGGGGCGGGCTCAACACGGTCGCCCGGGCGCTCAAGTCGATCCAGGAGCAGTACGAGGGCACCCGCCGATGGCCGGCGATCCAGCGCAAGGTGAGCGACAAGCTGGTGATCTACAACATCCTCAACCAGGACGCCACCCTCGCCGGCTACATCCGGCCCACCTGGCCGAACGTGAAGATCATCGACAACCAGTCGCAGTTCTGGAGCTTCGCCTACCGGTGGAAGCCCACCGTGCCGGAGCCCTTCCAGTACACGTTGCGCGCGCCGTACATGGAGGGCGACTTCCTGAGCGGCCACGGGGAGCTGCTGACGCGGTACCGCACGTATCGCGACGGCAATCCGACGCCGGGTGACGACCAGAACAACCGCTGGCGGCCCGAAGCCAGCCAGGCCAACCAGAACCTCGGCTACGACGTCCACGACTTCATCTCCGAGGGGGACTCCCCCGCGTTCATGCACCTGCTGGACTTCAACGGCCTTCGGTCATCAGAAGACCCGACCTATGGTGGCTGGGGTGGCTGCTTCGCCCCCACCGCCTCCGGGTGGCTCGACACCACCGACGCCAACCCCATACCGCCGACCCGGCCGACCGGAACTACCCCCAGACGCGCTGGGTCGAGGACCTCCAGAACGACTTCGCCGCCCGCGCCGACTGGGGGGTGACCTCCTCCTACGCCGGGGCCAACCACAATCCGCAGGCCTCCGTACGGCCCGGCCTGGACCTGACCGCCCGGCCGGGCGCCACCCTCACCCTGCTGGGCAAGGGCACGGACCCCGACGGCGACCGGCTGTCGTACAGGTGGTGGCAGTACACCGACGCCGGCACCTACGAAGGAACGCTCGCGCTGAAAGGCGCGGATACGTCCGCCGTCTCCGTCACCGTCCCCGCCGACGCCGCGCCCGGGACCACCGTCCATCTCATCCTCGAGGTCAAGGACGACGGAACCCCTGCGCTGAAGCACTACCAGCGCGTCATCATCACCGTCGCCCGGCGGCGTCAGAACGTGAGGGACCAGCCCTCGCGGGCGGCCTGCGCGCCGGTGTAGGCGACGCCGTGGATCTTGATCCCGTCCTGGTCGAGCACGGTGATGATGCCGCCGTCATTGCCGAGCACCAAGGGCGGGCCGATCTCGACGAGACGGGTGGCGCCGGCCGGGATCGTCCCGGTGAGCGGGTGACGGTTCTTCTGCCGGTCGGCGATCGCCCAGCCACCGAGGTCGATCTCCTCGGGCGAGGCGTTCAGCAGGGTGACGCTCTCCCGCTCCGGCGCGGGCCCGGCCGGGTTGACCAGCGCGGCGACGATGCGCACCGCTCCCTCGAGCTCCGTGGGAACGAGCTCCGCCTCCAGCGGGTGACCGGTGACGTCGTCGGTGTGCCAGGACTGCGAACCGAACGCCAGGAACACCCCCACCCACAGGTCGGAGGCGGGCAGGTACGCGAGCAGCGCCCCGTCCTGCCACACACCGTTGTCGGCGGCGAAGCGGCCGCTGTTGCCCTGGTTCATGTGGACGTCGTGGATGCCGTTGCCCGGCGTGAAGCCGAAGATCTTGTCGCGCTTCGACTCCGGACCCCACCGCTGCCCGAAGACGTACAGCCGCGCGTCCGGATCCGACCGGGCCTGCTTCACGTAGTGGTCGAGGAACTCGCCCAGGTCGTTGTCGGGACCGGGCAGCGTGGTCGGGGCGGGACGCATGGCATCGCGGTCGAACAGATTGGCGCGGATGTAGTCGAGGGCCATCCCGCCGGGACGGCTCTCGAGAGCGGTGAACCCGTCGGGCAGGCCGGCGACCAGCGCGACGACCGGGTGCCGCAGGCCGTCGACGGCCAGGAACAGCAGGTCGGGCGGTGACTGCTGCGATCGGATGTTCACCGCGCAGCGGAACTGGACGCCCGCCGCGTCGAGATGGATCTGATAGTGCGGGGTGTCCGTCGTCTCCGTCCGGCAGTCCACCACCGTGCCCTTGAGGACCCCGTAGTCCGAGATCGGCACCGCCCCCACCCCCATCGGTTCCGTACGGCCGGCGCCGCACTCCTCGCTCACTCGACGAGCAAGTTATTTCCCGCCGACGAGAGCGGCGTGAAAAGCCGCGGCAACGAACGCCCAAACCTTTGCGGCCGGCCAAATACGACTTTTCCTACCTAATATGCATGTTATTCTCGCTCGCATGCGCACCATCTCTCCTGTGGTCGTCCTGGCCACCGCCGCCCTCATGCTCACCGCGTGCGGCGGTGCCGGCCGGCCGGCCGCCTCCACCCCCACCGGCAAGTCCGTCATCCTCATCACGCCCAACCCCGTGGGGACCAACAGCTTCCTCCAGCTCAGCGTCAAGGGCGCGGAAGCGGCGGCCAAGGAGATCGGCGCCTCGTTCAAGCTGTACGAGAGCAAGGACCCGACCAGCATCGCCCAGAACCTCGACGCCGCCGTCAGGGCGAAGCCCACCGTGGTCGTCGGGGTCAGCTTCTCCTTCGACGACCTGTTCGCCACCGTCCCCAAGCAGAATCCGGGCCAGCAGTTCCTCCAGGTCGACTCCTGCGCCAAGGAGCAGGCGGCCAACCTGACCTGCGTGTCCTTCAAGGAGCACGAGGCCGCGTACCTGGCGGGCATCGAGGCCGGGCTGCTGAGCGAGAGCGGCAGGCTCGGCGTCGTGGCCGCGATCGACTCGCCGTTCGTGCACCGCTGGATCGACCCGTTCTTCGCCGGGGCCAAGTCCGTCAAGCCCGAGGCCACCGGCACGCCGCTCTACGTCGGCGGCAACAACCCGTTCAGCGACCCGGCGCGGGCCAAGTCGCAGGCCCAGACGCTCACCGGCCAGGGTGCCGACATCGTGGCCGCCGCCGCGTCCGCCGGCAACCAGGGCGTCTTCGAGGCCGTGGCCGCCGCGCAGGCCAAGTCGTTCGGCGTGGACGTCAACCAGTGCGGCCAGAGCCCCGGCAACGTCATCGACAACGTGCTCAAGCACGTCGACGTGGCCGAGAGCGCCGCCATCAAGGACATCGCGGCCGGCAAGGCGGGTGGTGTCAAGGTGTACGGGCTGAAGGAGGGCGGTGTCGGCGTCAACGCGCTCGGCGACGACCTCGCCTCGTCCGGCTGCGCCGTCGCCGGCAGCCCCGACGTGGTCGCCAAGGTCAAGCAGGTCCGCGACGACATCGTGGCCGGTCGCGTCACCGTGGCCGACCCGCTGGCCGGATGAGTAGCCCTGTGTCAAGCCACCACCGGTTGATCTTGTTTGAGGAGGGCCTGGAGGGCTCCGTGTTTGGCCGGGTCGTAGGCGAGGCCGTCCTGCCAGCAGTGCCAGATCACATACAGC